>NZ_JBYNTT010000011.1:0-190478 GCF_057784995.1 Ramlibacter sp. G4-7
ATGTCTGATCCACCTTGTGAATACGGGCTCCGGCAATGCCGGGCAGAAAGATACTGTCCGATCTTTGGGACAGGACAGGAGAAAGGAGCGAGTGCCGCTTGATCTACAGCTCAGGCTGAGGGGTCCAAAGGGTGGCGACGGCGTACACCCGCTCCGCTCGGCTCTCGCCGAACTCTGGAAATTCAATCATGAACAATACAAGGGTGGCGCGACACACGCCGCGGCCGGTGAAGGCAGTGGATCCCACCGAAGGGTCCACCTCCGAGACCGCCTTATGCCCCCAACAACCCGTGCGTGCGCGCGTAGTGGATCGTCTGCGTGCGGCTCTTGACACCGAGCCGCCGGAACAGGCGCCACAGGTGCACCTTCACCGTGTGCTCGCTGATCCCGAGTTCGTCGGCGATCTCGCGGTTGGACAGGCCGCGATCGAGCATCACGATCAGCTGCTTCTGCCGCTTGGACAGCTTGTTGTCCGTCGGGGCGAGTTCCTCGAACTGGCCGTCGGCGGAAAGCAGGGCGCGCAGCGCATTGCCGATCTCCTGGCCGCCCGAGGACTTCTCGATGTAGATGTCGGCGCCGGCCTCGATGCAGGCTTCCTCGGCGTCGGCCGCCGGGGAGGCGGACAGCACCGCCAGCGGCGTTTCGGGGAATCGCTTCTTCAGTTCGTGCACGCCGGAGGTGCCGGTGGTGTCTGGCAGCTTCAGGTCCAGCGTGATCAGGTCGGGGGTGCCGTGCTGGCGCACCGCGGCCTCGATCCCGCCGAGGCGGTCGAGTTCGACGACTTCGGCGCCGGGCCGCATCCGGCGCAGCAGCATCACGACCGCCTCACGCATCAGGGGATGGTCGTCGACGACGTACAGGGTCATGGTTTTCGACAAATGTGTTTCCGGCATGAGGCGACAAGGATAGCGCGTTCCTCGTGAACACGTCCGTGCTAATGCCTTAGTTCGCCCCTGCCGCCATCTCGCGCAGCGCAGCCGCGACCTGTTCGGGGCTGACACCCTGCGGCGGCTCGGCCGCCACGCCGGCCGGGAGGGACTGGGCGGCCTTCAGGCCCGCAATGCACTGCCCCGCCTCCTTGGGCGAGGCGAAGCCCGCGCTCTGCAACAGCAGGCGCCCCTGCGCATCCACGAACTTGAAATAGAAGAGCCCGTCGTCTTCGCGGTACTGCTTGAAGCTGGGCAGGGCGGCCTTCGTCTTTTCCTTCTTCGCCGCGCCGGCGATGGAAGCGAGGTTGCGCAGGCCGACGGCTTCGCGCAGTTCGCGCATCAGCGGCGTCGCGCGCGCGCGCGCCTTGGCGGCGCCCGCCTGCAGGATGCGCTCCAATTCCGCGGGGTTCGCGACCAGGTGCTCGTAGCGTGCACGCATGGGGCCGATCTCCGCGTCGATGCGGTCGAACAGCAGCTGCTTCGCATCCGACCAGGCGATGCCCGCGGCGTAGAGCTCGCGCAGTTTCTGCGTCTCGGCCGGCGTGGCGAAGGCCTGGTAGATCTGGAACAGGGCCGATCCCTCCGTGTCCTTGGGCTCGCCCGGCGCGCGCGAGTCGGTCACGATCGAGAAGATGGCCTTGCGCACCTGCTCGCGTGGCGCGAACAGGCCGATCACGTTGTCGTAGCTCTTGCTCATCTTGCGGCCGTCCAGGCCGGGCAGCAGCGCCACCGCTTCGTCCACTTCCGCCTCGGGCAGCACGAGGTGCTCGCCATACAGGTGGTTGAAGCTCTGCGCCATGTCGCGCGCCATCTCCAGGTGCTGCACCTGGTCGCGGCCCACCGGCACCTTGTGCGCCTTGAAGATCAGGATGTCCGCGCCCATGAGGACCGGGTACATGAACAGGCCCATGCTCACGTCGGCGTCGACGTCCACGCCGGCCGCGGTGTTCTTGTCCACCTGCGCCTTGTACGCATGCGCGCGATTGAGCACGCCCTTGCCGGTGACGCAGGTGAGCAGCCAGGTGAGCTCGGTGACCTCGGGAATGTCGGACTGGCGGTAGAAGAACACCTGCTCCGGGTCCAGGCCCGCGGCGAGCCAGCAGGCGGCGATCTCCAGCGTGGAGCGCTGGATGCGTGCCGGCTCGTCGCACTTGATCAGCGCGTGGTAGTCGGCCAGGAAGTAGAAGTTCTCCGTGCCGGGGCGGCGGCTGGCCTGCACGGCGGGACGGATCGCTCCGACGTAGTTGCCCAGGTGCGGCGTGCCGGTCGTGGTGATGCCGGTGAGGTAGCGGACGACGGGTGCGCTCATGGGGTCAGGACAGGAGGGAATTCAGGGGCGCCAGGAGCACGCCGAGGATGCGGTAGCCGACGTTCATCAGCGGACTGAGCCACAGCGAGCTCACGACGCCGGCGAGCACCAGCGCCATGACGATGAAGAAGCCCCAGGGCTCGATGCGCGAGAAGGCAAGGGCCTGCCTGGCCGGCAGCAGGCCGACCAGCACGCGGCCGCCGTCCAGCGGCGGCAGCGGAAACAGGTTGAAGGCCCACATCACGAGATTGACCAGCACGCCGGCCTTGGCCATCTGCAGGAAGAAGCGTTCGTTGATGCCCGCACCCACCAGCACGGTGAACAGCAGCGCCCACAGGATGGCCTGGATGAAGTTGGACACCGGTCCGGCCAGCGCCACCCAGATCATGTCGCGCTTGGGGTGCCGCAACTGGCCGAAGTTCACCGGCACCGGCTTGGCATAGCCGAAGAGGAAGGCGCCCGAGGTGGCGAAGTACAGCATCAGCGGCATCAGGATGGTGCCGATGGGGTCGATGTGCTTGATCGGGTTGAGCGTCACGCGCCCGAGCACGTAGGCGGTGTTGTCGCCGAAGTGCCGCGCCACGTAGCCGTGCGCCGCCTCATGGATGGTGATCGCGAAGAGCACCGGGAGCGCGTAGACCAGGACGGTCTGGATCAGGTTGTTGAAGTCCACCGACCGATTGTGTCAGACCGCTTCAGAGTCCCAGGACCGAAGGGTCGCCGCGTCCCGGGCGCACCAGCACCGGGTCGCCCCCCGTGTCCATGGGGGTCAGGTCCACCACGGTGGTCGGCTGGTCGGGACAAGGGCCGGAGCCGATCACCGCATCGAGTACCTTCTGGAAGCGTTCGCGGATCAGGTCCGGGTCGTTGAGCGGTTCGCTGTCCTCCGGGCTCATGAGCGTGGTGGCGAGCAGCGGCTCCCCGTGCAGCTCCAGCAGCAGGTGCAGCGCCCGGTGGTCCGGCACGCGCAGCCCGATGGTCTTGCGCTGGGGGTGGCTCACGCGCCGCGGCACTTCCCGCGTCGCGTCCAGGATGAAGGTGTACGGGCCCGGCGTGGCGGACTTGAGCAGCCGGTACTGGCGGTTGTCCACGCGCGCGTAGTTCGACAGCTCGCTGAGGTCCCGGCACAGGAGCGTGAGGTGGTACTTGTCGTCGATGCGGCGGATCTGGCGCAGCCGGTCGACAGCCGCCTTGTCGTCGAGGTGGCAGGCGATGGCGTAGCTCGAATCCGTCGGCACGGCCACGACACCGCCGGCCGCGATCACGGCCGCCGCCTGTTTGAGCAGGCGGGGCTGGGGATTCTCCGGATGCAGCTCGAAGTACTGGGCCATGGCTCGTCGTCAGCCGGCCGCGCGCCGCTCACGCACCGTGAGCCAGGCGCCGGCCGCGCCGCAAACCGCGATCATGACGATTCCGACGAAGGAAAGGTCGTCGGGGACGTGCGAAAAAACCAGCCAGCCGCCCAGCATGGCGAAGGCAATCTGGCTGTAGAGATAAGGCGTGAGCGTCGCCGCCGCGGCGCGGTAGTAGGCCAGGATGAGCGCGAAGTGGCCGACCGTGGCCATCAGGCCCATGAAGCACATGCCGGCCCACAGCCAGGGGTCCGCGACCTGCGTCCAGACGAAGGGCACGAGCAGCGAGGCGGCCAGGGTCCCGGTCCAGCCCGTGTACAGGTGCATGGTCACCGGGTCTTCCGTGCGGGCCAGCTTGCTGGTGAGCACCTGGAACCAGGCGTTGCTGCCCACCAGCGCGATCGGCAGCAGGCTCGTCCAGCTGAAGCTGCCGTGCCCGGGCCGGATGATGACCAGCGTGCCGAGGAAGCCTCCGGCCACCAGCACCCAGCGCAGCGGCGTCACCGGCTCCTTGAGCATCGTGGCGGCCAGCAGCGTGATCACCAGCGGCGTGATCATCACAATGGCGGTGAACTCGCCCACGGGCAGGTAGCGCAGGCTCAGGAAGGCCAGGAAGCTGCTCGTGAGCAGCAGCACGCCGCGCACCAGCTGCCAGGCCAGGTGGCGCGTGCGCCAGATGCGCCAGCCGCGCTGCGGCAGCACCAGCGCGGTGGTGGCGACCGCCTGGAACAGGTAGCGGAACCACAGCGCCATCAGCAGCGGCACCGAGGCACTGACGTACTTGGTGGTGGTGTCCAGCGCGGCGAAACAGGCGCTGGCGGCGACGACGAGCGCGATGCCCGCCAGGGCGTGGGGCTTGCGCAGCGCCAGGGCCGCGGCGTCCGCGCTCACCGGATCCGGTCGGCCAGCAGCTCCCACACCGGCGTGAGCTCGCCGGGGAGGTAAGGCAACTGGCCCAGGTCGGTGTGGCTCTCGTCGGGGCTGTGGAAGTCGCTGCCGCGCGACGCTGCCAGGCCGAACTCCTTGGCCGTTCCGGCGTACTTCACGTATTCGGCGCTGGTGTGGCTGCCGGTCACCACCTCGACCCCGCGGCCGCCGTGCGACTTGAATTCGCTGAACAGGGCGAACTCCTCGTTGGCCGTGAACCGGTAGCGCGCCGGGTGGGCGATCACGGCCAGCCCGCCGGCGTCCGTGATCCACTGCACGGCGTGCTTGAGAGACGCCCAGCGGTGCGGCACGTAGCCCGGCTTGCCGTCCGTGAGGAAGCGGCGGAACACCTCGCCCGTGTCCTTGCACACGCCGGACTCCACCAGGAAACGGGCGAAGTGCGTGCGCGAGATGAGGGCCGGGTTGCCCACGTACTTCAGCGCGCCCTCGTACGCGTCCTTGATTCCGACCTGGGCCAGGCCGGCGGCGATTTCGTGCGCGCGGGCACCGCGGCCACCGCGCGTTTCCTCCAGGCCGCGCTGCATCTGCGCGTCCTCGGGGTCGAAGCCGAGGCCCACAATGTGCACGGTCTCGCTGGCAAACGTGACCGAGATCTCGGTGCCCGTGAGGTAGCGCATGCCGTGTTCGCGGGCGGCGGCGGCCGCGCGGCGCTGCCCGCCGATCTCGTCGTGGTCGGTCAGGGCCCAGAGCTCGACCCCGTTCTTCGCCGCGCGCGCCGCCAGCACTTCCGGCTCGAGCGTGCCGTCGGACACCACGGAGTGGCAGTGGAGGTCGGCGTTGAGGATGGACACGTGCCGATTCTACGAGCCGACGTGTGGCGCTGCTGGCGACGCCATGAACGCCCCCGTGCATCGCCTGGACTCGGGGCAGGTCAGTTCAGCGCGCCCGCTTCCTGGCGGATGTCCTGCGTCGTGGCCAGGGCGGTGGCGATCGCGATTTCCAGCCCGCGCACGATCTCCTCCAGCCGCATCGAGGGCTGCCCTTGCGCGGGCAACCAGGGCACGTGGACGAGGCCGCCGCGCACGCCCTGCCACTCCGGCCGCGCGAGCAGGTGCATCAGCCCGTAGAAGGTCTGGTTGCACACGAAGGTGCCGGCCGTCTGCGACACCTCGGCGCGCACGCCGGCGTCCAGCAGCGCCTTGAGCATCGCCTTGATCGGCAGGCTGGTGAAGTAGGCCGCCGGGCCGCCCTCCACGATGGGCAGGTCGATGGGCTTGGCGCCCGCGTTGTCGTGGATGCGGGCATCGTTGACGTTGATCGCCACCCGCTCCAGCGAGATCGCCGGGCGGCCCCCGGCCTGGCCGGTGCAGAGCACGAGTTGCGGCCGGTGCTGCTCCATCAGGGCCTGCAGGCGCTGCAGGGAGGCGCCGAAAACGGTGGGGATTTCGCCGCCGACGATCCGGTGGCCGGCGATGTCCCGGCCGTCCAGGGCATGGATGGCATCCCAGCTGGGGTTGACGTCGCTCCCGCCGAAGGGGTCGAAACCTGTCACCAATACGGACAACGGCCTACGAACGGCCGGGCTTGCGGGGACTACCATGGGCCCACTCTACAGCAGGAGGATCGGCCATGCGTTGGGAAGGAAACCGGGAATCATCGAACGTCGAGGACATGCGCTCCGGCGGTGGCGGCGGCGGCTTCGGCATCGGCGGCGGCACGATCGGCATCGGCACCATCGTCATTGCGCTGGTGGGCGGCGCCCTCCTGGGCGTCAATCCGCTCACCCTGCTGGGCATCATGACCGGCGGCGGCGGTGCGCCGACCACCCAGCAAGGACCGGCCCCCGCACCCCCGGCGAACGACCAGCAGGCGAAGTTCGTCTCCACCGTGCTGGCCGACACCGAGGACGTCTGGAAGCAGCAGTTCCAGCAGGGCGGCGCCACCTACCAGGACCCCAAGCTGGTCCTGTTCCGAGGTTCGGTGCGCACGGCCTGCGGAGCCGGCCAGGCGGCGATGGGCCCGTTCTACTGCCCCGCCGACCAGAAGGTCTACATCGACCTGAGCTTCTACGACACGATGAAGTCCCGCCTGGGCGCGCCGGGTGATTTCGCCCAGGCCTATGTGATCGCCCACGAGGTGGGCCACCACGTGCAGAAGGAGCTCGGGATCACCGACCAGGTCGACCGCGCCCGCGCCCGGGCCTCGCAGGCCGAAGGCAATGCCCTGAGCGTGCGCCTGGAACTCCAGGCCGACTGCTTCGCGGGCCTGTGGGCACACCACGCCCAGCGGGCACGCAACATCCTGGAGCAGGGCGACATCGAGGAAGCGATGAACGCCGCCCAGAAGATCGGCGACGACGCCCTGCAACAGGCCGCCGGCCGCGCCGTGGTGCCCGAGAGCTTCACCCACGGCACGAGCGCGCAGCGCCAGCGCTGGTTCAACACCGGGCTGCAGACCGGCAGCGTCAAGTCCTGCGACACGTTCAGCGCCAAGAACCTCTGAGACATTCACCGCGGAGGCGCGCAGGAAACAGGAGCGCAGAAGATCACAAGTTGCTTCTCTGCAGCTCTGCGGTCTTCTGCGTCCTCCATGCCTCTGCGGTGACCGGCCTCCGTCATTGCTTTTTGGAGGGTCCCAGCCTCCGCAGCAAGCCTGCCCGGCATGGATTTTGCGGCAGTGCGACAATAGCGGGTTCATGTCCGAATCCGCCTTTTCCAAACTGAACCTGGCCGAGCCCCTGGCGCGGGCCGTCGCCGAGATGGGCTACGAGTCCATGACGCCCATCCAGGCGCAGGCCATCCCCGTGGTGCTCACGGGCCAGGACGTCATGGGTGCGGCGCAGACCGGCACCGGCAAGACGGCCGCCTTCTCGCTGCCGCTGCTGCAGCGCCTGCTCAAACACGAGAACGCCTCCACCTCGCCCGCGCGGCACCCGGTGCGGGCCCTGGTGCTGCTGCCCACGCGCGAACTGGCCGACCAGGTGGCGCAGCAGGTCAAGCTCTATTCCAAGTTCACCAACCTGCGCAGCGCGGTGGTGTTCGGCGGCATGGACATGAAGCCGCAGACGGCGGAACTCAAGCGCGGCGTCGAGGTGCTGGTCGCCACGCCCGGTCGCCTGCTCGATCACATCGAGGCGAAGAACGCGGTCCTGAACCAGGTCGAATACGTGGTGCTGGACGAGGCCGACCGCATGCTGGACATCGGCTTCCTGCCGGACCTGCAACGCATCCTGTCGTACCTGCCCAAGCAGCGCACGACGCTGCTGTTCTCCGCGACCTTCTCGCCGGAGATCAAGCGGCTGGCCGCCAGTTACCTGAAGGATCCGGTCACCATCGAGGTGTCGCGTCCCAACACCACCGCTTCCACCGTCGAACAGCATTTCTTCAGCGTCCCGGACGACGACAAGCGCCGCGCGCTGCGCCAGATCGTGCGCCAGCGCGGGATCTCGCAGGCCTTCGTGTTCGTCAACAGCAAGCTCGGTTGCGCGCGGCTCGCGCGCTCGCTGGAGCGCGAGGGCCTCAACACGACGGCCTTGCACGGTGACAAGAGCCAGGACGAGCGCCTGAAGGCGCTGGACGCGTTCAAGAAGGGCGAAGTCGACCTGCTGGTGGCCACCGACGTGGCGGCGCGCGGCCTGGACATCAAGGACGTGCCGGCGGTGTTCAACTTCGACGTGCCCTTCAACCCGGAGGACTACATCCACCGGATCGGGCGCACCGGCCGTGCCGGCGCCTCGGGGCTGGCCGTGACCCTGGTCTCGCCCAGCGACACGCGCCTGGTGGCGGACCTGGAGAAGCTCCTCAAGCGCAAGCTGGAGATCGAGCCGATCGAGTTCGAGGAAGACCGTCCGCGCGGCCGCATCAACGACGGCCGCCGCGCCTGGCGCGAGCAGGACGAGGAGGACCGCCCGCAGCGTGTCACCGACGACCGCCGCCGCGACTCCCGGGCCACCGCCGCGCCCAAGGATCCCTTCTTCGACCAGCCCTACGAGACGCCTGCGCGCGAGGAAGCGCCCGCCTGGGAAGCCAACGCCAAGCCGGCCGGCAACCGCATCTCGGCGAACATCAAGCCCAAGCGCAAGGTCGCGGCGCTGTTCAAGTCGGAATAGGGCCCGGCCTCCCGGCTGCGGATGGCATGCCGGGCTCGACCCGGGAACCCTGGGGCGCTGGCTCCGACGCCCGTCGATTGCGGGTCGCGCCCCCGCAAGGCCAGCGTCATTCTCCCGGCGCCTGTGCCTGCTCGCACCGCTCCTGGACCAGTTCGTGCTGCCCGTCGGCGGACAGCTTCAGCGCGCTCAGGCAGCCGCCCCACACGCAGCCGGTGTCCAGCGAGATGAGGTCCGGCCGCCGCAGGTAACCCAGCGTCGACCAGTGGCCGAAGGCGATGGTCACGCCTGCGGTCTTGCGCCCGGGGACGTCGAACCAAGCGAGCATGCCCGGCGGCGCCTGGTCCAGCCCGCCGGAGGCCTTCAGGTCCATCGCGCCTTCGGGCGTGCAGAAACGCAGGCGCGTCAGTGCATTGACGATCACCCGCAGCCGGTCGGCGCCCGTGAGCGCGTCATCCCAGCGATCGGGCTGGTTGCCCCACATGCGCGCGAGGAAGACCGGCAGATCGGGGCCGCGCAGCACGGCTTCGACTTCCCCGGCGAGCGCCATCGTCTTGCGCAGGTCCCAGGAAGGCAGCACGCCGCCGTGCACCATCAGGATGCCGTGCGCGAGCAAGGCCATCGAGCGGTGCCGCAGCCACTCCAGCATTGCCTCGCGGTCCGGCGCGTGCAGGATGTCGTCCATCGTGTCGTTGCCGTGCGGCGCCCGATGGCCGTGCGCCACGGCCAGCAGGCTGAGGTCGTGGTTGCCCAGCAGGCAGTGCGCCGCGTCCCCGTACGCCATGAGCCGCCGCAACACCGCGGCCGAGGCCGGCCCGCGGTTGACGAGGTCGCCGAGCACGTACAGCGTGTCGCGGCTGGGCGAGAAGGCGATGGTGGCCAGCAGCCGCCCGAGCGGCGCGTCGCAGCCCTGCACATCGCCGACGAGGTAGTGCGCCACGGCGTCAGCGCTGCGAGCGGTAGGGCGTGCTGGACCGCGCGACGCGGTCCGCCCAGGTGGGCTGGTACAGCTCCAGCATGCGCACCACCGAACGCAGCGCCAGCGGTGTCGCGAGCACCGGCCCCAGGATGATCCGCCGCACCATGTGCTCCAGGCTCGGCGGCCCCTCCTGGGAGCTGAGCGCCTCGGTGATGAAGCGCAGCCGCGGCTCGATGCCGCGCGAGCCGATCGCGTAGTGCAGCTGCTGCGTGAACAGGCCTTCGCGGTCCTGCTCGCGCAGGTACACGATGCGCCACTCGCGCTCCTCGTGGAAGCCGCGGTGCTTGGTGAACAGCGCGAACAGCTTGATGCGCTCGAACAGGGCGGCGGCCGCGTCCTTCATCTGCGTGACGGGACCGCCGGCACGCTGCAGCGCCTGCGCGAACTGCTGCAGCTTCTGTTCCATCCACGCCTCGCTGGCCTCGTAGGACAGGTATTGCACCTGCCGCACCAGCAGCGGCGAGCGCGCGGCCAGCAGCGGTCCCATGTCGAAGACGATCGCCACGCCGTTGCCGTCACCGCCGTAGCCGCGCCACATCGACAGCAGCCCGTCGTCGCCGATGTCCTCGTCGTGCTCCGAGCAGCTGAAGACGTAGACATCGAAGGCCGAGTCGCTGTCGAACGCGGCGTACAGCTCGTCGAAGGCATCCAGCAGGGCGTTGTAGTGCGCGGGCGGGCAGGCCTCGCGCAGGCCGGTGTGGCTGCGCACCGCGTGCAGGCCGAGGTTCATGCCATAGCGAAGCTCGTCCACGTCGTTCATGTACAGCGGGTTGGAGAACCAGATCTCGCCGGTCTGCGCGATGCGCTCCAGGGTGCCGATGGAGGTGTAGTGGGCCAGCAGGGGCAGGGCGCCGGCGGGCGGCTCGCGCTGCATGTCGGACCAGAGCACCTGGTCCAGGGTTTCGTCGGGCACGTGGGGCTTGGGATAAAGTGCGTTGGCTCCGATTCTGTCCCCATTCATGGATTTCCTGCTGATCGCCTTCCTCACGCTGCTCAACGGCCTGTTCGCCATGTCCGAGATGGCGCTGGCCTCCACGCGGCGGGCGCGGCTGGCGTCCCTGGCCGAGGATGGCGACGGCGGTGCGCTGGCGGCGCTGAAACTGCTGGACCAGCCCACGCAGTTCCTGTCCACCGTGCAGGTGGGCATCACCTCCATCGGCATCATCAACGGCATCGTCGGCGAGGCGGCGTTCAGCGAAGGCGTGGCCGCGTGGCTGCACGGCCTGGGCGTGCCCCCGCGCGCGTCGGCCATCGCGGCCACGGCCATCGTGGTGGCCATCATCACCTACATCACCATCATCTTCGGCGAGCTGGTGCCCAAGCGCATCGGCCAGATCTATCCCGAGCAGATCGCGCGCTTCATGGCGCGCCCCATGCGCTGGCTGTCCAAGGCGGCCGGCCCCTTCGTCCGCGTGCTGTCCGCCTCCACGCAAGGCATCCTCAAGCTGCTGGGCATCGACACGCGCGCGCGCCCGGTGACCGAAGAGGAGATCGCGCACAGCCTGGAAGAAGGCGTGGAGGCCGGGCTCATCGAGGAGCACGAGCACCAGATGGTGCGCAACGTCTTCCACCTGGACGATCGCCCGCTCACCTCGATGATGGTGCCGCGCAGCGACGTGCAATGGCTGGACGCGTCCGCGAGCGTGCGCGACGCGCTGCGGCGCGCCGGCGAAAGCGAGGCGCACTCCTGGTATCCCGTGTGCCGCGGCTCGCTCGACGACGTCGTCGGCGTGGTGAGCGTGTCGCGCCTGATCTCGCTGGGCCCCGCGCACGAAGGCCCGATCGAGCCGCACACCGTCCCGGCGCCCTTCGTGCCCGAGACACTCTCGGGCATGGAGCTGGTGGAGCAGTTCCGCATCCAGGCCGCGCGCCTGGTCTTCGTGGTGGACGAATACGGCGTGGTGCAGGGCCTCATCACCCCGCACGACCTGCTGGAGGCGATCACCGGCGAGCTGCAGCCGGCGGAGCACGCCGAGGCCTGGGCCACGCAGCGCGAGGACGGCTCCTGGCTGCTGGACGGCATGATGCCCGTGTCCGAGCTGAAGGCGCGGCTGGACATCCGCGACCTGCCGGAAGAAGACAAGGGGCGCTACAACACGCTCGCCGGCCTGCTGATGGCGGTGTCGGGCCGCCTGCCGGGCCCGGGCGAGCGCATCGACTGCGGCGACTGGGTGTTCGAGGTGGTGGACCTGGACGGCCGCCGCATCGACAAGGTGCTGGCGCAGGCGGTGCCCGAGCCGGCGGACGCGGCGGCGGGCGACTAGCTGCCGGGAAGGGGACCCGGCGGCGGGTTCAGGCGGCGCGCGCTTCGCGTCCCGCGAACCCGGCCGGGTCGATCACCTCGAGCGCGCCTTCTGCGACGAGCTTCATCAGCAGCTGGTCCAGCTGCCGCGGCGCGAGCCGGCAACGGGCGAGCAGGTACTGGCGGTTGACCGGCTGGTGGCTCATGACCGACAGCACGCGGTAGATGTCGGCCGTGCGCCCGTCCTCGGGCAACTGGGGCCAGGACTTCATGCGGAAGATGAGGTCGGCACCCGCGGGCCGCGGTGCGCCGGATCGGGTGGCCTGAGAGGGGTTGGAGGAAGCTTCCTTGCGCCCGGCTCCGAACAACCCGCGAAGCGACAATGTGAGCATGCCAACAGTGTCATCGACGGATGAGCAGATGCTCTAGGTGTTTGGCAAGCGCCGGCTAGCCAATTTGCCTAATGTGCTACGACATGGCCCGCGCCGTGGCGAAGCCCAGGGCCGTCAGGACGAGTGAGCCGAACAGGTGGGTCGCGGCGACCAGGAGGGCCGGCAGCACCCGCCCGTCCTGGAGGTGGGTGATGACTTCGGCCGAAAAGGTGGAGAAGGTGGTGAGCCCGCCCAGCAGGCCCGTGACCAGGAACAGGCGCAACTCCGGCGGCAGCTCCGGATGCTGGCCCAGCCATCCCAGGACCAGCCCGATCGCATAGCCGCCCGCCAGGTTGGCAAGGAGGGTGCCCAGCGGAAGGGCGGGCCACAAGGGATTGAAGCGCACGGCGAGCACCCACCGCAGCAGGGCACCCAGGGCGGCGCCCAGGCCGATCGCGAGGACCGACGGCAGCGGGCCGCCGCTCACGCCTGCGGATCCTCGGAGATGCGGTAGCCGACGCCGCGCACCGTCTGGATGAGGCCGTCCCCCAGCTTGCGTCGCAGGTGGTGCACGTGCACTTCGACCGCGCCGCCGTCGCTCACGCGGTTGCCGCTGCGCGCCTGGATGTCGGCGCGGCTCAGCGGCTTGGGCCGGTCTTCCAGCAAGGCCAGCAGCACGGCGAACTCCTGCTCCGTCAGTTCCACCGGCGCGCCCGCCTTCTGCACATAGCGGCTGGCCGGGTCGACGCGGATGTCGCCGTGCGCGATCTGCCCCGCGGAGAGCGTGGTGCGCCGGCGCAGCAGTGCGCGCAGGACGGCACCCACTTCCTCCAGGTGCACGGGCTTGATGATGTAGCCGTCGGCCCCGAGGTCCAGGGCGCTGAGGCGGGAGCGCAGTTGCGTGCGTGCGGAGATCACCAGCACCGGCGTCTTGGGATCGGGCAAGGTCCCGGACGGTGCGCGCCTGAGCTGCTGCAGCAGGTCGGTTCCTTCGCCGTCGGGCAGGCTCAGGTCCAGCAGCACGAAGTCGAACGGTCCCTGGGCCAGTGCAGTCCAGGCGGAGGCGAGGTCGCCGCGCACCTCGGCCTGCCATTGGTGGCGCCGCACGAGCCCGGCCAGGGCGGCGGCGGTGGTGGGGTCATCCTCGACGATCAGCGCACGGGTCACGGACCCGAGGATAGACGATGCGCGACAGTCGTGACCCTGTCCTGGATCAGGCGGACAGTTCCGGCTTCAGCTCGCCCGCCGGGATGATGCCCTGGTCGCCGTCTTCGTAGATGAGGTAGGCGGCGTTGCCCATCATGCGCCAGCAGGCCTGGAAGCGCTGTCCCTGGAAGGTCGCCGAAGCGGAGTGGAAGTGCTGGGCCATGCCGGGCTCCAGCCGGGCGATGACCAGATCGCTCTTGCACGTTTCCTCGGACAGCCGGACCGAGTCGTCGCCCTGGCGGGCGATCAGGTCCTGGGCGAAGCTGGGGGCCGCGGCAAAGGCGGCGATCGCGGCGCAGAAGACGACGGCTTTCATGTGGACTCCACGGTTTGTTCCAAGCGCATCGCCAGCAACGGAATGAAGACTGAAGGTCTGCGCTACGTGGGAGCATCGTGGCGCGGCGGCCGAAAACGGCCTGTAGGACCGGCGATGCGCAAACCGTCCGCCAAGTCCCTGGAACGCCCTAGTCGGAAATGCAGCCTGGTCGGTGGTGCCGTCCTGCGCCTGGCGCGGCCGTGCGGCGCGTGCCACGCGCCTGCGCAAATTTCATGCGCCGCGCTCGTCCACCTGCAGCACGCCGCGGCGGATCTGGTCGCGCTCGAGCGACTCGAACAGCGCCTTGAAGTTGCCGTTGCCGAAGCCATCGTCGCCCTTGCGCTGGATGAATTCGAAGAACACCGGCCCCAGCAGCGTCTCGCTGAAGATCTGCAGCAGCAGCCGCGGCTGCCCCGTGCTCGTGTCGCCATCGAGCAGGATGCCGCGCGCCTGCAGCTCTCCCACCGGCTGGCCGTGGCCCGGCAGCCGCTCTTGCAGCATCTCGTAGTAGATGTCGTTGGGCGCCGTCATCAGCGGCACGCCCGCCATCTGCAAGGCGTCGACCGTCTCGATCAGGTTGTCCGAGGCGAGGGCCACGTGCTGGATGCCCTCGCCGCTGAACTTCATCAGGAATTCCTCGATCTGGCCCGAGGTCTTGCCGGCCTCCTCGTTCAGCGGGATGCGGATCAGGCCGTCGGGTGCCGACATCGCCTTGGAGGTGAGCCCCGTGTACTCGCCCTTGATGTCGAAGTACTTGATCTCGCGGAAACCGAACAGGCGCTCGTAGAACGCCGCCCAGTGCGCCATGCGCCCGCGGTAGACGTTGTGCGTGAGGTGGTCGATGACCTTCAGGCCGTGCCCCCTGGGATGGCGCACCACGCCCGGCAGCCACTCGAAGTCGATGTCGTAGATGGACTTGCCGTCCTCGAAGCGGTCGATCAGGTACAGCGGCGCGCCGCCTATGCCCTTGATCGCCGGCAGCCGCAACTCCATCGGCCCGGTGGGGATCTCCACCGGCTGCGCGCCCAGCGCCAGCGCGCGCTCGTAGGCCTTGTGTGAATCACGCACGCGAAAAGCCAGCGCGCAGGCGGACGGACCGTGCTCCGCGGCGAAGTAGCCGGCGAAGCTTTTCGGCTCGCGGTTGACGATGAAGTTGATGTCACCCTGGCGGTACAGCAGCACGTCCTTCGAGCGGTGCTTGGCGACCAGGGAGAAACCCATCTTCTCGAACAGGGGCTCGAGCACGTCGGGCGTGGGCGAGGCGAATTCGACGAACTCGAATCCGCACAGGCCCATGGGGTTGTCGAAGAGGTCGGGCATGGGGAACTCCTGCAAGGGTGAAGACGACGGCGGGCTGGCCGGCGCGGCCGGCGGCGGGGGGTCGTCAGGCAGGAGGCGCGCCCGGCACTCCGCGCACGCTGCGCGCGAGGTGGTCTCCGATGAAGAGGGCGAAGCCATGCATGGCGACGCCAGTTTAACGCCTGGGCGCGCTCGCGTTACAGTTCCCGTCCATGCGCATCCTGCTGGTCGAAGACGACAAGGTGCTCGCCGACGCGCTCTCGCGCGCCCTGGTGCAGACCGCTCATGCCGTCGACAGCGTGTCGACGGGCGAGGAGGCCGACCACGCGCTGGGGCTGGCCATCTACGACCTGGCGATCCTGGACATCGGCCTGCCCGGGCTGTCCGGGCTGGAGGTGCTCAAGCGCCTGCGCGCGCGCAAGTCCACCATCCCGGTGCTGATGCTCACGGCCTTCGACACCATGGAGGACCAGGTGCGGGGGCTGGACCTCGGGGCCGACGACTACCTGTCCAAGCCCTTCGACCTGCCGGTGCTGGAAGCGCGCGTGCGCGCCCTGCTGCGCCGCGGCAGCAATTCCACCCCTTACTTGGAACACGGCCTGCTGAAGTTCGACACGGTCGGGCGGCGCGTCTTCTACGACAAGAAGCCGCTGGAGCTCTCCCCGCGCGAGCTCGCGGTGCTGGAGCTGCTGCTGATGCGCGAGGGCCGCGTCGTCAGCAAGGAGCAGATGGTCAACCACCTGTACGGCTGGGGCGACGAGGTGGGCGACAACGCGATCGAGGTCTACGTTTACCGGCTGCGCCGCAAGCTCGAGCCGCTGGGGTGCGAGATCCGCACCGTGCGCGGCATGGGCTACCTCATGGAACGCGGCGATGCGGAAGGCTGAGCCGCGCCTGCAGCGCAAGCTGCTCGCCTGGCTGCTGGGTCCCTTGCTGGTGCTGCTGGTGCTGGACACCGCTGCCGCCTGGTGGATCTCGCAGCGCTTCGCCAACCTCGCCTACGACCGTGCCCTGCACGAGATCGCGCGCGAGATCGTGCTGCACGTGCGCGACGGCGGCGGCCGGCCGCGCCTGGAGCTGTCCGAAACGGCGGCCAACATCCTGCTGATGGACGCGCAGGACCGCCTGTTCTTCCGCCTCGACGCGGCCGACGGCTCCCTGCTCGGGGGCGACGCGGCGCTGGCCAAGGCATCGGTGGCCAACGGCGAGCCGCGCTTCTACGCCGACCAGGTGCACGGCGAGCCGGTGCGCATGATCGCCGCGCGCATGCCGGTGTCCGAAGCAGCCGGTGCGCCGGTGGTGCAGGTGCAGGTGGCCGAGACGCTGAACAAGCGCCGGCGGCTGGCGCTCGAAATGCTCGCCAACGTGGTGCTGCCGCAGCTGCTGCTGGTGGTGATGGCGACCGCCCTGGTGTGGCTGGGGGTCTCCCGCGGGCTGGAGCCGCTGCAGCGCCTGCGCCGCGCCGTGGCAGGGCGCTCGCACCTGGACCTGAGCCCGATCGAAACGCACGACGTGCCGGGCGAAGTGCGGCCGCTGGTCGACGAAGTCAACGACCTGATGGCGCGCCTGGGCAAGACCTTCGATTTCCAGAACCGCTTCGTCGCCGACGCGGCGCACCAGCTCAAGACGCCGGTGAGCGGCCTGAAGGCGCAGATCGAACTCGCCCTGCGCGAGACCGACGCCGAGCGCGTGCGCCATTCGCTGGCGCAGCTGTACATCAGCGCCGACCGCCTGTCGCGGCTGGTGCGGCAGCTGCTCTCGCTGGCCCGCAACGAGCCCGGCGCGCTGGACACGGTGCAGTTGCAGCCGCTGGACCTCAACGCCTTCGCGCTCGAGGTCAGCATGGACTGGGTGCCGCATGCGATCAAGCGCAACATCGACCTGGGCTTCGAGGGCGTGGACGATGCGCTCATGATCGATGCCGACGGCGACCGCCTGCGCGAACTGATCAACAACCTCATCGACAACGCGATCCGCTACAGCCACGAGGGCGGCCGCGTGACGGTGCAGGCCAGCCGCACCGCCGAAGGCCAGTGCAAGCTCGCCATCAGCGATGACGGCCCCAGCATCCCGGTGGCCGAGCGGGCCCGCATCTTCGAGCGCTTCCACCGGCTGCTCGGCACGCAGGAGGACGGCAGCGGCCTGGGCCTGGCCATCGTCAGCGAGATCGCCACCCTGCACGGAGCGCGCATCACGCTGGACGAAGACGTCGACGGGGTGGGCAACACCTTCAGCGTGTTCTTCACGGGGCGTTCGGACAGTCCGGCCCCTGCCTGAAGCTGCGGCCTAGTAAGCGCGCTGAAAGCTGGCCGACAACTTGCCGACAGGGCAACGCCAAGAGGCTGTCAGCGGCAGTCCTTACGCTCGATGGGATCGGATCCGCTTCGGATTCCGGGCGGACCCTCAGGAGACAACATGGCCTTTCTCACCAATCCCGACATGTGGATTGCCCTTTCCCAGATCATCCTGATCAACATCGTGCTGTCGGGGGACAACGCGGTGGTGATCGCCCTGGCGTGCCGGTCGCTGCCGCCGCCCCAGCAGAAGAAGGCCATCATCTTCGGCAGCGTCGGCGCCATCGTGCTGCGCGTGATCCTGACCTTCTTCGCGGTCTACCTCCTGTCCCAGCCCTATCTCAAGCTCGTCGGCGCGGCGCTGCTGCTGTGGATCGGCATCGGCCTGCTCAAGGGCGATGACGGCGACGAGGACATCGAGGGCAATTCGGGGCTGATGGCGGCCGTGAAGACGATCGTCATCGCCGACCTGGTGATGAGCCTGGACAACGTGATCGGCGTGGCCGCCGCCGCCAAGGGCAACGTGCCGCTGCTGGTGATCGGCCTCGTGATCAGCATCCCCCTGATCATCTTCGGCAGCACGGTCATCCTCAAGCTGATGAACCGCTTCCCGATCATCATCACGATCGGCGCGGCGCTGCTGGGCTGGGTGGCCGGCGAGATGGCCGTGACCGATCCGGCGATCCACGGCTTCGTCGAGCAGCACCACTACCTGCACACCGTGCTGCCCATCGCCGGCGCCATCCTGGTCGTCGCGATCGGCAAGTACCTCGGCAGCCGTGGTCGCCGCGAGGAAGAGCATCCGGCCGCGGACCAGCCCGCCGCCTGAGGCTGACGCCATGAGGCAGCTCCTGGTCGCCGTCGATCCGCACAGCCCTGCGCGCACGCGCTCGGCGGTCGAACAGGCCGTGCGGATCTGGCGCGAGGAATTCGTCGGCATCCGGCTGGTGCGGGTGCAGCCGCGGTTGTCCGGCCACGTGGCGATGTTCTTCGGCACCCGCGAGCTGCAGACCATGCAGATGGAAGAGGGCGCGCAGGAACTGCACTTCGCCCAGGGGCTGCTGGATGCCGCCGGCGTGCCTTACACCAGCACCGTGCTGGTGGGGCGCAGCGCCGAGACCATCGCCCAGGCCGCGCGGGAGTTCGGCTGCGACCGCATCCTGTTCGGCGACGAAGGTCCCAGCCTCGCCGGCAAGATGTTCGGCTCGCTCGCCGAGCAGGTGCGGCACCTGCTCGGCCCAGGCAACGCCTACCAGGTCCTCGGCTCCTGAGCCGGCAGGTCATCCCGGCGTCGCGCCGGGGGCCATGCAGCGCCGCATCGGTCGCCCGGTGGATCGCGGCTGCTGGCCGCAATGACCTCCTTGCGGGTCAATCCCGTCCCCGCGGCCCGTTCCCCTGCGGCACCATAGCCCCTCACCCGAGGAGCACCGCATGGATTCCGCCGTCCGCCGCCAGACCCTGGCCGACCTGCTGCACCGCAGCGCCAAGCGCTTTCCCGCCAGGGTCGCGCTCGAATGCGGCGCCACACGCTGGACCTTTGCCGAATTCGACGACGTCGTGGACCGGCTCGCCGCCGGCCTGGCGCGCATGGGCGTGGGCAAGGGCACGCCACTTGCGGTGCTGGCGCGCAACTCGCACGGCTTCGCCGCCCTGCGCTTCGCGCTCGCGCGGCTGGGGGCGGTGCTGGTGCCGATCAACTTCATGCTCAAGGCCGAAGAGGTCGCCTACATCCTGCGCCATTCGGGCGCGGGCCTGATGGCGACCGACTCGGGCCTGGCCGGGCTCGCGCGCAGCGCCGCCGCGCTGGACACGCAGGTGCGGCAGTTCCTCTGGCTGCCCTCCGAGGACCCCAGCGAGCCGGCCGCCGGCATGACCGCCTTCGACGCGCTCCTGGACCGGCGCGAGGCACCTCCCGCGGTGGACCTCAAGGGGGAGGACCTGTTGCAGATCGTCTACACCAGCGGCACCGAGTCCAGCCCCAAGGGCGCGATGCTCACCCACGATGCGGTGATCTGGCAGTACGCGAGCTGCGCCGTGGACGCGAACATCACCGGTGCCGACGTGATGCTGCATGCGCTGCCGCTGTACCACTGCGCGCAGCTCGACGTGTTCCTCGGCCCCATGGTCTACGTCGGCGGCACCAGCATCGTCACCGCGAAGCCCACGCCCGAGAACCTGCTGCCGCTGATCGCCAGGCACCGCATCACGTCCTTCTTCGCGCCGCCCACCGTGTGGATCTCGCTGCTGCGCTCGCCGCTGTTCGACGGCACGGACCTGAGCTCGCTGCGCAAGGGCTACTACGGCGCGTCCATCATGCCGGTGGAGGTGCTGCGCGAGCTGGCCCGGCGGCTGCCGGACGTGGGCTTCTGGAACCTGTACGGCCAGACGGAGATCGCGCCCCTGGCCACCATGCTCGGCCCCGAGGACCAGCTGCGCAAGCCCGGCTCCTGCGGCCGCGCCGTGCTGAACGTGGAAACGCGCGTGGTCGACGACACCATGCACGACGTGCAGCCGGGGGAGGTGGGCGAGATCGTGCACCGCTCGCCCCACCTCATGCTGGGCTACTTCCACGACGAGGAGCGCACCCGTGCGGCCTTCGAAGGCGGCTGGTTCCATTCCGGCGACCTCGCGACCATCGACGACGAGGGCTACATCACCGTCGTCGACCGCAAGAAGGACATGATCAAGACCGGCGGCGAGAACGTCGCCAGCCGCGAAGTGGAGGAGATGATCTACCGCCTGCCGGGCGTGTCGGAGGTGGCGGTGGTCGGCGTGCCGCACCCGCGCTGGGTGGAGGCGGTGGTGGCGGTCGTCGTGCCCAAGGCAGGCCAGCAGCTCACCGAGGCCGAGGTGCTGGCGCACTGCCAGCAGCACCTGGCCGGCTTCAAGGCGCCCAAGGCGGTGGTGTTCACCGAGGCGCTGCCCAAGAACCCCAGCGGCAAGCTGCTCAAGCGCGAGCTGCGCCTGCGGCACCAGGGCCACTTCGGGGGGGCTCAAGCGTGAGCACGCACGCAGGCCTGCTGCTGCTGGATGCCGGCACGCTGGCGCGGCGGATCGCCGCGCGCGAAGTGTCCTGCCGCGAGTTGATGGAAGCCAGCCTGGAGCGCATCGCCGCCCTCAACCCGCTGCACAACGCGATCGTTTCCCTGCGCCCGCCCGAGGCGCTGCTGGCCGAAGCCGATGCCTGCGACGCGACGCTCGCCCGCGGCGAGATCACCGGCTGGATGCACGGCTTTCCCATCGCGGTGAAAGACCTCAGCGACGCGGCGGGGCTGCCCACGACGTTGGGCTCGCGCACCGTGCGGCGCGTGCCGCAGACGGATGCCCTGTTCGTGCAACGCATGAAGAAAGCCGGCGCGATCGTCATCGGCAAGACCAACACGCCGGAGTTCGGCCTGGGTTCGCACACCTACAATCAGGTGTTCGGCGTCACGCGCAACGCCTGGGAGCCGGCGATGAGCGCCGGCGGCAGCAGTGGCGGTGCGGCGGTGGCCGTCGCCCTGTCCATGGTGCCGGTGGCGGACGGCAGCGATTTCGGCGGCTCGCTGCGCAACCCGGCGGCCTTCAACAACATCGTCGGCCTGCGTCCTTCGCGCGGCCGCGTGCCTGCCGTGCCCGCGGACGACGTGTTCTTCCAGCAGCTGGGCACCGAAGGGCCCATGGGCCGGACCACCGAGGACGTGGCGCGCCTGTTGTCCACCCTGGCAGGCTGGGACGAGCGCGCGCCCTTGTCCCTCCCCGAGGTGCTGCCGGACCCGTCCGCCGAGGACCCGATCGCCTGTGCAGCGGGCCAGCGCATCGGTTGGCTGGGCCCGATCTGGAGCGACCTGCCGCTGGAAGCCGGCATCCGCGAACTGTGCGAAGCGGCACTGCGCAAGCTGCAGGACGCAGGCTACGTGGTGGAACCGTGCACGCTGGACGTCCCGCGCGAGGTGAACTGGTCCGCCTGGCTGCGCGTGCGGCAGATGCTCACCGCCGGCAAGCTGCGCGCGCTGTACGAGCAGCCGCAGCTGCGCGCGCTGATGAAGCCCGAGGCGCAGTGGGAAGTGGAGCAGAGCTTCACGCTCACCGCGGCGCAGCTGTACGAGGCCTCCGTGCAGCGCACGCAGGTGTACCAGGGCCTGCGCCGCCTGTTCGAGAAGCACGACTACCTCGTCGCTCCCGCCGCCCAGGTCTTCCCCTTCCCGGTGGAGCAGCACTGGCCGCGGGAGGTGGCGGGCGTGGCGATGGACACCTACCACCGCTGGATGGAGATCGTCACGCCGTTCTCCCTGGCGGGGCTGCCGGTGGCCAGCGTGCCGATCGGCTTCGGTCCCGGCGGCCTGCCCATGGGCCTGCAGGTCGCCGGTCCCGCCCGCGCGGACCTCTCCGTTCTCGCCTTCGCCCGCGCCTGGGAAACGATCGCGCCCTGGAGCACGCAGCGGCCGCCGGCGGTCGCGCGCCTGGCTTGAACGACGACACGCGCTTCGCCGCCGACGCCATGCTGGGGCGCCTGGCGCGCTGGCTGCGCGTGCTGGGCTACGACACCTGGTACGACATCGCCGTGGCCGACCCGGTGCTGGTGGAAGTCGCCGAGACGCAGGCGCGCATCCTGCTCACCCGCGACCGCCGCCTACTGCAGGACCTGCGTCCCGTCCGCGCGCACGAGGTCCGGCAGGACGAACCGCTGCAGCAGCTGCGCGACCTCGTGCTGGCGCTGCAGCTGCCCGGGCCCAGCGAGCTGTTCACGCGCTGCCTCCTGGACAACGCGGCGCTGGTCCCGGTGCCCCCCGGGGAAGCCGAGCAGCTGCTGCCTGACGGGGTGCGCGGGCTGGCGGCGACCGTGCGCCGCTGCCCGGCGTGCGAGCGCCTCTACTGGGACGGCTCGCACGTGCGCCGCATGCGCGCTGCGCTCGAACGCGTGCTCCCGGGCTGGGTCGCGGGGCCCTGAGGCGCCGGGTTCCTGCGGAGCCCGCCCGCGCTCTTTGCGCCCTAACATCGCGCGGCATCCCACAGCAGGAGACAAGACATGCACAAGCGCCTCTGGCTGCGCGCCATCGGCTGCGGCCTTGCCGCCGCCGTCCTCGCCGCGTCCGCGCACGCCCAGGACTTTCCGCCAAAGAAGGCCGTGACGATGGTCGTGGGCTTCGCGCCCGGCGGCGCCGCGGATGCAGCCGCTCGCCTCATCGCCAAGAAGCTGGGAGACAGCATCGGCCAGGCCGTCGTGGTGGACAACCGCGCCGGCGCCGGCGGCAACATCGCGCACCAGCTCGTGGCCAACGGCCCCAGCGACGGCTCGATGATCCTGCTCGGCTCCATCGGGCCGCTCACGATCGCGCCGCACATGATGAAGGTCGGCTACGACCCGTTCAAGGACCTGGCGCCGCTGTCCGGGGGCGTGCATTTCCCGAACGTGCTGGTGGTGAACCCCGCCTCGGGCATCCGCACGCTGGCCGACTTCGTCGCGGCCGCGCGCAAGCAGGCCGGGGCGGTCACCTTCGCTTCCACCGGGGCCGGCTCGGCTTCGCACCTCACCGGCGAACTGTTCGGCCAGCAGGCGAAGGTGGAAATGATCCACGTGCCGTACAAGGGCGGCGCCCCGGCCATGCAGGACCTGCTGGCCAACCGCTTCACCGGCTACTTCGCCGCGCCGCCGACGGCGCTGCCGCACGTCGAGAGCGGCAAGCTGGTGCCGCTGGCCACCACGGGCCTGACGCGGCCGGCCTACATGCCCAACATCCCCACGGTGGCGGAGTCGGGCTACCCGGGCTTCGAGGCCTTGAACTGGTATGCCTTCGTGGCTTCGGCCAGGACGCCTGCTCCGGTCCTGGAGCGCTGGAACCAGGAGATCGTGAAGGTGCTCAACGACGCGTCGGTGCGGGAGCAGCTCACCAGGCACGGCCTCACGCCGCATCCGACCACGCGCGCCGAACTGACCGAGTTCATGCAGAAGGAATCGGCCAAGTGGGGCGCCATCGTCCGGGACCGAAAGATCACGGCGGAGTGAGCCGGCGCCACGCGATGCGGAACTAAGTCCGCCCCGTCACCGGTGCGGACTTCGGTTTACATGGGGGAAATGTTCCAGGGGGCCTGCGTTTGCAAGAATGCGTCGGCCGACCTCCAGGACATGAAGCTCATCCCCTTCACCGATTTCCCGCTGCGCGAGCGCGACGAGCTGCACGCGCTGCTGCGCCGCCTGCGCATCCCGCCGCAGCATGTGTGCGTGTCGCGCCTGCAGCCGCTGCCCGGCGTGGACGATGCCGCCCTGCCGGTGGTGGTGCTGGTCTCCGCGCCTGGCTGGAGCCGCACCTACGAAGGCCGGGGCTGGCTGCAGGGGGTCGAGCGCGATCTCGCCAGGCTGGCGATCCGCGTGCGCGCGCCCGAAGCCGCGACCACGGGACCCGCGCCCCTGGGCCTGGACTGACCCGGCTCAGCCGGGCACGCACACGCGCAGCGCGCGCGGCCGGATGCGGTAGTGCAGCGGCGTGTCCATCATCGTCACCTCGCCGTCGGTGGCCACGCGCACGCGCGCTTCCGTGGTGCTGACCACGAAGGCCGGCCCGGTGAGCATCGCGAAGTCCTCGTCCTGCCGCAGCCGGTGCGTCAGCGCGCGCAGGGCGATCCGCAGGAGCGCGAGGCGGCCGCGCCGCTGTCCGACATAGAGCGCCAGTTCGCCGCCTTGCAGCGAAGGCCGGGCGCCGATGGCCAGGCCCTCCATGGTGTAGCGGTTGTTGCCCACGAACACGAAGGGCGTGCGCAGCAGCTGCTGCTCGCCTTCGGCGTCCACCTTCACCGCCATGCCCGGGCGCCCCTCGGTCGCGTGCAGCGTGGCACTGGCCAGCGCGCGCCACTTGCTCTTGCCCAGGTGCAGGCGCTGCAGCTCGCGCTCGCGCACGATCTGCGGGTACAGGCCCAGGCTGGAGTTGTTGATGAAGACATGGCCGTTCACCTCCCCCACGTCCACCTCGATGACGCGCCCCTGCGCCAGCGTGCGGACCGCATCGGCCGGCGCCAGCGGGATGCCCAGGTCCTTGGCGAAGTGGTTCAGCGTGCCCAGGGGCAGCACGCCCTGGACCAGGTCCGTGCCCGCCAGCCGCGACGCGATGGCGCTCTGGGTGCCGTCGCCGCCGCCGGCGACGACCAGCCGGATGCCGTCCGCCCGCGCCCGATCGACCGCCGCGAACATCTCCTCGCCGCCGTGCGCAAGGACCAGGCGCGCCTCCAGTCCGGCCTCGTCGAACAACTGCCTCAGCTGTTCGACACGGCTGTCGTCGCATCCGGTGCCGGAGCGGGCGTTGAGGACGACGAGGGCGCGCATCCGCCCGATCATCGGGCCTTTCGCGCGGCGCGGGGGCGCGCCGGACCGCGCCCGCCGCGCGCGTCCTCCAGCAGCAGGTCCCACAGCGTGGCGGCCGCGACCGACAAGCTGCGCTGGCGTCGCCGCACGAGGTAGACCGGCCGGGTCGCGTTGCGCGCGTTCAGCGGCACTGCCACCACGCCGGGGTGCGCGCACAGCCGCAGCGCGAACTCGGGGACGATGCTGATGCCCAGGCCGGCGGCAACCAGCCCGCCCAGCGTTCCCAGCTGGTTCACCTCGAAGCCGGTGTCCCGCACCTGCGCCGCCTCCACCAGGGGCTGCAGCTGCTGCCAGACGCTGCCGGAACGCAGGGTGTGGATGAAGGGCCGCCCCCTCAGTTCCCGCAGCGTCACGCCCTTCTTCGCCGCGAGCGGGTCGTGCTCGGGAAACACGACGTGCCAGTGCTCGTCGAACAGCAGCGTGGCCTCGAATTCGAGCGAGCTGCCGGCCACGGCGTTGATGCCGAAGTCCGCCTCGCCACGCCGCAGGATCTCCAGGCAGCGGTCCGAGACCACGTCGTGCAGCCGCAGCGTGATGCCGGGATGGCGCGCGTGGAACTCCGCCAGCCGCCGCGGCAGCCAGTCGGCCGCCAGCGAGGGCAGGGCGGCGACGGTGACGCGGCCCTGCTGGCGCGTCGCGCGGTCGCGCAGTTCGCCCATGGTGGCGCGGATCTCCGAGGCGATGCGGTGCGCGCCCTGCGAGAAGGCCTCGCCTTCCGGCGTGAGCGCCACGTTGCGCGTGTCGCGGTCAAACAGGCGCGCGCCTACCTGCGCCTCCAGTCGGCCGATCATCTGGCTGAACGCCGAAGGAGAGACATGGCAGCGCTGGGCCGCCATGGAGAAGCGCCGCGTCTCCTCCAGGGCGAGGAAGGCGTCGATGAGGCGGCCGGAGAGATTCATCGAGAAACCTGCACAGTCGGTCGAATAAATCCAGTTTACTTGCCGAAAGGCCCGAGGCACAGTGCGCTCTCGCAAACAGAAGGATCCAGCCCGATGGAGACACTCGCAGTGGGCTGCGGCGCCGGCTTTTCCGGCGACCGCGTCGACGCCGCACCCCCGGTGGTGCGCACGCTCGTGGAACGCGGCGGGCCCGCCGCGCTGATCTTCGAGAACCTCGCCGAGCGCACGCTCGCGTTCCAGCAGCTCGCGCGCCGCAAGGACCCCTCGCTGGGGTACGAGCCGCTGCTCGCCGAAGAGCTTCGGCCCGTGCTGGCCGACTGCCTGCGCCACGGCATCACCATCGTCGGCAACTTCGGGGCGGCCAATCCCGATGGTGCGGCGCAGGTGATTCGCCGGCTCGCCGACGAGCTCGGCCTGCCGGCACCGCGCATCGGTATCGTCCAGGGTGACGACCTCTCGGACGAACGCGGCCGCGGTGTCGTGCGCGAGCGCCTGGGCGCCGGCTTCGACGAACGCCGCTTCGTCTGCGCGAACGCCTACCAGGGCGCGCACGAGATCGCCGCGGCCATCCGCGCCGGCGCGCAGGTGGTGGTGACCGGGCGCGTGGCCGATCCTTCGCTCGTGCTCGGCCCGGCCATCGCGCATTTCGGCTGGGGGCCCGAGGAGTGGGACAAGCTCGCGGGCGCCACCATGGCAGGACACCTGCTGGAATGCGGCGCACAGGTCACGGGCGGCTACTTCGCCGACCCGGGAAAGAAGGACGTGCCCGGCATGGAGAACGTCGGCTTTCCGATCGCGGAGATCGCCGCGGACGGCAGCTGCATCGTCTCCAAGGCGCAAGGCACCGGCGGGCTGGTGGACTGCCGCACCGTCAAGGAGCAGCTGCTGTACGAGGTGCACGATCCCGCGGCCTACATCACGCCCGATGTCGTCGCCGACATCACGCAAGCCACGGTGGCGCAGGTGGGCCCGGACCGGGTGCGCCTCTCCGGCGTGCAGGGGCATCCGCGCACCCCGACCTTCAAGGTGCTGGCCTATTTCGACGGCGGCTGGCTGGGCGAGGCGGAGATCTCCTATGCCGGTCCCAACGCAGAGGCGCGCGCGCGCCTGGCCATGGACATGATGCAGAAGCGCCTGGGCGGCACCATGCCGCTGCGATTCGACCTCATCGGCATCAGCAGCATCCTCGGCGAGGATGCGGGCAGCATGCTGCAAGCCGCGCCGCGCGGGCAGGCCCTGGACGTGCGCCTGCGCGTGGCCGGCAAGCACGAACAGCTCGCGCCCGTCGAACACCTGATGCGCGAGGTCACCGCCTTGTGGACCGGCGGACCCGCGGGCGGCGGCGGCGTGCGCACCGCCAAGCGCCAGCGCCTGTCCAGCCGCGCCTGCCTGGTCCCGCGCGAGCTGGCGCCTGCCAGCTGGCGCATCGCCTGAGGAACCGCCATGCCGGACATCGCTCTCTACGAACTTGCCCACGGCCGCACCGGCGACAAGGGCAACCGCATCAACATCAGCCTCATCGCGTACCGCGAGGAGGACTGGCCGCTGCTGGTCGAACAGGTGACAGAGGAGCGCGTGGCGGCCTGCTTTGCCGCGCGCCACCCCACCGCGGTCAAGCGCTACCTGCTGCCGAAGCTGGCCGCGATGAACTTCGTGCTCGACGAGGTCCTGGACGGCGGCGTGAACGATTCGCTGAACCTGGACATGCACGGCAAGACGCTGTCCTTCCAGCTCCTGGCCATGACCATCCCCGTGAGCGCCGCGGTGGCGGCGCGCATTCCCGCAAAGGCAACGCCATGAACTCCCGACGTCCCTTTCTGCAGTCGCTGGCCCTCGCGCTGGTGCTGGCCGCCGGCACGGGCAGCGCATTCGCGCAGGCCTACCCGAGCCGGCCCGTGCGCATGGTGGTGCCCTTCCCGGCGGGCAGTGCCACCGACCTCGCGGCACGCGTGATGGCGCAGCAGCTCACCGTTTCGCTGGGCCAGAGCTTCATCGTCGACAACAAGCCCGGCGCCGGCGGCTCCATCGCCGCCACGGAAGTGATCCGCTCCGCGCCCGACGGCTACACGCTGCTGTTCTCCTCGAATTCGGCGGTCGCCTCCAACGTGGCCCTGCTGAAGAACATCCCTTACGACCCGCTGAAGGACTTCACGCCGGTGGCCGGCATCGGCGACAACCTGCTGGTGCTGATGGTCAAGGCCGAACACCCGGCCAGGAACCTCCAGGAGTTCGTCGAGTACGTGCGGCAGCGCCCTGGCAAGGTGACCGCCGGCTATGGCTCCTCGAGCTCGCAGGTGAGCATCGCCGTGCTGAACAAGCTGGGCAAGCTCGACACGATGCCGGTGCCGTACAAGGGCATCCCGCTGGCCGTCAACGACGTGCTGGGCGGAACGGTGGACTTCACCTTCGTGGACCTGGGCAATGCGATGGCGCAGGCCAGGGGCGGCAAGCTGCGGCCGCTGGGCGTGACCTCGCCGAAGCGTTCCGCCATCGTCCCCGACTGGCCCGCGCTGTCCGAAGCCATGCCCGGTTTCGACATCACCGCGTGGTTCGCCATCGTCGGCCCCGCCGGCATGCCCCGGGAGGTGGTGGACAAGCTCAATGGCGCCGTCGGCGCCGCGCTGAAGTCACCCGAGGCGAAGGAAAAGCTCGCCGGCATCGGCATCCAGCCCATGCCCATGTCGCCGGAACAACTCAGGTCCTTCATGGGCAGCGAGGTCGCGAAATGGGTGCGCCTCGTCAAGGAAGCCAACATCCAGCCGGAATGAGCATGACCAAGACGATTCTCGTGACGGGAGCGAGCCGGGGCATAGGCGCGGAGATCGCCGTGGCGGCGGGGGAACGTGGCTGGCGCGTGGGCGTGAACTACCACCGCAGCGAAGAGGCCGCGCGCGCGGTTGTCGAACGCGTGCATGCCGCTGGCGGGCAGGCATTGGCCTTGCAGGCCGACGCGGGCAAGCTGGCGGAGGTCAAGCGCATGTTCGCGCAGCTCGACGAAGCCTTCGGCCCGCTGGACGTCCTGGTGAACAACGCCGGCGTGCTCGCGAGCTTCCGCATCACCGAGGTGGACGAAGACAACGTGCGCTCGCTGTACGAGGCCAACGTCTTCAGCGCCTACTACTGCGCGGGCGAGGCGGTGCGCCGCATGGCCACGTCGCTGGGCGGCCGCGGCGGCGCGATCGTCAACATGTCCTCGGTCGCTTCGCGCCTGGGCGGCCTGGCCGGCGGCAGCGCCTACGCGGGCTCCAAGGGAGCGCTCGACGCCTTCAACCTGGCGCTCGCCAAGGAGGTGGGCCGCGACGGCATCCGCGTCAATGCGCTGCGCCCGGGCCTGATCGCCACCGAGATCCACAACGTGCATGGCGGCATCGCGCAGATGCAGGAGATGGCGAAGACCGCCGTGCCCATGGGCCGGGCCGGCAGCGCGCGCGAGGTCGCCGAGGCGGCGCTGTGGCTCGCAGGCGATGCCGCTTCCTACGTGCACGGCACCGTCCTCGACGTGGCCGGCGGCCGCTAGATTCCTGGAGAACAAGACATGGCTGCTTCCCGCAAGGTCCTCATCACCTGCGCCGTCACCGGCTCCATCCACACGCCATCCATGTCGCCGCACCTGCCCGTCACGGCGCGGCAGATCGCCGACGAGGCCGTGGCCGCCGCGCAGGCCGGTGCGGCCATCGTGCACCTGCACGCACGCAACCCGCAGGACGGGCGCCCGGACCAGACGCCCGAGGCCTTCCGCCCCTTCGTGGTGGACATCAAGGCGCGCAGCGATGCCGTCATCAACATCACCACCGGCGGCGCGCCGACCATGACGGTGCAAGAGCGCATGCAGCCCGCGCTGCAGCTGCGGCCGGAGGTCGCCTCGCTCAACATGGGGTCCATGAACTTCGGCCTGTTTCCAATGCTGCAGCGCTACAAGGACCTGCGGCACGAGTGGGAGCCGAAGTTCCTGGAGAGCACGCGCGACGTGGTGTTCAAGAACACCTTCGCCGACATCGAGTTCGTGCTCACGCGCGGCACCGCCAACGGCACGCGCTTCGAGTTCGAGTGCTACGACACCGCCCACCTGTACAACCTGGCGCACTTCCTGGACCGCAAGCTCGCCACGCCGCCGCTGTTCGTGCAGACGGTGTTCGGCATCCTGGGCTGCATAGGCACGCACGCCGACGACGTGGCCCACATGAAGCGCACCGCCGACCGCCTCTTCGGCAAGGACTACGTCTGGTCCGTGCTGGGCGCGGGGCGCGCGCAGATGCCCATCGCCGCGACCGCCGCGGCCCAGGGCGGCAACGTGCGGGTCGGCCTGGAGGATTCGCTGTGGGACGGCCCGGGGCGCCTGGCCAGGAGCAATGCGGACCAGGTGCGCCGCGTGCGCGCGATCCTGGAAGGCCTGGGACTCGAAGTGGCCACGCCGGACGAAGCGCGCGCGCTGCTCCAGCTCAAGGGACGGCACGAGGTCGGGTTCTGAGAACCTTCAGCTGCTCCTGACATACCCGGGGGCCGGCAGGCGCGCTTCTTGCCACAATGACTCCCCGTCGGGGCCGTCGCGGCTCCGCGAAAGGCTGGCCGCATGACCTGGTCGATTCTGGCGCGCGATGAGGCGGGACGTCTGGGCGCCGCCATCGCCAGCCGCTTCTTCGCGGTGGGCGCGCTCACGGTGCACACCCGCCGCGGCGTCGGCGTCCTTGCGACCCAGGCCCTGCTCAATCCGCTCTACGGTCCGCGCGGCATCGCGCTGCTGGCGCAAGGGCATTCCCCGGCCGGCGTGATCGCGGAACTGACCGCTGCCGATGGGGGACGCGAGCACCGCCAGCTGCACGTTCTGCCCGCCCGCGGTGCGTCCGCGGCCTGGACCGGTGCGGCCTGCATCGATTGGTGCGGCCACCTGGCGGGCGAGGATTTCAGCGTCGCCGGCAACATGCTCGCGGGGGCCCAGGTGCTCCAGGCCACGGCCGATGCGTTCCGCGCCACGCGCGGGCAGGACCTGGCGGAGCGCCTGCTCGCGGCGCTGGCCGCCGGCGAGGACGCGGGCGGCGACAAGCGCGGCAAGCAGGCCGCGGCGCTGCGCATCCACGCCGACGAGGACCACCCGCAGCTGGACATCCGCGTCGACGACCACGAGCAGCCCGTGCGCGAGCTGCGCCGGCTGTACGAAAAAAGTCTGGAGCGCTACCAGCCCTTCATGGCCTGTCTGGCGGGGCGACACGATCCCGCGGGCATCACCGACCGCGCGGTGATCGAGGAGCGCATCGCGGCCTTCCACCGCGCGCGCGGAGGACAGGCCTGATGGCGGTGCTGCAAGTGCGCGGCCTGCGCACCGAGTTCACCACCGAAGCCGGGCGCTTTCCTGCCGTCGACGGGGTGGACTTCGCCGTGGAGGCCGGACGCACGCTGGCCATCGTCGGCGAGTCGGGCTGCGGCAAGAGCGTCACCGCCCTGTCCATCATGGGGCTCGTGCCCGCGCCGGGCCGCATCACCGCGGGCTCCATCCGCTTCGAGGGCCGCGAACTGGTGGGGGCGCAGCAGCGCGAACTGCTGGACCTGCGCGGCAACGGCATGGCCATGATCTTCCAGGAGCCCATGAGCTCGCTGAACCCGGCCTTCACCATCGGCGAGCAGATCGTCGAAGGACTGCTGCGCCACTGGAGCGTGGCGCGCGCCCAAGCGCAGGCGCGTGCCATCGAGGTGCTGCGGCAGGTGCGCATTCCCGCGCCCGAGCAGCGCTTCCACGAGTACCCGCACAAGCTCTCCGGCGGCATGCGCCAGCGGGCGATGATCGCGATGGCGCTGGCCTGCCGCCCGCGACTGCTCATCGCCGACGAGCCGACCACCGCGCTGGACGTGACCATCCAGGCGCAGATCCTGGAGCTCCTGCGCGCGCTGCAGGCCGAGACCGGCTCCGCGGTCATCCTCATCACGCACGACCTGGGCGTGGTGGCCGAGGTGGCCGACGAAGTCGCCGTGATGTACGCGGGCCGCGTCGTCGAACGCGCCTCGGCGCGCGCCTTGTTCGACCAGCCGCAGCATCCTTACACCGTGGGCCTGCTCGGGTCGATCCCGCGCCTGGACGTACCGCAGGAGCGGCTTGCCTCCATCGAGGGGCAGGTGCCCGATCCCTTGCGCCGGCCGGGCGGCTGCAGCTTCGCCGAACGCTGCCCCTTCGCCTTGCCTGGCTGCCGCGCCGAGGTGCCGCCGCTGCGCGACGTGGGTCCCGCGCACCAGTCCGCCTGCTGGCGCGCGCCGCTGGATCCCGACGTGCTGCTGCCCCGCGCGCCCGAGGCCGCGCTCGCGCCATGAAGGCTGCCGCCCCGCTCGTGCAGGCCCAGGGCCTGGTCAAGCACTTCCCGGTGCGCCGGGGCCTGTTCGGCCGCGTGCAAGGACAGGTGCGTGCCGTGGATGGCGTCGACCTGCAGCTGGCCGCAGGCGAGACCCTGGGCGTGGTCGGCGAATCGGGCTGCGGCAAGTCGACGCTGGGTCGCCTGCTGCTGCGCCTCATCGAGCCCAGCGCCGGCCGCATCGTGTTCGACGGCCAGGACCTGGGAAGCCTCGATGCCGCGGCACTGCGCGCCCGCCGGCGCGCCATGCAACTGATCTTCCAGGACCCGTACTCCTCGCTGAACCCGCGCATGACCGTGGGCCAGACGCTGGCGGAACCGCTGCGCCTGCACGGCCTGCATGCAGGCAGGGAGGACGAGCGCATCGACGCCTTGCTGCGCACCGTGGGCCTGGCGCCGGAGCACGCCCTGCGCTACCCGCACGAGTTCTCCGGTGGCCAGCGGCAGCGCGTGGGCATCGCACGGGCGCTCGCCGGCGAGCCCAGGCTGATCGTGTGCGACGAGGCGGTGTCCGCGCTCGACGTGTCGGTGCAGGCGCAGGTGGTGAATTTGCTGCAGGACCTGCAGCGGCGCTTCGGCCTGGCCTACCTGTTCATCGCGCACGACCTCGCGGTCGTCAAGCACATCGCGCATCGCGTGGCCGTCATGTACCTCGGCCGCGTGGTGGAACTGGCGGACAAGGACGCGTTGTTCGCTTCGCCGCGCCATCCGTACACGCAGGCGCTGCTCGCGGCCATCCCGCGGCCGGAGCCGGCGCGCGAGCGCGGCCGCCCGGTCCTGGGTGGCGACGTGCCCAGTCCGCTGCAGCCGCCTTCGGGCTGCCACTTCCACACCCGCTGCCCGCACGCGCGCGAGTTGTGCGTGCGCGAGGCACCCGTGCTGGAAGCCACCGCGGATGGGCATGCAGCGGCATGTCATTTCTGGCGCGAGCTGGCAGCGCCCGCGCCAGCTGCGCAGCCCATCGCCTTCGTGCCCGGCCGCCAGCGCCTGGCGCGCCTGCAGGCAGCCTTCCTCGCACCACCGTCGTCCACGTCCTCACCGGAGAACCCCTGATGCAAAGTCCCCCCCGAAGCATCCTGCTCGCCCTGGCCCTCGCGGCCGGGGCCGTCGCAGCGCAGGCGCAGACGCTGCGCGTCGGCCTGGCCGAAGATCCCGACGCGCTCGACCCGTCGCTGGCCCGCAGCTTCGTCGGCCGCGTGGTGTTCGCGGGCCTGTGCGACAAGCTGTTCGACATCGACGAGAAGCTGGCGATCGTGCCGCAACTGGCCACCGGCTACGACTGGTCGGCGGACGGCAAGACGCTGACGCTCAAGCTGCGCCAGGGCGTGAGCTTCCACGACGGCGAGAAGTTCGATGCGGCCGCCGTGAAGTACAACATCGAGCGGCACAAGACCATCCCCGGCTCCAACCGGCGCGGCGAACTGGCCCCGGTGGCCAGCGTCGACGTGGTCGATCCCTCCACCGTGCGGCTGAACCTGTCGGCGCCGTTCTCGCCGCTGCTGGCGCAGCTCACCGACCGGGCGGGGATGATGGTCTCGCCCAAGGCGGCGCAGGCCGCCGGTGACAAGTTCGGCACGCATCCGGTGTGCTCCGGGCCGTTCCGGTTCGTCGAGCGCGTGCCGCAGGACCGCATCGTCCTGGAGCGCTACGCGAACTACTGGAACAAGGGCGCGGTCAACTTCGAGCGCATCGTCTACACGCCCATCCCGGACGCCACGGTGCGGCTGGCGAACCTGCGCTCGGGCCAGCTGGACTTCATCGAGCGGGTCGCGCCCAGCGACATGGAGAAGATCGCCGCCGAGAAGAAGCTCAAGACGGCGGCCATCACCGAGATCGGCTACCAGGGCATCACCATCAACGTCGGCAAGAGCGACAAGGCCAAGGCGAATCCCCTGGGGCGCGACGCCAAGGTGCGCGAGGCCTTCGAGCTCTCGCTGGACCGCCAGGGCCTGGTGCAGGTCGTCATGGACAACGAGGCGATCGTGGGCAACCAGTGGGTGCCGCCGACCAACCCGTTCTATGCGAAGAACGTGCCGATCCCCAAGCGCGACGTCGCCAGGGCCAGGCAGTTGCTCAAGGAAGCGGGCGTGCCCAACCCGAGCTTCACGCTGGTGACGCCCACCACCTCGGACGCGCAGCGCATCGCGCTGGTGGTGCAGGCGATGACGCGCGAGGCCGGCTTCGACGTGAAGATCCAGGCGACGGAGTTCGCCACCTCGCTGAACATGGCGGACAAGGGCGACTTCGAGGCCTACGTGCTGGCCTGGAGCGGCCGCCCCGACCCCGACGGCAATCTCTACAGCTTCCACGCCTGCAAGCAGCCGCTCAATTACGCCGGCTACTGCGACGCGGAGACCGACAAGCTGATCAACGCCTCGCGCGAAGCGCGCGACCCGGCCGAGCGGCGCAAGATCTTCGAGCAAGTGGCAGCCCGCGTCCTCAAGGACCGTCCCGTGATCTACCTCTACCACCGCAAGTGGCTGTGGGCGTACAACCCCAAGCTCACCGGCGTGCGCCAGATCCCGGATGGCTTGCTTCGGGTGACCGGCCTGAAGATGTGAGAGGCCGACAACTGCCAGCCACCGGTTCCGATTCCTAGGATGTTCGACTACCTCGTGCGCCGCCTCGCCCAGCTCGTTCCGACGCTGGTGCTGGTGTCCATGCTGATCTTCGGGCTGCAGCAGCTGCTGCCCGGGGATCCGGCCATGATCCTCGCGGGGGAGGAGCAGGACCCGACGGTGATCGCCTACCTGCGCCAGAAGATGCACCTGGACGAGCCGCTGCCGGTGCGCTACGCGTACTGGGTGGGCGGCGTGCTGCGTGGCGACCTCGGGGAGTCCATCCGCAACCAGCAGCCGGTGCTGTCGCTGGTGGCGCAGAAGCTGCCCGTGACGCTGCAGCTCGCGCTCATGGCGATCACCATCGCGCTGGTGATCGGCATCCCGGCCGGCATCGTGTCGGCGGTGGCGCGCGGCACGGCCTGGGACTGGGGCGCCAACGTCTTTGCCTTGTGGGGCATCTCCACGCCCAACTTCTGGCTGGGCATCCTCTTAATCCTGCTGTTCGCGGTGAACCTTGGCTGGCTGCCGGCTTCGGGCTACGTGAGTCCGTTCGAGGACCTGGGCGCCAACCTGAAGTCGATGATCATGCCGGCCTTCGTGCTGGGCAACGCCATCGCCGCCGTGCTGATGCGGCACACGCGCAGCGCGATGCTGCAGGTGCTGTCGGCCGACTACGTGCGCACGGCGCGGGCCAAGGGCCTGTCGGAGCGCACCGTGGTGCTCAAGCACGCGCTGCGCAATGCGCTCACGCCGGTGATCACGCTCGGCGCGCTGGAACTCGGCACGCTGCTCTCGGGGGCGGTGCTGACCGAGCAGGTCTTCACCATCCCCGGCTTCGGCAAGCTGATCGTCGACGCGGTGTTCAACCGCGACTACGCGGTGGTGCAGGGCGTGGTGCTCGTGACCGCAACCGCCTACATGCTCCTGAACCTGCTGGCCGACCTGGCGTACTTCGCGGTGAACCCGCGGCTGCGGCACTGAGGATGTCGGCCGTCCTTCCTCTTCCCGCCCCGGCGGCCGTTTCACCCCCGGCCGGTCCCTGGCGGCGCGCGTGGCGCCGGCTGCGACGCCGGCCGTCGGCGATGCTGGGCCTGGCCGTCGTCCTGGCCTTCATCGTGCTGGCGCTGGGCGCGGCCTGGATCGCGCCCCAGGACCCGATCGCCACCAGCTGGGGCGCGATCCGCAAGGCGCCGTCGGCGCAACACTGGTTCGGCACCGACGAGATCGGCCGCGACGTGCTCTCGCGCGTGATCTGGGGCACGCGCGCCTCGCTGCTGGCGGGCGTGATGTCCGTCTCCATCTCGCTGCTGATCGGCGTGCCGATCGGCATGGCGGCGGGTTTCCTGGGCGGCTGGGTCGATGCCGTGGTCTCGCGCGTGACCGACGCCTTCCTGGCCTGTCCCTTCCTGATCCTGGCCATCGCGCTGGCCGCCTTCCTGGGCCCGAGCCTGTCCAACGCCATGGTGGCCATCGGCGTGTCGGCCGCGCCCATCTTCGTGCGGCTCACGCGCGGGCAGGTGCTCAGCGTCAAGGTGGAGGACTACGTGGAAGCCGCCCGCGCCGTCGGCAACCCGCCGCTGCGCATCGCGCTGCGCCACATCCTGCCGAACATCACGGCGCCGCTCATGGTGCAGGCAACGCTGGCCATCGCGGCGGCCGTGATCGCCGAAGCGAGCCTGTCCTTCCTCGGGCTGGGGCAGCAGCCGCCCGCGCCCAGCTGGGGCAGCATGCTGAACACGGCCAAGAACTTCATCGACAACGCGCCCTGGATGGCGATCTGGCCGGGCATCGCGATCTTCCTGCTGGTGCTGTCGTTCAACCTGCTGGGGGACGGCCTGCGGGATGCGCTGGATCCGCGCGGCGGGTAGCCCGCGCGACGGGGCTGGCCGTCGCTCACTGTCCGCGGCTTCGCCGCGCCAACTACCCGAAGTGCCGGTCGACGACCAGCTCGATCTTCACGTCCTGCACCAGCTCCTGCAGCAGCGCGGGCTCGCCCGAGCGCACGACGCAGGTGAGCACCAGCCGCCGCTGGCCGAACCAGCGCGCCGACAGCTCCTCGCAGGAGCCGACGAACACCAGCCGCGGCTTGAAGCTGCGCAGCAGGTCGCCGCGGCTGCGCAGGAACACGCCGGAGCCCAGCTTGAGGGTCTCGGGCAGGCCGCGGATCTCCGCGGTCCAGGCGCCGTCGGGGGAGGGCGTCGCGGTTCCCGCCAGCGGGTAGTCGGAGCGCCAGCGCCATTCGCGCGCCAGCAGCAGGGCCGCTGCCACCAGCAGCACGCCGGCGAGCACGGGGAATGGGCGAAATTTCACGTTGCGGGCTTTCGTGCGGCCTGGGAATGTAACGCCCCTTGTGCCGGTCGGGTCCGCTGCCAAGTATCCGCCCGTGGGCCCCGCCGGGGCCGTGAACGAGGAAGCAAGCATGTTCAAGCGCCTGACCCTCCTGTGGACCGTGCTGCGGGGCGACGCCCGCCAGCTCTGGGCGGCCCTGCGCCACCCGGCCGCGCCGGGCTGGCTGAAGCTGGGCACGGCCTTGATCGTGCTCTACGTGTTCTCGCCCATCGACCTGGTGCCCGACTTCATCCCCGGCCTCGGCATGGTCGACGACATCGTGCTGGTACCGCTGGCGATCCGCTGGCTGCTCGGGCGCCTGCCGGCGGGCTTGCGGGAAGCGACCGCGCCACGGCGCTGACCGGAATCCGGCGGCGGGGCGAGAGCCCGCGCTACGCCGGCGGTATCGTCCCGGCCACCACCCGTGGCGCGCCGACCTTGATCGTGCCGTCGGGCCGCTCGTAGGTGCCGGTGAGCATGCCGCTGGCGAGCGCGCGCTGCTGGATCGCTTCCACGACCTCGTCCCGTCCCGGCGTCTTGCCGAAGTCGGCGCCCGGGCCGAGGGCGAACAGCTGGAAGACATAGCGGTGCTGGCCGTGGCCGGGCGGCGGGTCGGGCGGCAGCCAGCCGCTGCGGAAGAAGGAGTTGCGCCCCTCGTGCACGTGCGAGCCTTCGTGGCCCGGGCTGTCCAGCGCGCCTTCGTGCAGGTTGCCGTCCTCGCCCGGCAGGCCGACCACGATGGCGTGCACCAGCGGCTCGCCCGTGGGCGCATCGGCATCCTCGACGATCAGCACGACGCTTTCCGTGCCGGTGGGCACGCCTTGCCAGTGCAGCGGCGGCGACACACCTTCACCATCGGCCGTGTAGCGCGCCGGGATGGGTGCGTGGTCGGCGAACGCCAGGCTGCCGACCTGCAGCAGGCCCTGGCCGGTGCGCAGGCCGCTGCGGTTGAACACGATCTTCTCCAGGCCGGCGCGCCGGTCGCGCAGCACATGGCCCACCGCCGGCGGCAGTTTCTCGAGCATGGGACGCCTCCTTCACTGACGGTGTAACGCGGGCGCGGCGCGGCAGATGTCGGACGGCTTCTCTTGCGTGGCGGCCGCGGGTTCAGTCGGCAGTGCCGGGCCCGGCTTCGACCAGGCTCAGCATGCGCTGCACCTCGCCCAGGTCCACCGGCTTGGTGAGGTGCACGTCGAAGCCGGCGGCCAGGCTCTTCGCCCGGTCTTCCTCGGTGCCCCAGCCGGTGAGCGCCACCAGGACGGGGCGGTTCGCGCCGGGCAGCGCCCGCAGCCTGCCGGCAGTTTCGTAGCCGTTCATGCCCGGCATGCCGATGTCCAGGAACACCACCGCCGGGTCCTGCGCCGCCGCGATGCGCAGCGCGCTGGCGCCGTCATGCGCCAGGTGCACCTCGTGCCCGCCTTGCGCGACCACCATCGACAGGGTCTCGGCAGCGTCCCGGTTGTCGTCGACGATCAGCACCTTCCTGCGCTGCGCCGCGCGCGGGGCGATCGCCAGCGCGTCCGCGTCCGGCCGGGCGTGCGGGCTCTGCGCGCGCGGCAGCCACACCGTGAAGCGGCTGCCCGCACCGGGCCCGGCGCTCTCGGCGCGCACCCGGCCGCCATGCATCTCCGCCAGCGACTTGACGACGCTCAGGCCGATGCCCAGCCCGCCCTGCGCGCGCTCCAGGTGCTGGTCCACCTGCACGAAGCGTTCGAACACCCGATCCAGCAGGTCGCGCGGGATGCCGATGCCGTCGTCCTCCACGATCACCGCGATGCCTTCGCCGTCCTCGACCGCCCGCACGGCGACGCGGCCCCCGGGCGGGGTGTACTTGGCCGCGTTGTTCAGGAGATTGCCCACCACCTGCACCAGCCGCGTCATGTCGCCGTGCACGTGCCAGCGCGGGTCCACGCCCTCCCAGGACAGCCGGTGCCCCTGCGCGTCCAGCAGCGGCCGGCAGGCGTCCACGGCGTGCTGCAGCACGGTGTCGAGCTGCAGCGTCTCGCGACTGAGCACGATCTTGCCGCGGCTGATGCGGGCGATGTCCAGCAGTTCGTCCACCAGCCGCACCATGTGATTGAGCTGCCGCTCCATGATCTGGCGCACGCGCTCCTCCTCGGCGGTGGCAGGGCTGCGCTTGAGGATGTGCAACCCGGTGCGCAGCGGCGCCAGCGGGTTGCGCAGTTCGTGCGCGAGGGTCGCCAGGAAGTCGTCCTTCTGCCGGTCGGCGCGGCGCAGCGCCTCCTGCGCCTGCCACAGGTCGGTGATGTCGCGCGTGACGCCGAGCACGTGACGCACGACCCCGTCCGCGTCCGGTTCGGGCACCAAGCGCGAGGAGAAGTGGCGCTGCGTGCCGCGATCGTCCTGCTCGAACTGGATGCCCAGCGGCCGGCCCTCGTCGAACACCTTGCGCAGCGCGCGGTTCCACTGCTCGCACAAGGCGCCCGGCATGCCGAGTTCCTCGTTGGTGCGCCCCAGGAACAGCTCCGGGGCCAGCCCCGTCAACCGTTCCACCGCGGCGTTGACGAACACGTGGCGCAGCTCGCGGTCGAAGCGGGCGATGACGTCGGGGGAGTTGTCGGCCAGCGTGCGCAGCTCGCGCTGGCGTTCCTGCTCGCTGGCGCGCAGGGCGGCTTCGGCTTCGCGGCGCTGGGTCACGTCCACGCAGGCGCCGGTCATGGTCTTGGCCCTTCCGGCCGCGTCGACGAAGGTGCGGCCGCGGTCGTACAGCCAGTGCACCGAGCCGTCCGGGTAGACCACCCGGAACTCCATCTCGAAATCGGCCGCCTCGTCGCGGCAGCGCTCGCAGCGCGCGATGACGCCCGCACGGTCGTCCGGGTGCACCAGCGCGACGAACTGGTCGAGGCTGCGCACGACCTGGCCCGGGCGCAGGCCGAACAGCCGGTCGAGCGCGCTGTCCCAGCTGAGCTTGTTGTTCTGGATGTCCCAGTGGAAGGTGCCGGTGTGGCTGGCCGCGAGGGCGACTTCCATCGCCTGTTCCGAAGCCTTGCGCGCACTGATGTCGATCGCCGTGCCGAGCACGCGCACGCAGCGGCCGTCCGCGTCGAAGATGCCGCGGCCCTTGGCGGCCACCCAGCGCACCAGCCCGTCCTCGCGGCCCACGGTGCGGTACTCGACGTCGTAGAGCGCGCGCCGTGCCGGGTCGCAGGCGGCCGCGAAGGCGGCGGAAGTCGCCTCCAGGTCGTCCGGATGCAGGCCGGCGTAGAAGTCGGCCAGGGTGACGGGTTCATCGGCCGTGATGCCGAACATCCCCCGAACGCGCGCCGGCCAGTAAAGCGTGCCCGATGCGGGATTCAAGTCCCAGAAGCCGACCTCCGCCGCCTCGGTGGCGAGGCGCAGCTGCTCTTCCTTCTCCAGCAGCGCTTGCTGCGCGGCGTCCATCGCCGTCACATCGTGGCCTTCGCAGAAGATGCCGGTCACGCGCCCGCCGTCGTCGAAGACGGGGGCGAACACGAAGTCCAGCAGCACTTCACGTTCGGGCGACGCCGGCGTGTCCCGCAAGCGCGTGCGCAGGCCGTGCGCCACGTGCCGCAGGCCGGTGCGGTAGACCTCGTCCAGCCGCTCGTAGTAGCCCTGGCCCGCGATGTCGGGGAAGGCCTCGCGGATGGTCTTGCCCACGATGTCGCCGCGCTGGAACAGGCGGCGGTGCGCGTCGTTGACGAACTCGAACCGGTGCTCGGGGCCGCTGAGCGTGCAGATGAAACCCGGTGCCTGCTCGAACATGCGCTGCTGCCTGCGCATCTCGTCCGCGCGCCTGTGGGCCATGCGCACGGACGCCGTGGTTTCCACCGCCGAACAGAAGATGCCGCCGATCGCGCCGTCGTCGTCCAGCAGCGGCGTGTACGAGAAGCTGAAGTAGCTGGGACCGTCGCCGCCGCGGCCGGCCAGGTCGAAGGGCATGTTCTCGTGCCACTGCGCCTCGCCGCGCAGCACCGCGCCGTTGAGCACCGACAAGGTGTCCCAGATCTCGCTCCACACCTGCGCCATGGGACGGCCCAGCGCGTGCGGATGCTTGTCGCCGCAGATCGGGATGTAGCCGTCGTTGTAGAGGGAGACGAGCTGCGGCCCCCAGCCGATGAACATCGGCTGGCGCGCGCGCAGCATCAGGCTGACGGCGGTCTTGAGCGACTGCGGCCACGACGAGGGCGCCCCCAGCGGCGTGTCGTGCCACGGAAAACCGCGCATGCACGCGCCCATTTCGCCGCCGCCCTGCAGGAAGGCGGGACCGGATTCTCCAGAGTTGCCCATGCGGCCCTCCCTGGGCGATGGTGGATTCGGACCCTGGCGGACAGCGCACACGGTCGAGCACGCTGCGGGACCAGGCCCCGGAAGCCGGTCATTATGCTTAGTTCAACCGCTGGACGGGCTTGCGGCGCCGGCGGGTGTCAGCTCGGCACAATGGCGCCAGCATGGCCCCCGCCGCGGTCCCGCGCCGCATCCTGCCCGTCATCGTGCTGTCGCAATTCGCCGGCACGTCCCTGTGGTTCGCGGTGAACGCGGTCCTGCCCGACCTGCAGCGGCGCTGGGGCCTGCCGCCTTCGGCGCTGGCCACGGTCACCACCGCCGTCCAGCTCGGCTTCGTCGCGGGCACGCTGGTGTTCGCGCTGCTGACGCTCGCCGACCGCTTCCCGCCGACGCGCGTGTTCCTCGCCTGCGCCCTGGCGGGCGCTGCCTGCAATGCGGCCATCGCGACGCTGGACGGCCAGTACACGCTGCTCGTCACCCTGCGCTTCGCCGTCGGTTTCCTGCTGGCGGGCATCTATCCGGTGGGGATGAAGATCGCCGCCAGCTGGTACCGCGAAGGCCTGGGCGCCGCGCTGGGCGTGCTGATCGGCGCGTTGGTGCTGGGCACCGCCTTGCCGCACGGGCTGCGCGCGCTGGCGGGGGAGGATGCGCTCGCGACCGCCACCGGCGGCCTGCAGCCGTGGCAATGGGTGGTGCTGTCCGTCTCGGTGCTCGCCGCGCTGGGCGGGATCGCAACGGCCTGGCTGGTGCCCGAGCCCGCGGGGCGCAGCGGCGCGCCGGTGCGCGTGCGCGCGCTGGCGGCGATCTGGCGCGAGCCGCGCCTGCGCGGCTCCGTGTTCGGCTACTTCGGGCACATGTGGGAGCTCTATTCGCTGTACGTGCTCGTGCCCGTGCTCGTCGCGACCCGCTATGCCGGCAGCGACGTGAGCGCGCTGTCCTTCTGGACCATCGCCGCGGGCGCGCTCGGTTGCGCGGGCGGCGGCCTTTTGGTACAGCGCCTGGGCAGCGCGCGCGTCGCCCGCTGGCAGCTCGCCGCCAGCGGCACCTGCTGCGTGCTCGCGCCCGTGATGCTCGCCGCGCCGGCGCCGCTGTTCATCGCGTGGCTGCTGCTGTGGGGTCTCACGGTGGTGGGCGATTCGCCCCAGTTTTCCGCGCTCACCGCGCGCAATGCGCCGCCGGAGGTGGTCGGCAGCGTGCTCACCTTCAGCAACTGCATCGGCTTCGCGATCTCGGTGGCCAGCATCGAGCTGTTCGTCCGCGCCGCGCAGGCCTGGCCGCTGGCGAGCGTGCTGCCCTGGCTGGGGCTCGGCCCGCTGCTGGGCGTGCTGGCGATGCGGCCGCTGTTCCGCGCAGGCTCCTAGAATCGGCGCACTCAAGGAGATCCCCGTGCGCCGTACCTTCCTCTCTCTCGCCCTGCTTGCCGCTGCTTCGCTTCTCGGCAGCGCGGCGCAGGCCGACACCTGGCCCAGCAAGCCGATCAAGGCCATCGTTCCCTTCGCGCCCGGCAGCGCCACCGACCAGATCGGCCGCGCCTTCGCCGCCGAGATGGCCAGGACCCTGGGCCAACCGATCATCGTGGACAACAGGCCCGGCGTGAACGGGATGCTGGGCGCGTCCGAAGTCGCGAAGGCGCAGCCGGACGGCTACACGCTCCTGATCGGCACCAACAGCACGAACGCGGCGCTGAAAAGCCTGATGAAGCAGCTGCCCTACAACCAGGACACCGCCTTCGCGCCCCTGGGCTACATGGGCTCGGTGCCGCTGATCGTGGCGGTCAACAACGACGTTCCCGCGAAGAACCTGCGCGAGCTGGTGGCGCTGGCCAAGGCCAAGCCGGGCAACGTGACGTTTGCCAGCGCCAGCACCTCGCAGCTGGTGTCCACGGAAATGCTCGCCAGCATGGCCGGCATCCAGATGACCAACGTGCCGTACAAGAGCGGACCCGCCGCCATGACCGACCTGATCGGGGGGCAGGTGATGCTGTTCACGGCGGACTTCGCGGTGATGCTGCCGCAGGTCAAGGGCGGCAAGGTGCGCGGCCTGGCGGTGACCTCGACCAGGCGTTCGCCCGCGATCCCCGAACTGCCGACGGTGAACGAGGCGCTGGGGCTGAAGGACTACGAGCTGATCGCCTACTTCGCCATGTTCGCGCCCGCGGGCACCCCGCCCGACATCGTCGCCAAGCTGAACCAGGCGATCAACGCAGCGGCCAGCACCAAGGAGCTGCAGGAGAAGTTCGCGCCCATCGGCTTCGTCGTCGAACCCGGCACGCCGCAGGCGCTGGAGCAGCGCACGAAGGCCGAGACGGCCAAGTGGGCGAAGGCGATCAAGGACGCGAAGATCGAGCCGCAGTGAATGGCAGCGCGGCGACGCGCGCCGTCGCCGCGCGGCCTGTCATCGCACGAAGGCCTGTCATGGCGGGTCAAGCCCGCGATGACTTCGTCGCGCTGTCCTTCCAGGCGCTTGCCTCGTCCAGCCGCCGCAGCGTCTCCGGCGGCAGCCGCAGCTGGGCCGCCTTGACCAGGTCCCGCAACTGCGCCAGCGAGGTGGCGCTGGCGATCGGAGAGGTGACGGCCGGCTGCGCGAGCAGCCAGGCGATCGCCACCTGGCCGGGCGTGCACGCGTTCTCGCGCGCGGCCGCGTCCAGCGCCGCGAGGATCTTCAGCCCGCGTTCGTTCAGGTACTTCTTGACCACCCCGCCGCCGCGCGGGCTCTTCGCCACGTCCTCCGGCTTGCGGTACTTGCCGGTGAGGAAGCCGGCAGCCAGGGCATAGAAGTTGATGACACCGAGCTGCTCGCGCTGGCACAGCGCCTGCAGGTCGGCCTCGAACTCGGCGCGGTCGTACAGGTTGTACAGGGGCTGCAGCGACTCGTAGCGGGGCAGGCCCTGGCGCGCGCTGACCTGCAGAGCCTCGGCGAGCCGCGGCGCCGTGTAGTTGGAGGCCCCGATCACGGCCACCTTGCCTTCTTCCACCAGCCGCGCGAAGGCCTGCAGCGTCGCCTCCAGCGGCGTGGACTCGTCGTCGCGATGCGCCTGGTACAGGTCGATGCGGTCCACGTTCAGGCGGCGCAGCGACGCTTCCACCGCTGCGCGGATGCGCTCGGGCTTCAGTCCGATGCGGCCGTCACCCATGTCCATGCCGACCTTGGTGGCGATCACGACCTTGTCGCGCCGGCCGCCCTGTTTCAGCCAGCGGCCGATCACCGTCTCCGACTCGCCGCCCGTGTGGCCCGGAGCCCAGCGCGAATACACGTCCGCGGTGTCGATGAAGTTGAAGCCGGCGTCCACCCAGGCATCGAGCAGCGAGAAGGAGGTCTTCTCGTCGGTGGTCCAGCCGAAGACATTGCCGCCGAAGCACAGCGGCGAGACCTTCAGGGCCGAGCGGCCCAGTGTGCGGTAGTCCATGGAGGGTTCCTTCAGCGTTGCGACCAGAAGGCCTTCTGCGCGGCGAGCACTTCGCCGGCCACTTCCGGCACGGGGCCGAACAGTTCGACGCTCTTCTGGCAATGGTCGAAGACGTAGCGCGCGGGCACGCTCATCGTCGGGTTCTCGGCGTGGCTGCCCGTGGCCTGCAGCAGCATCTGCTCGGTGAGCCCGAACACGACGCGGCCGATGTTGGCCCAGTAGGCGGTGCCCGCGCACATGCAGCAGGGCTCCACCGAGGTGTAGAGCGTGCACTCCCACAGGTAGTCCGCGGGATAGTTCGTCGCCGCGACGCGCGCCAGGGTGGACTCCGCGTGGTTGACCGTGTCGATGTTGCACTGTTCCAGCAGCACCGTCTCGTGGTCGGGCGCGACCAGGATCGCGCCGAACGGATGGTGGCCCAGCGCCAGCGCGCGCTCGGCGACGACGTTGCAGCGGCGCAGGTGGCGCAGGACCTGCTCGTGGGAGGGCGGCGTGCGCATCGCTCAGACGCCGCCGTGCGGATGCGTGGGGTCGACCCACAGCACCTGCTCGGGCTTCTCCACCGGCTCGATGTCCAGGTTCACGGCCACGGCCTGGCCGTCGCTGCGGCACAGGACACATTCGAGCACCTCGGTGCGGCTGGCGTTGATCTCCTGGTGCGGCACGTAGGGCGGCACGTAGATGAAGTCGCCCGGCCCGGCCTCGGCCGTGAACTCCAGGCGCTCGCCCCAGCGCATGCGCGCGCGGCCTTTCACCACGTAGATCACGCTTTCGAGGGGGCCGTGATGGTGCGCCCCGGTCTTCGCATCGGGATGAATGTGCACCGTACCCGCCCACAGCTTCTGCGCACCGACGCGGGCGAAGTTGATGGCGGCCTTGCGGTCCATGCCGGGCGTCTGCGCCGTGTTCGCATCGAGCTGGTTGCCGGGGACCACGCGCACGCCGTCGCGCTTCCACCTGGCGTCGCCTTCGGGTGGGTCGGTGGGATGGGGATGCTCGCTCATGGAGGCAGCGTACACGGATTGCGGCGGCAAGCACAATGCAGGACATGAGCGACGAGAACCTTCCGGTGCTGGACACCGATGCGCTGCGCGCGCTCGCGCGACAGAAGGCCGGCAACGGCTGCCCCGCCTGCGCGGCGATCCGGGCCCCGGGCTGGGAGGCACTGCCCGGGTCCTTCGATGCGGCGCGGCTGCGCAAGGTGGCCACGCTGCGCCGCCCCGGGGACGACGATCCCACGCTGGAGGAATACCACCCGGCGGGCACGCGCTCGTGGTCGCCGGATGCGCCGATCGCTGCGGCTTTCTTCCCCTACAACCGCTGCGAGGTCTGGGAGTGCGCGTCGTGCGGCCGGCCCTTCCTGCGCTACACGGAGTTCGGCGGTTACTACGTGGAGGAGCGCATCCGTGAGCTGGACGCCGCCAAGGTCGCGAGCGCATAGCAACTTTCGTCTGCACGTGCGTGGATGACAGCGGCTGCGGTGCTCATCCTGCAAGGCGTGTCGCCAGGCAGCTCTACCCTTGCGACCATGAAGAGGAAGTTCGAATGCATGGCCTTCGCGGCCTGCCTGGCCCTGGGCGCAGCCGCGCACGCCGCCCCTGCCAGGCAACCCGCCAAGCCGGCTCCCATGACCCGGGCGCAGTACGAGGTCGAGAAGACGAAGATCGAGGCGGAGTACAAGGCCAACGAGAAGCTGTGCGACAGCCTGCACGGCCAGCGCGGGAAGGTGTGCGACGCGGAGGCCAAGGGGCGGGCCGAGGCCTTGAAGGCCGAGCTCGAGGCGCGCTTCAAGCCCAGCCCCGAGGCATCGCAGAAGGCCAAGAAGGTCACGGCAGAGGCGAACTACCAGGCGGCGAAGGCCAAGTGCCAGGCCTTGGGCGGCAATGCCGAGGACCGCTGCGTGAAGGAGGCCAAGGCCGCGCGCGAAGCCGCCATCCGCCAGGCGAAGGTGGAGAAGGTGCGGGAAACCGGCGGGGCGTTCGCCAGCAGCGTGTCCAAACGCCCGGTCAAGGGGCTCGATTCCTGAGCGCGCCCGCCGGGCGCCGGCACCGGTTCGGGCGCTGTAGTCGCAGTCCCACAAGCGATCCGAGAGGGCTCCTACCGCTGGGGCAGGGGCCTGCCGCGTTTTGTGGAGTGGACCCGTTCCAAAATTCTCCATCCGCTGAAAGGACCCTCCCCATGAAACAGTTCACCAGCCTCGCCGTCGCGCTGTGCCTCGGCTTCGCCGGCTCCGCCTTCGCCGCCGACAACGCCGCCATGAGCAAGGACGCTTACAAGGCGGCCAAGGAAAAGATCGAGGCGCAGGCCAAGACCGACAAGAAGGCCTGCGACGCCATGAAGGCCAACGCCAAGGACGTCTGCGAGGCGGAAGCCAAGGGCAAGGAGAAGGTCGCCAAGGCCGAGCTCGATGCGCAGAACAAGCCCGGCGCCAAGGCCGACGAGAAGGTGAAGATGGCCAAGGCCGACGCCGACTACAGCGTCGCCAAGGAAAAGTGCGAGGACCAGAAGGGCGCCGCCCAGTCCGCGTGCAAGAAGGAAGCGAAGGCCACGCACGACAAGCTGAAGGCCGAAGCCAAGGCCGACGCCAAGACGGCGGATGCCAAGGCGGACGCGAAGGCGGATGCGAAGGCGGACGCGAAGGCGGATGCCAAGGCGGATGCCAAGGCGGACGCGAAGAAGAAGTCCTGAGCGCGCGCCCATGAAAAAAGCGGCCTGCGGGCCGCTTTTTCCTTGCGTGCGCCGGTCAGCCGTGGCGGTGGATCACCACCGTGCGGTGGGCAACGTCACGGCCGTGGTGCGAGGGATGCACGATCACCACCTTCTTGGCGTGGTGGTGGGTCGGGTGCTTGACCACGACGACCCTGTGCATGGGATGCCAGTAGCCGGGGTGGTCGTCCTGGCGGTCGTTGGTGCGAACGATGTGCTTGGTCACGGTGCCGTGCGGCGTCACGCGCGTCACGGTGGTCTCATGGGTTGACGCAAAGGCAGAGCCGGCGACGGTGACCGCCAGGCCCAGGGCAAGGGTCTGCAGTTTCATGGAGGACTCCTGATGTGTGGATATTGGGATTGCGCCGCGAGGACACACTTCTTTGACGCGCGAGGGGCCGCGGCGGTTGAAGGGGCGCGGCGACGCCGGGTGCCGGAGGCGGACTACTCGAGCCCGACGCCCCGCAGGTAGGCGTCCAGCGCCTTGCCTGCGGTCGCTTCCAGGTCGAAAACGTCCGGATCCAGCAGCCAGTTCTGGATGAAGCCGTCCAGCATGGCATGCAGCCCATGGGCCGCCACGATGGCGGGCACGGCCAGCTTCACGCCGCGGGCCTGCGCGCTGCGCAGGAGCATGTGGCGAAAGCGCTCGGTCCACAGCTCGCGGGTCTGCAGGTGGCGCTCGCGCACCGCGCACAGGCTGTCCACGTACTCCACCATGTGCGTCGCGACCTCGAAGACGCGGCGGGTCTGCGGGTCGTTGACGGTCTGCCGCAAGGCCGAGCGCACCGCCTTCTTCAGGCCGGGCAGGGGATCGTCCTGGGTCTGCGCGTCCGCCAGAGACAACGCGCTTTGCAGGGGCATTGCCACGCGGTCCATCATCGCGTTGAACAGGTCCGCCTTGTCCTTGAAGTGCCAGTAGATCGCCCCGCGGGTGGTGCCGGCCGCCTGCGCGATGTCGTTGAGGGACGTGCCGGCCACCCCCTGCGCCAGGAACACGTGCTCCGCCGCGTCGAGCAGCGCGTGGCGGGTGGCGAGGGCTTCTTCCTTCGTGCGGCGGACCATGGCCCCGCGAATATACATGCAATCCTGTATGTATATACTCGCGGGCTTGCGTTGGCCTGCAGTCCGGGCCGTTTTCCCGCTCCTCATACGAATACTCCGATGGCTGCTCGCTTGCCGCAGATTCCTGCATGGTCCTTCCTGTCCCCCCTCGTGCTCGTGCTGGCCGCCTGCGGCCAGGGCAATAGCGGCGCCCCGCAGCAGGCCGGCGGCGGCATGCCGCCGCCGGAAGTCGGCGTGGTGCGCGTCGTCACCGGCGACGTCGGCCTCGTGCGCGAATTGCCCGGCCGCCTGGAGGCGTCGCGCGTTGCGCAGGTGCGCGCGCAGGCCACCGGCATCGTGCTCAAGCGCGAGTTCCGCGAAGGCAGCGACGTGCGCGCCGGCCAGGTGCTGTTCCGCATCGACCCAGGCCCTTACGCGGCGCAGGCTTCCAGCGCGCAGGCCAACGTGGCCAAGGCGCAGGCGGCTTTCGCGAAGGCGCAGGCGCTGGAGCAGCGCTACCGTCCGCTGGTCGAAGCCAACGCGATCAGCAAGCAGGAGTACGCCGACGCGGTCGCGGCCGAGAAACAGGCCGAGGCCGACGTGGCGGCGGCGCGCGCGGCGCTGCGCAGCGCCGACATCAACCTCGGTTACACCCGCGTCAACGCCCCCATCTCCGGGCGGATCGGCCGCGCGCTCGTCACCGAGGGGGCGCTGGTCAGCCAGGGCGAGGCGACGCAGCTGGCAGTGATCCAGCAGATCGACCCGCTCTACGTCAACTTCACGCAGTCGGCAGGCGAAGTGACCGAGCTGCGCCGGGCGCTGCAGGAAGGGCGCCTCAAGCGCGCCGGCAGCGAAGGCGCGCAGGTGCGCGTGCAGCTGGAGGACGGCAGCCTGCATCCGCAGGCCGGCCGCCTGCTCTTCGCCGACCTCACCGTGGACCCGAACACGGGCCAGGTGACGCTGCGCGCCGAAGTGCCCAACCCCCGCGGCATGCTGCTGCCCGGCATGTTCGTGCGCGTGCAGATCGAACAGGCCAAGGCGAGCAACGCGCTGCTGCTGCCGCAGCAGGCCGTCACGCGCACGCCGCAGGGCGACACCGTGACGGTCGTGGACGACAAGGGCCAGGTGAGCCAGCGCACGATCAAGATCGGCGGCTCGCAGGACAGCCAGTGGGTGGTGCTGAGCGGCCTCACCGCCGGCGAGCAGGTGATGGTCGACGGCTTCCAGAAGGTGCGCCCGGGCTCGCCGGTGAAGCCCGTGCCCTGGAGCGCGAGTCCCGGGACGGCGGGGACGGCCGCGGCGCCGGCCGCGCCTGGGTCCAGGCCAGCCGCGTCCGCTTCCGCGGCGGCGCCTGCATCCGCCGCGGCACCTGCGGCATCCGCGGCCGCGTCCCAGGCGAAGAAGGGCTGAGCGTCCATGGCCAAGTTCTTCATCGACCGGCCCATCTTCGCGTGGGTGATCGCGCTGTTCATCATCGTGGTCGGCTCGGTGGCCATCACCAAGCTGCCGATCGCGCAGTACCCGCCGGTGGCACCGCCCGCGATCGTGCTGACCGCCGCCTACCCGGGCGCTTCCGCGCGCACGCTGGAGGAAAGCGTGATCAGCGTGATCGAGCAGGAAATGAACGGCTCGCCGGGCATGATCTACATGGAGTCGGTCACGCAGGCGAACGGCGTGGGCCAGATCACCATCAGCTTCGAGCCGGGCACCAACCCCGACCTGGCGCAGGTGGACGTGCAGAACCGACTCGCGCGGGCGACGCCCCGGCTTCCCGCGGCGGTGACGCAGCAGGGCGTGCGCGTGGAAAAGTCGCGCTCGAACTTCCTGCTGTTCACGATCCTGTCCTCGGACGATCCCAACTTCACGCCGGTGGACCTGGGTGACTACGCCTCGCGCTCGGTGCTGCCGGAAATCCAGCGCATCTCCGGCGTCGGCCAGGCGCAGCTGTTCGGCACCGAGGCCGCCATGCGCGTGTGGATCGATCCGCAGAAGCTGGTCGGCTACAACCTGTCGGCCGCCGACGTGAACGCCGCCATCCGCGCGCAGAACGCGCAGGTTTCCGCCGGCACCATCGGCGACCTGCCCAACATTCCGGGCCAGACCGTGGCCGCGACCATCGTGGTGCCGGGACAGCTCACCAACGTGGAGCAGTTCGGCAACATCGTGCTGCGCTCCACGCCCGGCGGCGCCACCGTGCGGCTGAAGGACGTCGCGCGGGTGGAGCTCAACGCCCAGACCTTCGCGACGGCGGCACGCCTGAACGGCAAGCCATCGACCGGCATCGGCGTGCAGCTGGCGCCGTCGGGCAACGCGCTGGCCACCGCCGACGCCATCCGCAAGCGCATGGGCGAGCTCGCTCCCTACTTCCCCAAGGGCATGAAGTGGGACATCCCGTACGACAGCTCCCGTTTCGTGCGCATCTCGATCACCCAGGTGGTCGAGACCCTGGTCGAGGCGGTGGTGCTGGTGTTCCTGGTCATGTTCCTGTTCCTGCAGAACTGGCGCTACACCATCATCCCGACGCTGGTCGTGCCGGTGGCCCTGCTGGGCACCTTCGGCGCGCTGCTGGCGCTGGGCTTTTCCATCAACGTGCTGACCATGTTCGGCATGGTGCTGGTGATCGGCATCGTGGTGGACGATGCGATCGTGGTGGTGGAGAACGTGGAGCGCATCATGAGCCACGAGGGCCTGCCGCCACGCGAGGCCACGCGCAAGGCGATGGGGCAGATCCAGGGCGCCATCATCGGCGTGACCGTGGTGCTGATCTCGGTGTTCGTGCCGCTGGCCTTCTTCGCCGGCTCCACGGGCAACATCTACCGCCAGTTCGCGGCGGTGATGCTGGCCTCCATCAGCTTCTCGGCGCTCATGGCGCTGTCGCTCACCCCGGCGCTTTGCGCGACGCTGCTCAAGCCGGTGGAAGCCGGCCACCACGTGGAGAAGCGCGGCTTCTTCGGCGGCTTCAACCGCTTCTTCACGCGCACGGCCAAGGGCTACGAGTCGCTGGTGTCGCGGCTGCTGCGCCGCGCGGCGCGCTACATGATCGTCTACGGCGTCATCGCTGGCGTGGCGGCGCTGGTCTACACGCGCCTGCCGACCTCCTTCCTGCCGCAGGAAGACCAGGGCAACATCCTGGTGAACGTGCAGCTGCCGCCCGGCGCGACGCTGCAGCGGACGACGGCCGTGATGGAGCAGGTGGAGAGCTTCATCCTCAAGCAGCCCGAGGTGCAGAGCATGGTCGGCGTGCTGGGCTTCTCCTTCTCCGGCCAGGGGCAGAACGCGGGCCTCGCCTTCGTGACGCTGAAGGACTGGGACCAGCGCAAGGGCGAGGAACACTCGGCCCAGGCGCTGGCCGGCCGGGCCTTCGGCGCGCTCTCCGCGATCCGCGATGCCTTCATCTTCCCGCTCAGCCCGCCGCCCATCCCGGAACTGGGCGTGGCCTCCGGCTTCACCTTCCGCCTGCAGGACCGCGGCGGCAACGGCCACGATGCGCTGGTCGCCGCACGCAACCAGCTGCTCGGGCTGGCCGGCAAGAGCAAGTTGCTCGCGCAGGTGCGTCCCGACGGCCTGGAAGACGCGCCGCAGCTGCAGGTGGACATCGACCGCGACAAGGCGCAGGCGCTGGGCGTGAGCTTCGATGCGATCAACGCGACGCTGTCGACGGCGCTGGGTTCCTCCTACGTCAACGACTTCCCGAACCGCGGCCGCCTGCAGCGCGTGGTGGTGCAGGCGGATGCGCCCGCGCGCATGCAGCCGGAAGACCTGCTGCGCCTGAACGTGCCCAGCACGCAAGGCAGCGTGGTGCCCCTGTCGTCCTTCGCGAGCACGCGCTGGGTCAACGGCGCCATGCAGAGCGTGCGCTACAACGGCTATCCGGCCATGCGCATCTCGGGCGCGCCGGCGCCCGGCTACAGCACCGGCGCCGCGATGGACGAGATGGAGCGGCTCGCCGCGGAACTGCCTTCCGGCTTCGCCTACGAGTGGACCGGCCAGTCGCGCGAGGAAAAGCTCGCCGGCGCGCAGGCACTGGTGCTCTACGGCTTCGCGGTGCTGGCGGTGTTCCTGTGCCTGGCCGCGCTGTACGAGAGCTGGTCGATCCCGCTGGCGGTGATCCTCGTGGTGCCGCTCGGCGTGCTGGGCGTGCTGCTTGCGACGCTGCTGCGCGGCTACGCCAACGACGTGTACTTCCAGGTGGGACTGATCACGATCATCGGCCTGTCGGCCAAGAACGCCATCCTGATCATCGAGTTCGCCAAGGACCTGCAGGCGCAGGGCAAGGGCGTGATCGAGTCGGCGCTGGCGGCGGCGCACCTGCGCTTCCGGCCGATCATCATGACCTCGATGGCCTTCGGCCTGGGGGTGCTGCCGCTGGCGATCGCCTCCGGTGCCGGCTCCGCGAGCCAGCGCGCCATCGGCACCGGCGTGCTGGGCGGCATGCTCACCGGCACCACCCTGGCCGTGTTCTTCGTGCCCATCTTCTTCGTCGTGGTGCGCGGCTACTTCAAGGGCAGCGAGCGCCAGCGCAAGCTGTACACGCACGAACTGCAGCGGGAGATGCCCGCGGGCGCCACCGCGGGGGACCAGGTATGAAATCGCACCTCTCCACGCTCGCCGCGGCCCTGCTGCTGGCCGGCTGCTCGATGATCCCGACCTACGAGCGTCCCGCGCCGCCGGTGGCGGGCAGCTTCCCCTATCCGTCGGCGCAGGAAGGCACGCCGCCGGCGCAGCTGCCCTGGCAGGACTTCTTCCCCGACGAGCGCCTGCGCTCGCTGGTGGCCACCGCGCTTGCGAACAACCGCGACCTGCGCGTGGCGGTGCTCAACGTCGCCCAGGCGCGCGCGCAGTACGACATCCGCAACGCGGACCGCTTCCCGACGCTGGCCGCGGGCGTCAACGCGTCGCGCTCGCCCAGCACCATCACCGGCGAGCAGGTGAACAGCTACTCGGCAACGCTGGGCATCAGCAGCTGGGAGATCGACTTCTTCGGCCGCATCGCGGCGCTGAGCGAATCGGCGCTGTCGCAGTACCTCGCGACCGAAGAGGGCCGCAAGGCGGCGCAGATCACCATCGTGGCGAGCGTCGCCAATGCGTGGCTGAACATCGTCGCCGACGAGGAACTGCTGGTGCTCACGCGCGAGACCCTGGCCACCCGCGAGGAGACGCTGCGCCTGACGCGCCTGCGCTTCGAGAACGGCGTGACCAGCGAGATCGATTTCCGCCTGGCCCAGTCGCTGAGCGAGAGCTCGCGCGCCGCTCTGGCGCAGACGCAGCGCCAGCGCGCCAACGACATCAATGCCCTGGCGCTGCTGCTGGGGCAGCCGGTGCCGCCGGAATTCCTCGTGGGCCTGACGACGCGCGACGTGAAGCTGCCCGACGTGCCGGCCGGCCTGCCTTCGGAAGTGCTGGTGCGCCGCCCGGACGTGCGGCAGGCGGAGCAGCAGCTGCGCTCGGCCAACGCCGACATCGGCGCGGCGCGGGCCGCCTTCTTCCCGCGCATCTCCCTGACCGCGGGAATCGGCACGGCGAGCTCGGAGCTGTCCGGCCTGTTCAAGAGCGGTGCCTGGGGCTACACGGTGGCGCCCAGCCTGCTGCAGCCGATCTTCGACGCGGGGCGCAACCGCGCCAACCTCGCATCGGCCGAAGTGGGGCGCGACATCGCGGTCGCGCAGTACGAGCGCAGCATCCAGCAGGCCTTCCGCGACGTCGCCGACGCGCTCGCGGGCCGCGCAACCTACGGCGAGCAACTGCGCGCGCTCGGCGCGGTGGCCGAGGCGGAGGCGGTGCGTTTCCGCCTCGCCCGCCTGCGCTACGAGGGCGGGGTGGCGAGCTACCTGGATTTGCTGGATGCGCAGCGCGCGCTGTTCACGGCGCAGACCGCGCTGGTGCAGTCGCGGCTGGCGAGCCTGCAGAACCAGGTCGCGCTCTACCGCTCACTGGGCGGCGGCTGGACGGAATAGTCGCTGCAGGCGCGGCCGCAGCGGGCGGTGGGCGCAGCGAGCCCCGGCGAATCAGCGCACCACGCGCCGCGGCAGCGACTGCGCCACGCGCAGCAGGCGGCTGACCCGCGTCTGGGCGATGGAGGAGAGCAGGGAGGCGGCGAGCAGCATGTTCTTGTCCGTCAGGCGTTCTTTCGAGGCCTGCATGATCGCCGCGCACGCGGGGGCAGCGCGTCGGCGCGCTGCGGCGGATGGCGTCGCCGTGCTGCGGACAGGCGTAGGCGCCGCCCGCTACACGGAGGTATTCAGGGCGCGTCGCCCTGACTCGCGACCTGGTGGTACACGCTGGTGATGGCGTAGCCCTTCTCCTGGATCTGGGCGCGCGGGTTGTCGATCTCGTACGGATGCAGGTGCTCGGTGGTGTCGTCCACGTGCACGTCGCGCTGGCGGGCTTGCCAGTCGACATTCACGGCCTCTTCGGGGATGGGCTGCCCCGACGGCACGATGAGATAGGAGAGCATGTTGCCCGGCTCGCTGCGGCGATAGATGTCGACGTTCATGGGCGCATTTTTTGTCGTCGTCCGCTGACGCGGCGTAGGACGGCGCCTCATGTGGGTCCTGCGCGCGGTCGGCTCGACGGTTGGCGTCGATCCCACGGCGATCCGGAGATCGCTGGCTCAGTGCGTGTGCGTCGCGCGTCCGCCGATGAGCTGGTCGAGGGTCGCGAGCAGCGCTTCGGGGTCGATCGGCGACACGAGGTAGGCATTGCCGCCCGTGTCCATGCCGTGCTTCTGGTCGTCTTCGGTCACGTACATGGCCGAAACGTACACCACGGGCAGCTGCGCCGTCGTCGGCCTGCTGCGCAGCAGCCGGCACACCTCGTAGCCGATCAGGTCCGGCAGGTGCACGTCCAGGACGACGGCCGAGACGAACTCGCACAGTTCCAGCGCTTCGGCGCCGGCGGCGGCCTCGACGACGTTGAAGCCGCCGGCCTTGAGGGCGCGGGCCGTGGCATAGCGCGTGGCCGCGTTGTCGTCCACCACGAGCACACTGTGTTGAGAACGGTCGATCATCGGCGCGCCATGCTTCAGGAGGCTTTAGTGTAGTCGGGCCGGACCTGCACCCGCCCGCAAGTTCCCGGGCCTTGGCTATGCTGGCCGGATGCACCTCGTCCAGATCCTCCTTCCGCTGCGCAGCCAGGACGGTGCCCGGCAGCCGCCCGCCTTGTTCGGGTCCGTGCGGCAGGAGCTGCTGGCCCGCTTCGGCGGCCTGACCGCATACAACAGCGCGCCCGCCCAGGGCCTGTGGAGCGAGAACGGGCAGGACGTCGATCGCGACGAGATCGTCGTGTACGAAGTGATGGTCGAGGCGCCGGACCGCGCTTGGTCGGCGGCTTACCGGACCGACCTGGCACGGCGCTTCGGGCAGAAGGAACTGGTCGTGCGGGCGCTGCCCATCGAGCTCCTCTAGGTCCTCCCCACTGCTTGCTAAGTCGCTCGGGCTGCGAGACCCGAGCGAAGCGGCGCGCTGAGCGCAACGCACGGGTCGGTGCGCCACAGCCGAGCTGGCGACGAGCGGCAGGCGGCTGGAATATGTCACGGTCCATCGTCGCGCTGATTTCGTCTTGTGTTCTCGCCACCACGCGAAATCCGTGACATTTTCTTTTGCTACGAAACGGATGCGTCCTCGACGTAGGAATCCGTAACCCAGCCGTGTAGGACGGCACGCCGCCGTCATGTCGGCAAAAACCCAGTAGTGGCACGGGCTCGGCAAATTCGCCGGTCGACTTCGCCGTGAAAAAAAACACGCGTAGCTATCCATTCCCGCGCTACAGCGACGAACGGTTGCGCGAAACGGCCGGGCTACAGTCGTGTTCATCGAAGGCTCAGCCGTATGGGAGTACGGGCGGGACCACATCCCAACCAGCAAGAACCGTAGAATGAAAAGCATCCTCAGCATCTGCACACTCTTCTCGATCGCCCTGGCCGGTTGCGGCGGCGGAGGCGAATCTTCCACCGGTCCCCAGGTCAGCTGCGCGACGAGCGCCGACTCCTGCAGCGCTCTGGGCACCAGCAGCGTCTCGGGCGCGGCGACTTCGGACCTGGCGACCGCGACCACCGTGGTGGCGGCGGCCGGCGGTGCGGCCGCTTCGGGTGGCGCGGCGGCGGCCGCCGGCGGCGGCAAGCCGGCTCCCGTGCCCGCCGCTCCGACCGATATCGTCATGGGGAACTGGCCCATGACCATGCTGCAGACGGGCTACGACAACGCCGCCTACTGGTTGCAGGACGGCGTCTGGGGTGCCGGAACGCTCACGCGCGGCACCTACACGGGCCTGAACGGCACCCAGTACCAGCAGAGCATGGGCGTCAGCCCGACCATGGGCCCGAACGGGGAAGTCGCGGGCCGGATCAGCTGGGCGTGGCCCACCGGCACGACCGAGGTCAAGAGCTACATGGCCCTGCTCGCCGGCAACAAGCCGGGGTGGTCGAACACCTGGATCACGCCGGGTGGCTACGACGTGCGCCTGCTCAATGGCACCTCCAGCCAGGTCTATCCGAGCGGCAAGACGCCTGGATCGATCTTCCCGATCCAGCTGCCGATCGCGTCGCTCAAGTCCTCCGCGGCGTACAAGCACAACGCCGCCCCGACGGGCCGTGGCCACTTGAGCTACGACATCTGGCTGCAGAGCACGCCCGAGCAGCAGCACGGGTTCAATGCCAAGGGCGAGATCACGCACGAGATCATGATTCCGCTGGACTACTGGGGCAACTACGGCGCGTATCCGCACCGCAACCCCAGCTGGTACAGCCATGATGCGGTGATCGACGGCCGCCTGTGGCACATCTATTTCGTGCGCAACTTCCCCACCGGGCAGGCGGGGACGGGCTGGACCTTCGTGGTGTTCGAACCCGACCAGCCCGGGATCCAGCCCAGCAGCCTGAATGTGGCGTCGTTCATCAATTACCTGACAACGCGCAAGGACAAGGCCGGCGCATCCTGGGCGCAAGGCAACGAGTACCTCGTGAGCGTGGAGCTCGGCGTCGAGCCCTTCGACGGTACGGGTGACCTCACCATGCACAACTTCCGGGTCTGGAAGTAAGCAACCGGCGGGAGGGATCTCCCGCTCCATGCCCCATGAAAAATGGGCCGCTTGCGCGGCCCATTTTCGTTTGCGCTGTCGCGGCTGCGATCAGGCCAGCAGGAAGGACTCCATCACGCGCATTTCGGCGGCGTTCGGCGTCCCCTTGCCGGTGATCACGCCGAACAGGAAGCCCCCGAAGGACGGACGCGGGAAGACGTCGTTGAAGCCGCAACCGAGCAGGACCGAGTCGAACTCCGCGGTGGGCAGGGTCCCTGCGCCGGCGAGTTCCGCGTTGCCGACCCGCAAGGTCTGCGCGGTCTTCGTGGACACGAGCGACAAGGTCGTCGGCGTGTTCGGCGCCAGCGCCGTGGGGCTGCTCACCACCGTCACGTCCTGGCCACCCGAATTGACCCAACGCGCCTGCGGCTTGCCCGCCTTCAGTTCCAGTGCGGAGAAGTGCCCCCGGTCCGCGGCGCTGGCCTGGAACACGAAGCCAGACGTCGCCGCGGACGGAACGGAGAGGGCGGCGATGGCGAAGTGCGGCTCATCGAGCTTGTAGGGCATCACCGGGACCGCGTCCACGTCGGCCTGGAAGTTGACCGAGCCATCGGGGTTCGTTTGGGCCGGATGCAGCCGCTTCTTGCACCACAGGCCGAACACGTTCGGGTCCGTCAGGTCCGCGGCCTTGCGCCCACCCACCGTGCGCATGATGGGCACGGTGAACGGACCCATGGTGCTGCCGGTGTTGAACCAGTTCAGCGCGTCCATCTCGTTGCCCATGGAGGAGGCGTAGCCCGTGTCGGAGACCGCGCGGAGTTCCTGGCCGGCGGCGGCAGGCGTCCCGAGCAGCGGATCGGTATAGGCATCGTCCATGTCCCACCTGGCCGCGGAGTACTTGGCGAGAAGCGCCATCGCACCGTCGGCAAGGTTGGCGGGACTGGCGTTTGCGAACGCCACAGGGTCGGTGAGCGAATACACCTTGCGCGGCGGCGGCACGTTCGGCGCGGAAGTGCTCGCGTACGTCAGCGTGGTGACCCTGTTCGCGCCCGGCGTGAAGGTGAAGGTGTCGAACCCGTTGGCACCCGCCGGAATCGTGAGAGTGGACTTGCTGAAGGTGCCGCCGTTGTTCGAGCTCACCGTCAGCGTGACCGGCGCCTGGAGCGCGCCGCGCGCATACACCTTGATCTCGACGCTCGCGCCGCCCGGCGCCCAGCCCGGACCCGCGTCGAAGATGGCGGCCTTGAAGCTGCCGGCGATCTTCATCATGGCGCCACCCATCTGCGCTTCCACCGGCCGGTTCTGGTACCAGCCGGAGATGTGCGTGACGTGCTCCGCGCGGTGCTGCCAGTGCGAGCCGCCGGCCCAGGAAAACACCTCCACGTCGTTCGCCTTCGCGAGCGCGAGCATGTTCTCCCAGGACCGCTGCCAGCGCGGATCGTCCGTCGGCATGCCCGTTTCGGTGAGCGCAAGCGCCATGTTGCGGGACTTGGCGAAGTCGATGGCCTGCTTCAGGCGGTTCACGCCGGTCTGTTCGTCCATCGGCGCGGAGTTGCTGACGCCCGCCGTGAAATTCCGGGAGACCTGCAGGTCCCAGTCGGCGCCCTGGCCGCTGTTGGTGGAGTCCAGGTAGCAGTGCACGTCGTACACGATGCGCGGAACGTCGATCGGGAAGCCGGGGTTCTCGGTGCCCAGTCCCCACGCGCGATGCCAGTTGTTGCCGCCCAGGTAGATCGGCGTGTCGGGGTCGATGGCGCGGATGGCCTTTGCGCCGGCACTCGCGAACGTGGGCCAGATGTTGAGGTCCTGGCCGTTGAACTCGGGGGCCAGGGTCGGGTCGTTCTCCTCGACCGTTCCCGGCTTGGGCAGCGCGAACGGCTCGTTCATCATGCCGTAGCCGGCGAGGCCGGGGTGGCCCTTCCACCTCTGCGCAATGCGGGTCATGAGGTCGACGTAGTTCGCGATCGTGAGCGTCGCGCCGGCGGCCAGGGCCATCACGCGGAACCGCACCTTGGTCGCGTCGGTCGTGTAGGCGTGCGTCACGCCGGGCTGCTTCGCCAGCCCGATGACGGAGCCGTCCGGCTGGTAGACGAAGTCGGTGTAGCGGCCGTAGTTGTGCACGTCGATGATGCACTTGGTGCCGGCCCGCGCGTGCGCATCGAGGACGTCGGTGATGAACTGGGCGTAGCCGGGGTGGAAATCGCCCGGGTTGACGATGCCGAGCAGCGCGCGCGCAGCGGCGTTGGGCCTGGAGTCGTGCAGCGCAGGCTGCAGCAGTTCCCACCGGATCGGCAGGCGGGACTTCGTGAATCCGTTGTCCCGCAGGAAGGTCACGTCCTGCTGGCGCGGGACCGTGAAGTTCACGTTGGGCAAGGTGTTCGGGCCGAAGCGGATCGCGTCGCCGAGTTCCATGCTCGCCAGGTTCGTGCCGATGGCGAACTTCTGGACCAGGGGCGCTGGCGCCGGCGCCGGCCCAGGTGCGGGAGCAGGCCCGACGCCGGGAGCTGGAGCTGGTGCGCCGGGAACAGGACCTGGTGCAGGTCCCGCATCCGTGCCGCCGCCTCCGCCGCCACAGGCGGTGAGTGCGGCTGCTGCCCCCAGCGACAAAGTAAATTCACGTCGCTTCATAGTGCCTCCATAACGTTGTGCCAGCGGAGTATGGGAGCCTCTGCAATCGCGCAGGGACGAGCCGCTCGTACTCACACGGAAATTGGATCGTGTCCTACACTCGACAATTGCTTAAATCACTCGCGTGCGTGCGCACCCCGACGGTGCGGAGCGTGGATTTGTGCCACCGCACTCGGCTCGCATGTGAATGGACCGCGCAGCGAACGCACAGTGAAAACCAAGCGAACGACGGCAGCGGCTGCTGCGTCCTCTTCTTCGCACGTGCATGCGGGCGCCGCCTGCAGGCCGCGGCGATTCGCAACTTTGGTGAGGTCCTAAACGAAGGGCGGAAATTTCCCGATCGGGGAGGTTTCGTACTTGCGTGTGCGTTCCTGCGCGTCGCGCGCAGCGCGGTGCGATGACGGCCGCCGCTGCGTCAGCGCGGGAAGGCGACCAGGTGCGTGCCGCTGCTTGCTTCGAGGACCTTCGGGCCCTGGCGCAGTCCGGCGGCGATCTGGGTGGCGATGGCGTCGGCGAAGCCGGGAGCGGCCTGCGTCGACAGGTGGCTTCCGTCATAGAGAAGCATGCTTCCGCTGCTCACCACGGGGCACAACTCGTCCCGGCACAGCAGGCGGCGTCCATCGATCTCCGTGAACCTGGAGCGGTCCAGGCCCGAGAGCAGGGCACTGCGCACCGTGGTGGCCTCCGCGTAATCGCCCAGGATGGAGTGCAGGCGTCCCGCCAGCAGCTCGCGACGCTGGCGATCGAAGTCTTCCACCGTCGGGTGCGGGGTGACCAGCAGCACCCTGGAGCCCGAACGCCCGATCGCGTCGATCGTCTGGGCCAGGCGCGCCGAGAGGAACTGGGGCGGCGCAAGGGCGGGCGCGTCGCGATCGAGCAGGATCGGGTGCCCGTGGACGTTCACGTCCTTCAGGTACCAGCCGTAGGCGCTGGTGAGGATAACGTAGTCGAACTTCTCCTGCCGCATCGCCGCGATCGCGGCGTCGTTGTGGCGTTCGCAGTCCGCCGCGAATCCCACGCCCATCGTGTGCGCCTCGTTGCGGCGCGTGCCCATGATCGAGGGACAGCTCTGCTTGATGAAGAGGTGCAGTGAAATGTTCTCGCGCGCCAGCCTGCGCGCCAGGCTGACCGCGAAGGCGTCGGCATAGCTGTCCCCCCAGAGCGCGACGCGGGCGCGCGGCGCCGGCAGCCGGTAGCAGTCCTTCGTCGAGAAGTTGCAGCTGGCGTCGGTCGTCTCGACCTGCACCTCGCTGCGCATCATCGTTGCAGCCACCGCACCGAGCGCGCACATGCCGGCGGTGCTGGCGACCGCCGCCCGCATGATCCACTGGGGGCTCATGCCGGTGCGGAACGGGCGCTCCACGAAACGCCAGCTCAGGTACGCCATGACCAGGGTCAGCAGGCACAGGCCGAACATCGCGGGGAAATCGGACGCTTCGACGCCGTAGTTGCGGGCGAAGGCGAACAGGGGCTGGTGCCAGAGGTAGGCACTGTAGCTCACGAGGCCGATGCCGACGAAGGGCCGCGCGGCGAGCAGGCGTCCGGCAAAGGTGCGCGGGCCCGCGCCGGCGATGACCGCGGCGGCGCCCAGGGTCGGGACCAGCGCGAAGAATCCCGGGAAGGTCGTGGTCTTGTCGTACAGGGCCACGGCCGCCGCGATCGCGATCAGGCCGATGGTGCCGAGGAAAGGCACGTGGGCGTCACGCTTTTCCAGGTAGAAGGCCAGCAGGCAGCCGATGATCAGTTCCCACGCACGCGGGGGCAGCAGGTAGAAGGCGGGCGTGGGCTTGGCGAGCGCGAGCCACTGCGCCACGAGCAGGCTGGCTACCGCGGCAATGGCGAGCATCACCACGATCGCACGCCGCCCGAAGCGCCAGGCGATTCCCAGGAACACCGGGAAGAACAGGTAGAACTGCTCCTCCACCCCCAGGCTCCACATGTGGAGCAGCGGCTTGAGGTCGGCGTGGCGCGCGAAGTAGCTGCTGGTCTTCCAGAGATAGATGTTCGAGGAGAAGAGGGTCGTGGCGGCGACGTTGCGGAAGAAATCCTCGCGATCCTGGGGCAGCAGCCACGCGAGTGCGAACGGGATGCAGCACACGAGCATGAACATCAGGGCCGGCAGGATCCGCCGCGCACGCCGCTCGTAGAAGCGCGCGATCGAGAACGTTCCCCTGGTCTTTTCGTCCAGCAGGATGGCCGTGATCAGGTAACCGCTGATCACGAAGAAGACGTCCACGCCGACGAAGCCGCCCGCGTAGGCCGGGAAGCCGGCGTGGTAGAAGATCACCGGCAAGACAGCGACGGCGCGCAGGCCATCGATTTCGGGTCTGTGCTTCACGATCGACTCAATCAGCGACGCGCCGCTGCGTCGCGCAGCTGTCCGGCGCTCCTGTGCCCGGTGGGCACGTGCAGCGCGCGCTCGCTGCGACAGGGCAGGCCATGCGGTGCGTCATGGAAACGATCTTCGCACGCTGCAGCGCGGCCGCGTGCGGGGGGGGGCCTGAAAGAGCCACCTGCCAGGCCCCCCGAGGCTCAAGTGCTGCCTCAGAATCGGTTCATTCCTTCCCCCTTCAACGCACAGAGAGTCAGATGCGCAACTTGCTAATCACCCTGGTGCTTTGCGCTGCCGCCCAGTTGGCGTCGGCCGGTTGCCCGGCCGCGGCATTGGTGCCGCCCCAGTCCAGCCCGGCCGCGGAGCTGATCTCCTCGGCCGCCGCGCAAGCGCCCCTCAACGCGGCAACGGCCCAGCCCGGGCCCGTCATGATGCCCGCGTCCGTGCACGCCAACCCCACGCAGGTCATGGGCGCACCGCGCGCTGGGGGCGCGGCGGTGCCCGACGCACCGCCCCACGGCTCGCGGCTGGCGATGGTGCTCGCCGGCCTGGGCGTCATGCTCGTGATCGTGCTGCGCCGACTGGCCGCCGTGAACTGATGCAAGACGACCAACTGTCGCGATCGGCGGAGCGTGCGGTCAAGTGGAGCGTCGCCACGACGTTCGCACGCTTCTGCTTGCAGTTGGGTTCCCAGATCGCCCTCGCACGCCTGCTCGGTCCGGAGGTGTACGGCGTCTACGGCATCGGCATGACCGTGCTGACTTTCGTAGCCTTCCTGTCGGGCGCGAGTTTCAGCTGGAACCTCATGTTGCTGCCCAAGGTGACGGACGAGGACATCCGGTTCTCCTTCACGTGGCAGCTGCTGGCCGGCGTGGCTTGTGCCGTGGCGATGTGGCTCACGGCACCGCTGGTGGCGCGCTTCTTTGCGGATGCACGGGTGACCGAGGTCGTGCAGCTGCTGGCGATCGCCAGCGCGTTGACCGCCGCGGGCGCCACGGCCACGTGCCTGCTGCAACGCGACCTGGACTTCCGCAGCCTCGGGTTCATCCAGATCGGCAGCTACGCGACGGGCTACCTCGTCGTGGGGGTCGCGCTCGCATGGCTGGGCTACGGCGTGTTCGCGCTCGGCGCCGCTGCGATCGTGCAGGCTGCCGTCGCACTGGTCGCCACCTGTGCGGTGCGGCGCCATCCGATGCGGCCGCTGCTGAGGCACGCGGGCTCCGACACCCTGGCGACGGGCCGGATCGTCTTCTTCACGAACATCGTCAACTGGTTGCTGATGAACCTGGACCGGGTCGTGATCGGCCGCGTGCTCAACGCGCACGCCGTCGGCGTGTACAACCTGGCGTACAACGTCGCCTCCATCCCGAACACGCTGCTGGTGGGCGCGCTGCAGCCCACGTTGCTGTCCACGGGCGCGAAGCTGCAGGACGACCCCGGCCGGCTGGGCGCAGCATGGTCGACCGCGATGGCGGCGGTCCTGGTGCTCGCCACGCCTGTGGCCGTCGCGGCCGCATTGCTCTCGAACGATCTCGTCGCCTTTGTCTACGGCCCGGCGTGGGGCCAGGCCGGCTGGGTGCTCGGCGCGCTGTTCCTGTGCGTGCCTGCGTGGGCGAGCTGGGGCATCTCCACGCCTGTGCTGTGGAACGCGCAGCGCAAGTCCTCCGAATGCCTGCTGCAGCTGCCCGTGCTCGCCGTGGCGGCCCTGGCGTGGTTCTGGGCCTCCCACGAGGGCGTACGCGCCGTGGCTGCCGTCTCGGTGCTGGTGATGTTCCTGCGCGCCGCGGTCATGGTGATCGCGGTGCTTCGCAGGCTGCAGATCCGCTGGACCGGCGTGGGTGTCGCCCTGCTCAGGGGAGCCTCGCTCGCCCTGCTGTGCGGCACCGCTGTCCTGGCGGGACAGCACCTGGCCGGTGAATACGCTGCGCCGCTGGCACGCCTGCTCGCAGGCGCGGCGATGGGCGCGCTTGCGGCGCCGCTGGTCCTGCTGCTCGCGCCCCGGTGGCTCGGCCGGGATGCACTCGCCATGCTTTCGCGGATCCTCCCCTTCCTTGCCAAACCCCCTTCCCCTCTGGCCGCCGGGGCCGTAACGGGAGCGAGCTGATGACCATGCGCACACGCAACCACGAATTCCCCTCCCTGCTGCACTGGGTGCTTCCCGCGATGCTGATGGTGGTCGCCGTGACCATCCTGTTGTCCGGGCGCGTGTTGTCGCAGAACTTCGAGGACCTCGCCCGCGGACCGATGGTCATCCACCCGATCGCCGAATGGCTGCAGCGGCTGGTGTCGGTCGTGCTGATCGGGATCTGCCTGCAGCGGATCTATGCGTGGTACGCCGGCGACCGCACGGGCGGCTCGCCCGTGCTGGCGGTCGCGTACATCGTCTTCTGGCTGGGCACCGTGGGCTCGCCGGCGCTGTTCGGTGCGCACCCGCGCCTGCAGCACGATTACTTCTATTCCCTGCTGCTCGGCACGACCGCGGCGCTCGCGCAACCGCAGGAACTGACCCGCGTGGTGGAGTGGGTGCGGACGTCCCTGCTCGCCTTCCTGCTCGCCAGCGCCGTGCTCGTGGTCGCCTATCCCGAGATGGTGCTCGACTCGAGCTATACCCAGGGCGTGCTGCCCGGCGTGCCCCGCTACGGCGGGCTGGCGCCGCACCCGGTGGCCATGGGCATCTTCAGCGAGATCTTCCTGCTGTGCCTGTGGGCCTTCCCGTTCCGCCGGCGCTGGCTCAACGTCGCGGCCTGGGGCATCGGTCTGGCGACCTTGTTCTTCGCCCAGTCCAAGACCTCCTGGGTCGCCTTCCTGCTGTGCGTGCTGGTCATGTTCGCGGTGCGCACGCTGCCGGGCGTGTGGCGCCGCATGACGGACCCGAAGCAGCAGGACTTCGGCATCGTGGTCTGCACGGTCGCCATCCTCTCGGTCGCCGCGCTGGCGGGCGTGCTGCTGTTCGCCGACCTGGGCGACAAGGCGGCTGACTTCTCCTCGACGCAGGAGGGCGCGCAGTTGCTGTCGATGACGGGCCGCGACCGCATCTGGGAGATCGCCAGGGAGGAATGGCAGGCCAACCCCGTCTTCGGCTATGGCCCGGGGCTCTGGGACGACGCGTTCCGCACCAGCATCCAGATGCCCAACGCGACCAGCGCGCACAACCAGTTCTACGACACGCTGGCGCGGTCCGGCGCGGTCGGGGCGACGGCGCTCGTGATCTACGCGCTGGTGCTGCTCGGCCTGGCCCTGTCCACGGCCCGCGCCACCGGCGGACTGAGCCTGGCGCTGTTCGTGGTGATCGCGCTGCGCAGCATCAGCGAGGTGCCGCTGCTGATCTTCGGCTACGGCATGGAGCTGTTCGCGCACCTGCTCCTGATCATCACGCTGGCGGCGGTCGCGCGGCGGCAACGCGAGCCACGGGTGCGGCCGGCACGGGCGTCCATCGGCACCCCCGCATGAACTTCTCCATCGTCATTCCGCTGTTCAACAAGGCCGACCTGGTCGAGGGCGCGGTGCGCTCCGTCCTGGCGCAGTCGCTCGCCCCGCTGGAGGTGATCGTGGTCGACGATGGCTCGACCGACGACGGCCCGGCGCGCGTCGCGGCCATCGCCGACAGCCGCGTGCGGCTGGTGCGCCAGCCCAATGCCGGCGTCTCGCAGGCGCGCAACCACGGCATCGCCCTGGCGCGCGGCGACTGGATCGGCTTCCTGGACGCCGACGACTGGCACCATCCCGACCTGCTGCGCAACTGGGCCCAGGCGCATGCCAGCGTGCCGCAGGCGGACATGCTCGCCGCGGGCTTTCGCTGCATCCAGGGCATGGACGAGCCGCGGCCCTGGGCCGTCGCGGCTGTCCACCCGATCGAAGTGGTGGAGGACCTGCGCCGCCGCTGGATGAAGGACATTCCTTTCTTCACCGGCACCGTGGCCATCCGCGCGCAGCGCCTGCGGGAGATGCAACCCTGTTTCCGCCCTGGCGAGTCCTTCGGGGAAGACCTGGACCTGTGGTTCCGGGTCGCCGAAACCAGCCCCGTGGCGCTCGTGCACGCGCAACTGGCGGCCTACCGCACGGCCGTGGCCGGTTCGCTGTCCTCCCCGCGGCGCACCGAGCTTGCTCCTTTCCTGGGCCGGATGCGCCAGCGGGCGCTCGCGGGCGAATTGCCGGCCGGCCAGCGCCACTCCGCGCTGTGGTTCGTCGCGCAGCAGGAGATCACGCTCGCGCGCGAGCTGCTGGCGGCCGGCGAGCGTGCCGGCGCGCGGCGCTCGCTGTGGCGCGCGCGGTATGCGGCCTTCGGCAAACGCTGGATGCTGAGCGCCCTCATGCTGCTGCTGCCCGGTGGGGTCGCCCATCGCTGGCAGAGCTGGCGGCTATCGGCCAGCGGGGTCTATTCGCACCAGGGGGCGGCCGAATGAGCGAAGTGCCGCGTTCGAACACGCCGACCCGCTGCCGGGTCTCCGTGATCATCAAGGCCTACAACGAGGAAAGGCGCATCGAGGAGGCGCTGCGCAGCAGCCTGGCCGCCGTGGCCGAAGTCGGAGGGGAGGTGATCCTCGCCGACGGGCACTCCACGGACCGCACGGCCGAGATCGCGTCCGCCTATCCGGTGCGCATCGTGCGGCTGCTGGACGGCAAAGAGCGCAGCTGCGGCATCGGGCCGCAGATCGGCTTCCAGCACGCGCTGGGCGAATACGTCTACGTGATGGACGCGGACATGCAGCTGCGCCCGGGATTCCTGGGTGCCGCGCTGGACTTCCTCGATGCGCACCGGGACGTCGCCGGCGTCGGCGGCCGCATCGTGGAGATGAACCTGCATTGCATGGAGTACCGCGAACGCGCGCTGCGCAACGCGGCGCACCTGGCGCCGGGCGAGGTGGACCGCCTGGACGGGGGCGGGCTGTACCGGCGCGAGGCCGTGCTGCAGGCGGGCTGGCTGTCGGATCGCAACCTCCATGCGTACGAGGAGTTCGACCTGGCCATCCGGCTGCGCGCCGCCGGATGGAAACTCGTGCGCATCCCCGTCGACGCGGTCACCCATTTCGGGCACGACGCCCCGCCGTACCAGCTGCTGCTGCGCAGGTGGCGCAGCCGGTACGCGTTCGCGGCGGGCGAGCTGCTGCGCGCGGCCGCCGGGCGCCCGCACTGGTCGCTGCTGTGGCACGACCTGCGCGAACTCAAGCTGTACGTCGCGGTCGTTGCCTGGTGGCTGGTCCTGCTGTCGTCGGCCGTTTGGCCGCTTCACGGGCTGGGGCGCGCGCTCCCGACGATCGGCATCGCGCTGCTTCCCTTCCTCGCCATCGGCGTGAAGAAGCGCTCGGTGTCGCGTGCGGTCTACTCCGTCGTCTCGTGGAACGTCCACGCCGCGGGGATGATCCGCGGCCTGTTCGGCGCCCGCACGCCGCCGCAGGAGCGCATTGGCGTGGAGGTCCGGCACGGCGCGGGCCTCGCGCAGGGCACGCCGCAAGCTGCTCCGGTCGGGACCGAAGCGCCCGCCGGCGGGTCGCGGGCGGCCGCCAAGGGCCGTTTCATCTACGTGGCCTGCCCGTGGTCCCCGGGCGGCGGCGGCATGTTCAAGGTCGCGGACTACCTCATTTCCGCCCAGCACGCGTTCCAGGGCAGCGAGGCCGTCACCCTGCGGCCGCTCGACACGCGCGGGGCGGGAAGCGCCGCCGCTTCGCTGCTGTTCCTCGCACTCGCCCTGCTGCGCATCCTGCGCGGGCGGCTCAGCGGCCGGCTCGCCGGCGTGCACGTCAACATGGCCGAGCGCATGAGCCTGCTGCGCAAGGGCTTGGTCGTGGTCACCTGCTGGCTGCTGGGCGTGCCGTCGATCATCCACCTGCACGGCGAGATGCGCACCTTCTACCGGCGGCTGCCGGCGGCCGCGCAGCGGCTCACGCGCTGGATGTTCTCGCTTCCGGCGAGCGTGGTCGTCATCGGCACGACCGGCCGGCGCTTCATCGCGGAGGAACTCGGCGTTCCCGAGGACCGCATCGACGTGGTGGAAAACGGTGTTCCCGGCCCGTCCGTCGCCCCGCTGCGGGCGCAGCCGGAGGCGGGTGGCGCGCACCACCTGCTCTTCGTCGGCCGGATGTGCGATGCCAAGGGAATCGTCGATCTCCTGCAGGCGGCGGCGCTGGCGCATGCCAACGGCGTGGCGCTGCGCCTGACCTTTGCCGGCGGCGGCGACGACGTCGAGCGCTACGAGCAGCTCGCCTCCAGCCTGGGCATCGCATCGGTCACGCACTTTGCCGGCTGGTGCGACCAGCAGAAGGTGCACCGGCTTCTGGCCGAGGCGTCGGTGCTGGTGCTGCCTTCGCACGAGGAGGTGCTTCCCCTGGTGGTGCTGGAGGCGCTCGCGTACGGCCTGCCGGTCCTCTGCACGCCCGTGGGCGAGTTGCCGCACGTGTTCGAGGACGGGGTGCACGTGCGCTTCGTGCCGGCCCGGCAGCCCGAGACGCTCGCCGCCGCGCTGCAGGCGACGCTGGGCGATGCGCAATTGATGCGGGCCTTGAGCGCCAACGGACGCGCGATCTACGAAGAGAGGTTTTCCATGCCACGGTTTTTCGCCCGCATCGCACGGGTGCATGGCCTGCGGTTCGGCACGTCCGCCGGGCCTTCCGCAACACGGGCCGGCTCGGAGGTGAACGCGTGATCTCCGATGCCGAAGCGATCGAGAACGGCGCCTGCCTGCGCCCGGACGTGTGCATCGTCGGTGCCGGCGCCGCCGGCATTTCGCTGGCCCTGTCGCTGTCCGGCCAGGGGCTGCAGGTCCTGCTGCTCGAATCGGGCCGCATGCAGGAGGATGCGACCACCCAGGCGCTGTATGCCGGCGAGGTGGTCGACGAGCGCCTGCACAGCCCGCCGGACAAGTACCGGCAGCGCCGCCTGGGCGGCTCCACGGCCATCTGGGGCGGCCGCTGCGTCCCCTACGATCCGATCGACTTCGAGAAGAGGGACTGGGTCCCCGACAGCGGCTGGCCGATCGCCTACGAGGACATCGCCGCCTTCTACCCGGAGGCCAATCACCTGTCCGAGGCCGGCCGCTTCGAGTACGACGGTGACAAGCTCTTCGCTTCCTCGCCGCTGATCCGGCGGCTGGTGAGCAAGGTGGTGCTGACCAACAGCCTCGAGCGCTTTTCCTGCCCCACCCACTTCGGCGAGCGCTACGAAGGACGCTTGCGTGTCGCGCGCGACATCGAGGTGCTGCTGGGTGCGAACTGCACGCGCGTGGTGCTGCAGGCCGACGGCCGCGCCGTGCGCGAGCTGTCGGTGAGCACGCTGGGCGGCAAGCGCTTCCGCGTCGCGGCACGCAGCACCGTGCTGGCCCTGGGGGGCCTGGAGACGCCGCGGCTGCTGCTGGCGAGCCGCGACGTCGCGCCGCTGGGCGTCGGCAACGACCACGACGTCGTCGGGCGCTACTACATGTGCCACATCGCCGGCAACGTGGGCCGGCTGACGCTGTCGGGCTCGACCACGGAAGTGCAGCATGGCTACCTGCGCAGCCCGGACGGCATCTATTCCCGCCGCCGGCTGTCGATCGCGCCGCAGGAGCAACGCCGCTGCGGCCTGCTCAATGCGGTCGCGCGCCTGCACTTCCCGCGCATCGTCGACCCCGCGCACCGCAACGGCGTGCTCTCGGGCCTCTTCCTCGCGCGCAATTTCATCAGCTACGAGTACGGCAAGCGGCTGCGCGACGGCGTCGAAGGCGGCCTCGCGATGCAGGCACAGCATCTGCGCAACGTGCTGTGCGATCCGCTCGACACGGCGGCCTTCCTGGCGCATTGGGCGCTCAAGCGCACGCTGGCCGACCGCAAGTTCCCGTCGGTGATCCTGCGCAACCGCACCAACCGCTTCAGCCTGGAGATCCATGCGGAACAGGCCCCGCGGCGCGACAGCCGGGTCGGGCTGTGCGAGTCGGTGGATGCGCTCGGCATGCCACGGTTGCGCGTCGACTGGCGCTATGGGCCGGAGGACATCGCCTCCGTGCGCCGCATGCTGGACCTCATCGCGCTGGAACTGCAGCAAACCGGCAGCGGCCGGCTGGAGTACGACCCGGCCACGCTCGAGGAGGAGCTGATGCGCTTCGGTGCTTTCGGCGGGCACCACATCGGGACCACGCGCATGGGCGCCGACCCGCGCAGCAGCGTGGTGGATGCGGACTGCCGCGTGCATGGGGTGGACAACCTCTACATCGCGAGCAGCTCGGTGTTCCCGACCTCGAGCCAGGCCAATCCCACGTTGACGCTGGTCGCGCTGGCGCTGCGGCTGGGCAAGCACCTGGGCGGGCGCCTGCGTGCCCCCACGATCGCGTCCGAGCAGGAGGTGCAGGCATGAAGGTACTGGTGCTGGGAGCCTCGGGCTTCATCGGAAAGCGGCTGGTCCAGGCACTGTCCGACAGCGGCTGGGCGGCGCCCGTGGCCGCCTCCAGGAGTGCGCCGCACGACGTGCGCGCCGTGCGGCTGGACGCGATGGACGCGGAGGCCGTGGAGCAGGCCCTGGTCGGCGTGGACGCGGTCGTGAACTGCGTGGCAGGCAGCGCCGGCGCGATCTCCGGTGGCGCCGTGGCGCTGGCGCAAGCCGCGCGTCGCAGCGGCTGCAAAAAGATCGTGCATTTCAGTTCCATGTCGATCTACGGCGCTGCCGAGGGAGAGCTGACCGAGGATGCGGCCAGGGATTCCTCGATCGGCTGGTACGCCCACGCGAAGAACGCTGCCGAGGACGCGATGGCGGGATTCGCCGCCGGCGGTGGCTCCGTGACCGTGCTGCGCCCTGGATGTGTCTGGGGGGCCGGCAGCGAACTGTGGGTCGGCCGCATCGCGCGCCTGCTGCGGTCGCACCGCCTCGGCGACCTGGGCGCGGCGGGGGACGGCTGGAGCAACCTGGTCCACGTGGACGACGTGTGCAATGCCGCCCTTGCCGCCTTGCGGCAGCCGCCGGCCGAGGGAAGCATGCGGGCGTACAACCTGGCGGCTCCCGACAGTCCGCGCTGGAACGACTACTTCGTCGAGCTGGCGCTGCGCATCGGGGCGGTCCCGGTCGCGCGGGTCGGGCGCCGGCAACTGCTGGCGGATACGCGGCTGGCCGCACCGCCCCTGAAGCTGCTCGAACTCGCTTTCGGACCCGGCGGCGAGCACGCCCGGCGCGTGCCGGAGGTGTTCCCGCCCGGATTGCTGGCGTTGTTCGGCCGGCAGCTGCGCCTGTGCAGCGCGCGCGCCGAAGAGGAGCTGGGCGTGCGCTGGACGCCTTATTCCAAGGCGCTGGCAGAGGCGGTGCAGTGGTGGGTGAAGGCGCATCCCGCGCCGCGGCACGGGGCTTCGCTCGCGGCGCGCTGGTGAGCCTGCCGGCCGGGGAGGGGGCTCCCCGGCCAGGCTCCCAAGGTGCAAGGCCTACGGCCTGGGTCGCGCGCTCGGCGCGCATCGACACCCTGCGAAATGCATCGCGCCATGAGCTGCCGCCGGCACGCGGCGGCAGCTCGTGCCCTCAGACGGTCCTTCGTCCGATGGCAGGCGTCGACAGGCTGAAACGCAACGCCCGGCCGAGGAACAAGGGATTGCCCAGGACGTAGCGCCGGAACAGGCGTCGCGGTTCCGCGCCGAGGCGGTAGCACCACTCGAGTCCCGCCGCGCGCATCCAGTGCGGCGCCCGCGCGGTCTTGCCGCCGAGGAAATCGATGATCGCGCCGCCGCAGACGATCAGGCACGGATGGTCCAGCGTCGCGCGCAGGCGCTGCGCGAGCAGTTCCTGGCGGGGCATGCCCATCCCCAGCAGGATCAGGGCCGGACGGTGGCGGCGCGCGAGCTGCAGGTAGTGTTCGTCGGGCAGGAAGCCGTGCGCGCAGACGCACGGGCTGTGCCGCGCGAGCCGCACCTCGACCTCGCTGCGCGCCCGGCCCAGGTAGGGCTCGCGGGTGCCGAACAGCGCGATCGTGCGCCCGCCGAAGCGCTGGATCAGCTTCGGGATGAGATCCGTGCCGTTCAGGTTCAGGCCGGGCTCCTGGTGCAGCAGGCGCAGCAGGATGGCCATGCCGCTGCCATCGCGCAGGAGCACGTCGCAGCGCGACAGGGCCATGGAGAAGGCCGTGTCGCGCGCCGCCGAGTTCATGGCGTGCGCGTTCGCGAAACCGAGCACCGTGGGGTACGCGGGCGTCGCGAGCGCGCGCAGCAGCTGGGACTCCTGCTTCGCGTCTTCGACGGAGGAAAGCCGCGTCAGCAGCTCCCTCCATTCGTCCGTCCAGGCGTGCTGGTCAGTGGCTACCGGCATGCTCGGGAGCTCCGTTCAGCACGGCGCCGGTCACCGTCACGCCGAACTGCTCGAGGTCGCGGCACAGCGAGGTGAGGGCCGGCGCCGAACTCACGTCCCGGCAGGCAACGACCAGTGCGCCGCCGGCACGTACGGAGATCGTTTCGGCGTCGGCGCCGCACGATGCCGCCGGCGTGTCCAGCAGGATCACGTCGAAGCGCGTGCGCAGCGCGTTGAGCAGGCGCTGGAACAGCGGACGGCCCAGGAGATCCTGCGGATTGGGCGGCACGATGCCCGCGGGCAGCACCGACAGGTCCGGCACGCCCGGGATCTCCGTCAGGCTGTCCAGCCCGGCGCGGCCCGCCAGGATCGACGACAGGCCGTTGCGGTCGGAGATGCCGAACAGCGCGTGCTGCCGCGGCCTGCGCATGTCCGCGTCGATCAGCAGCGTGCGCTTGCCGGTCTGCGCGATCAGCACGGCGAGGTTCGCGGCGATCCAGCTGCGGCCTTCGCCGGAGCCGGGGCTGACGATCGCCAGCGCGGACTGGCCCTCGTGGTTCTCGAACCAGCGCAGCATCAGCTGCGTGCGCAGCGAACGCAGGTTCTCCACCGAAGGGGCGTCCGGGTCGCGGGCCGCGATCACTTCGTCGGCGATGCCGCTGTCCGGCGAGAGCAGCACCTGCCCGAATTCGGCGGCGTGCACGGCCCGCAGGTCCGCGATGTCCAGCAGGCCCAGCGAGATGCCCGCGTCGGCGAAGCTCGTCCCGTTGCGCGCCTGGTATTCCTGGATCGCGCGCGTGTCGTCGGCGGTCAGGCGGCCGGTCTCGACCAGCGCCTGGCTGACGGACCGCGGCCGGTCGTGGACGGTGACCTGGAAGTCCTGCTCGCTGCGCACCGGCGTGTCCTCGGACTCGGAGCGTTGGGGCAGAGGGTAGACCTGGCTGTTCATGCTGCACTCCTGGAGGGCTGGAACGACAATTGGGGACGGGACTCGCCGCCCAGGCGCATGAGCTTGGCACGCGGCGCGGGGGCGGAAACGATGCCGAGGATCGGCAGGCCGGTGATGCTCTCGAGGTCTTCGCGGGACCGCACGCGACGGTTGGCGATCTCGGCCAGCAGGCTGCCCAGGATCGCGAGCAAGCCGCCCACGATGGCCGCGATGGCCATGGTCAGGATGCCGGTCGGACCCTTGGCGCGCAGAGGCGCCGCCGCGGACCCGAGGAAGGTCACGTTGCCTTGCGTCGAGAGACTCTGCAGGCGGGTCTGCGCGGCATTCGCGGCCACCACGTCGTACGCCTTCTGCGCCGCGTTCACGTCCTGCTCCAGCACGCTGAAGCCGGCCCGGTCGCGGGCCAGGGACAGCACGCGGGCCTTCTGGGCATCGACTTGCGCCTGCAGCTCGCGGATGCGCTGGGCACTCGTCTGGCTCGAAACGGCGGACGCACTGCCGGCGCGCGACGATGCCTCGGCCAGCCGGTCACGCATGGAGCGCAGCTCCGCGCGCATCTGCTGCATCCTGGGATGGTTGACGCCGAGCGTCTCGTTCGCCTCGTCCACCTTGGCCTGCAGGCGCGCCACTTCGGAGCGCAGGGCCCCCACCTCCGGGCTGGCGGCTGCTGCATCCGGCACGGGGTTCGTGCGCCGGCCTTGTGCCGCCAGCAGCTGGGCGGACAGGTCGTTCAGGCGTTGCTGCTCGTAGTCGTTCTGACCGGTGGTGGAGATCAGCCCGGAGCTTTGCTGGAACTGCGCCAGCTTGGACTGGGCGGCCTGCAGCCGCTCGCGGGCCTGCTCCAGCTGCTGCTCGAACCAGGCGGTGTAGCGCTTGGCGGGCGTCGTCCGCAGATCGACGTTGGTGTCCAGGTACGCTTCGGCGTAGGCGTTCGCGACGCGCGCTGCCTCCTCCGCCGAGCGGCCGGTCCAGCCGATCTGGATGATGTTGCTCTCGCGGGCCGGCGTCACTTCCAGCTCGCGCTGCAGTGCGTTGATGACCCACTCGTCAGGGGACGACCGGTCCTTGGCGTCCTCCTTCAGGCGCAGCATGGGTTCCGCGTTGGGCGGCAGCAGCTTGACGACGCGCTCTGCCACCGCGCGGCTCTTGACCACGTCGATCTGTGTCGCGATGTAGCTGGGCGAGACCATGCCTTGCAGCGGCGTGGTGCCGACGGGGTCCGTGCGCACGTCCACCAGGACCGGGGCGCGTGCGACATAGGCCGGCGTGCGCACCAGCAGCCAGATGGCGGCGAGCGCGAGCACGCCGAGAAAGATGGCCGTGGCGAGCCGCGACCGTGCTCGCACGATGGCGAAGAATTGATGCAGCCTCATGAGTGCTCCCTGCGTCGGTTGTTGGAAATCAGAACAGGCTTTCCTTGACGAACAGCACGTCGCCAGGCTGAACCACGTCGGTCATGCGCGGCTCGATCTGCTGCAGCCGACCGTCCTCGCTCTTGCGGTCCAGGCGCATGCGTTCGCTGCCACGCGCGTTCGGGCCGCCGGCGATCGCCAGGGCCTGCTGCATGGTCATGCCGCGCTCGATCTTGTAGGTGCCGGGACGCTGGGCGGCGCCGTAGATGTAGAAGGTGGCCGCCTTGGTGACGAACACCGTGTCGCCCGGCGCCAGCAGGATGTCGTCGGCGCTGGCGTCGGCGCGGAACAGGCTGGGCACGTCGACGCTCTTGCGGAACGGCTTGCCGTCGCGGGTGCCGCTGATGATCACCTGGTCATTGCCCGTCGGGGTGATCCCGCCGGCGGTGGCGAGCATGTCGCTCACCCGCACCGTCGTGGTCTCCAGCGGGAAGCGCCCGGGGCGCTGCACCTCGCCGAGCACCGAGACCTGGTTGCCGCGCACCTGCAGCAGCACGATGTTGACCTGCGGCTGCTTGAGGATCTTGCCGCGCTCCAGCGCGCCGGCAACGGCCTTCTCCGCCTGGGGGATGCTCATGCCGCCGATGGACACGCTGCCGACCAGCGGGTAGCTGATGGTGCCGCTCTCGGAAACCCTCGCTTCGACGGTCATGTCCGGGTTCTGGTAGACCTGGACCTTGATCGAGTCGCCTGCCGCCAGCTTGTAGTCCGGCGGTGCAGCTGCAAACGTCGCGGCCGTGCAGGCCGAAAGCAGCAAGGCTATCGTGATTCGAAAGAGGTTTGGCATGAGTGATCTCCCTTCAGTACTGGCTAGAAAAATGCCTTCACCGCGGCTCCTACAGTGGTGTTGCGGTAACCGGTGTTGGCGTTGGATGTCTGCCGCTCTCCGCGGACATACCCTGACACCGCCATCCAGCGCAGCGGCTGCCATTCGACGGCTGCGGACAGGATGTTGGCGGATTCGTGGCGGCCGGCATTGATGTTGCCGGCGGGAATGTCTTCCCACGCGCGGCGCACGTGGTCGTAGCGCAGGTTCACGGCCACCAGCGGAGTCACCCGCCAGATCGGTCCGATGAACACGCGGTCGCTGGTCACGCTGCCGCCGACGACGTCGCCCGTGGCGCTCAGGTCACGGCTGATGCCGCCCGCGATCGAGGTCTTGCCGGTGATGGCCCAGGAGACCACGGCGGCCCCCACCATGCCCGAGAAATCGCGTTGCGTGTCGGTGTCGTGCTTGCGCTCGACATGGCCCAGGCGCGCGTCCAGCGCGGTCTTGCCGGACACGGGCCACTTGAGCACCGCGTCCACTTCGTTCTCGTCGAAGTCGCCATTGACCGAGGACCGCGGATCTTTGTACGAACCCTTGCCGTGCCGCAGGCGGCCGTAGACGGAGGCACCCGAGGGAAATTCGTAGCCCAGGCCGGCGCGGAAATTGGTGATGTCCGGGTTGCCGTCCCAGCTGTTGGGCAGTTCGCTCTTGGACTGCGTGTGCGCGAAGCCGCCCGTCACGCGCCAGGCGGCGCCGATCTCGTAGACGCCTTCGAGCAGCTCGGTGCGGTCGCTGCGGCGGCCGACCCGGTTCACGAGCGTCACGGGATCGAGCTGCACGTCGCGGTATTGCTGCTGGTTCGCACCGAGCACGCCATGGAAGCGCGGCGTCAGCGACCAGTCCCACGCGAGCGCGTAGTTGACGATGTTGTAATTGAGAGACGAATCGTCGGTGTAGCGGTAGGTGTTGGCTTCCACGTCGGCCCGCAGGCGCTGCAGGCTGTAGCGGCGATCGAACCGCACGCCGACGCCCAGGATGGCCGCCGTGTCCGAGACCTCACCCGTGTTGACGCGGGTGACGTTGCTCTCGTGCTCGATGCCGGCCAGGACGCGGAACTGCAGCGCCGGCCCGACGTCCTCGGTGACCGTGGACGCCTGGGTGCCGGCCGGAGCGAAGGCGGACGGGTAGAAGAGGCCCGACGGATAGGGCACGCCGGGAGCCTGTGAGGGCGTACCGTGCCACAGCGCCGACTCCGGTACGGAGGGCGTGGACGGAGCGGATGCCTGCGACGTGGTCGAGGCTTGCGTCGGTTGCGCGGGGCCGGCGGGCTGTGCGCCTTGCGAATGCACTGCGAGCGGCAAGGCGCACAAGGTGGCCAGCACGGGCCGGAAGGTGAGATGTTTCTTCAAGGAATCCTCAGGCTTTTGGATGAGACTGCCCCGGGATTGGGGCGCTTTTCCGCGCACGCGGAGACGCTGCTCGCGCTCCACGCAAACGGACACTTCACCATCCACCAGGGCCTTGGGCATCTGCTGCTTTCCCTTCAGTAGGCTGCGCTGTCCCGGAACACCAGGCGGATGGTCCTGAGGATTATGTAAAGGTCCAGCCGCAACGACCAGTTCCGCAAGTAATCCAGATCGAAGCGCACGCGCGCCTCCATCTTCTCGACCGATTCGGTTTCGCCCCGGAAACCGTTCACCTGGGCCCAGCCCGTGATCCCGGGACGGACCTTGTGCCGGACCATGTAGCTCTTGACCAGCCGGCGGTACATCTCGTTGTGCGCGACGGCGTGTGGCCGCGGACCAACGACGCTCATGCGGCCTTGCAGGACGTTGATGAATTGCGGCAGCTCGTCGAGCGAGGTCCGGCGCAGGATGGCGCCCACCCGGGTCACGCGCGAGTCGTTCCTGCGGGCCTGGCGGACTTCGCCCCCGTCTTCGGTGACCGTCATCGAGCGGAACTTGTAGACGATGATTTCCTGGCCGTTGAGGCCGTAGCGGCGCTGCCGGAAGATCACCGGGCCGGGCGAGCTCAACTTCACGGCGATCGCGACGCCGAGCATCACGGGCGAGATCAGGACCAGGATGACCGAGGCCAGCACGAGGTCGCTCACGCGCTTGATGACCCCGGCCGGGCCACGGAAGGGCGTGTCGCACACGGACACCACCGGCAGGCCGCAGACCGAGTCGGCGCGCCCCTGGATCAGGTCGGTGACGAACATGTCCGGCACGAAATACACGGAGGCCGTGGTGTCCTTCAACGCGTCCAGCATCCGCCGCGTGCGGCCGGAAGCGGTCATCGGCAGCGACAGGTAGACGCGGTCGATGCGGTGCTCCTTCACGTACGAGGCCACGGAATTGGTCTTGCCCAGCACCGCGCAACGCGGGGCGTAGCCGTCCGGCGCGGCGTGGTCCCCGAAGATCCCCATCAGCTCGATCGCGGAGTCGGGCGCGTTCGCGAGGCGTTGCGCGAGCAGCCACCCTTGTTCGTTCGTCCCCACGATCACCGCCCGCTGGACCTGGCCTTGCAGGCGCGCCAGCCGCGGGGCGGCCGCCCGCAGGGCCCCGTGCGCGGCGAGCTGCACCGCCGGGGCGAACCAGAGCCAGTGGCCGACCACCACCGGGTCGAAGCTGTCCATGCGGCCGCTGGCGAAGCCGAGCGTGAGCAGCAGGCCGGCCGTCCACAGCCACAGCACGAGCGTTCCGATCAGCACCTTGGCCGGGCTCAGCTGCAGTTGCCTGCGGCCGGGGAAGCCCAATGCAAACACCAGGACCGAGACGATCACCCACGCGGGGCTGAGATCGTTGTCGAACCACCAAACCAGCAGCCACAGCGAAGCGACGCTCGCCAGGGGCTCGACGAGAGCCTCCAGCGCGCCGAGCATGCGGTTGTCCATGCTCGGAGCCGGCATCCAGTGGGATGCCTGCTCGATGCGGCTCGGGAGCATGTGGGCGCGGACTTCAGGCATAGGAGTGCAGGCGGGTCAGCTTGGCCACCGCTTGCGCGCGGTTGGTGACGTCGAGCTTCGAGAAGATGCTCTTGATGTGGTTCTTGACCGTGAATTCGCTGATGCGCAGGATGCAGCCGATCTCGGGGTTGGTCTTGCCCAGCGCGATCCAGTGCATGATCTGGCGCTCGCGCTCGCTCAGCGCCCGGCCGCCGGGGCCATCCGCGTGGCACACGGGGGCGGCGGGGAGGGCGCGCATCGCGGTGTCGAGCACGGCGATGAACAGCTTGAGCGAGGCGGGCGCGGGATCCGGCTCGACGGAGAATTGGCCGATCGCAGCGAACACGCGACGGGTGCCGGAATGACGGTCGACGACACCGTGCACCAGTGCCGACTTCGCATTGCGCTGGTGGAGGGCCTGGATGTCCGGGCCCAGCAGCGCTTCGCAGCCGGCGAGCGGGACGCGGGTCGGGGTGTGCTGGGCCGCGATCCAGCAGTCGGCGAAGTACGCCATCAGCTTGGGGACCCAGACGCCGCGGTCCGTGGGGTCGCGGAAGTGCCGGGGAGCGGACAGCACCGCGCATTCCTCGATGCCGTCGCGGAATTCCGCCCACAGCAGCAGCTGGTGCGGCAGCCACGGCTGAACGTCGTGCTGCAGCCACTGCGCGAGTTCAACGCGGCTCGTGAGTGCCGCGCCACGGGTCAGCGCGCGGACCAGATCGGCTTCACTGCAGGCCGGCTGCGAGGTGTTCGGTACTTCCACTTTTTTTCTCCCATTCGCCGTGTCAGCAAACTTCGACACAGGCGGCGGAGTGTGGAACTCGCGGCTGACGTAAATTGTGTCGCGGTGTAAAAATCAAGCCGCAACTTAATCTCACCTTCGAGACGCCTCCTTACGTTGCTCAAGCATTAGCGAAGCACAGCAAATGCCAGTGTTCAGTCGTGGGTGTCCTTTGTCCTACAACAGCCGTGCGGCCAATTGTTCTTCATTAAGTTACATCTGGATGTAGATGCCTCCGAAAGCTGTGCGAACGACGTGTAACGCACTCACATTGACAGAGGGTTTTGTCCCACAGGCATTCCGGCGCATTGCGCGTAGTCCGGATGTTTGCGGCGCGGTCCGCGCAGCGTCGGATGGGCGCCGCCCCCTGTGCGACCGCGCGAGTGGGTGCGCGCGGGGTGATGCAGCGTCAGACCACCATCGCCGTGCTCGCCCCGTCGAGCGACAGGATCGCGCCCGAAATGTAGGACGCGCGCCCGGAAGCGAGGAACACGACCGCGGCCGCTATCTCTTCCGGCGTCGCCAGGCGGCCCAGCGGCAGCTTCTGCTCCGACTGGCGCCGCACGTCCTCGGGCGTCGTGCCGCGCAGCCGGGCGTCCGCGGCGAGGCCTTCGGCCAGCCGGTCGGTGAGCGTCAGGGTCGGATTCACGGCATTCACGCGCACGCCACGCGGGCCCCAGGCCGCGGCGAGTCCGGCGCTGGCCAGCATGAGGGCGGCGTTCGCGGCGCCGCCGGGCAGGTGCGTCGGTGCCGCCACCTTGCCGCCCATGCCGACCACGTTGACGATGGAGCCGGTCCCGCGCGCACCCATGCGCCTGGCCACCGGGTCCATCACGTGGACGTAGGTGAAGAACTTCGCTTGCATGGCGTCGTGCCAGTCCTGCGGCTGGAGTTCGGCAAAAGGCGTGCGCCTGGCCGCGCCGGCGGAGTTCACCAGGACGTCGATCGGGCCCATCTGCGCCTCGGCCTCGTCGACCACGCGCAGGGCTGCGGCCGGATCGCGCAGGTCGGCACAGAAGCCGCGTACCTCGGCCGATGACAAGGCCGCGCGGGCGCTCTCCATGTGCGCGGGGTCGCGACCCACCAGGCTCACGCGGCAGCCCTCGCGCAGGAACTCGCGGGCGCAGGCCAGGCCGATGCCGCGGCTGCCGCCCGTGACCAGCACGTGCTTGCCTTGCAGTTGCAGGTCCATCTCTTCTCCTTCAGGTGATGTCGAGAATGACGTGGCCGAGGGCCTGTCCCTGTTCGACCAGGTCGTGGGCCCTGGCGATGTCGGCCAGCGGCAGCCGCAGGGCCACCGTGTGCCGCAGCGCGCCGGCTTCAAGCAGGCCCAGCACTTCGCGGTGGCACAGCTCGCGTTCGTCCGGGTCCATGTCGTAGACAAACAGGTGCTCCAGGCGGATGCGGTTGCGCATGAACCAGTACGTGGGCAGGGTCGCTTCCTGCGCGCCCAGGCCGTAGACGACCACCGTCGCGCCGGGGCGCACGCAGGCCGGGTAGTGGCGCACGTTGGTGGTGAAGTCCATCTCGATCACGGCGTCGACGCCGCGGCCGCCGGCGAGCGCCTGCACGCGCGTGCCCACGTCCTCGTCGCGGTAGCGGATGACGTGGTCGGCACCCGCCGCCCGGGCGTGCGCGGCCTTGTCCTGCGTGCTCACCGTCGTGAGCACGGTGGCGCCCTGGCGCCTGGCCAGCTGGATCGCGTAGTGCCCCACCGAACCGGCGCCACCAGAGACGAGCACGGTGCGGCCTGGCCCCAGCTGCGCGCGGTGCACCGCCTGCCAGGCCGTGCGGACCGGGATGCCGATGCAGGCACCTTCCGCATCGCTTGCCGCCGCCGGCAGGCGCACGGCCTGTGCGGAGGGCAGGGCGATGAATTGCGCGGCGGTGCCCAGCGGCCGGTTCCACTGCGCGTTCCAGGTCCAGACGCGCTCGCCGATGCGCTCGCGCGGCACGCCCTCGCCGACGGCGTCAATGGTGCCGGCGCCGTCGCTGTGCGGCACCACCAGCGGGAAGGCGAGCGGGCGGCCGAAGCCGCCCTTGCGCACCTTCCAGTCCGACGGGTTCACGCCGGACGCGGCAAGGCGCACGCGCACCTCGCCCGGCCCGGGCTGCGGCGTGGGCTGCTCGCCCACCGTGAACACTTCCCGGGCCGGCCCTTGCCGGGTGTAGAACGCAGCCTGCATGTGTTGCCTCCGGAGGTCAGGCAGCCGCGCGTGCGCGCCGCGCCAGGCCGCGCGCGAAAGCCCAGCCCAGCATCGGCAGCAGCACGGCGGGCGCCACGAGCAGCGGCAGCGGCCCGCCGTGATCGTAAGCGTAACCGGCGACGCTGACCCCGATCGCCTGCCCGTTGAAGAAGGAGAACGCGAACAAGGCCATGGCGGTGCCCCGCGTGGCCGGAGCCATCTGCGTCGCATTGGTCTGCAGCGTGTTGTGCAGCAGGTAGGTGCCGAAGCCCAGGGCCAGCGCGATCGGGGCGGCGAGCCACGCGATGGGCGTGGCGTACAGCGCGAGGAAGCCCAGGCCCATCACGATTCCGCCGGCCAGCACCATGCGGCGCTCGCCCAGGCGCCGCACCACACGCTGGGCGACCACGGCATAGAGCAGCCCGCCGACCGCATACAGCGCGATCAGGCCCGAGGCCGTCGACAGCGCGAGGCCGAAGCGCTGGTGCAGGTAGGACGGCAGGAAGGCCAGCGGCCCCAGCAGGATGACGCCTTCGGCAAACACGGCCAGCACCACCACGCGCGCCCACGGGATGGCGAGCACCGCGGCCAGCTGCGTCGCGAAGGCGAAACGGCCGGTGCCGCGCACCGGCGGCACGGATGGGATGCTGCGCAGGCGCGCCAGCAGCAGCAGCCCCACGACGAGGTTGCCGATGCACAGCGTGGCGAAGGCACCGCGCCAGCCCAGGGCCGAATCCGCGAACAGGCCGCCGGCCAGCTGGCCCGCCGTCATGCCGGACAGCGTGCCCATGAGCATGCGCGCCAGCGTCGCCTGCCGCTGCTCGTACGGCACGGCGTCGCCGATCCAGGCGATCGCCAGCGGGATCACGCCCGCCGCGGCGACGCCCCAGAACACGCGCAGGCGCACCAGGGTCTGGAAATCGGGCGCCAGGGTGCAGGCCAGCGACGCCAGGGCGGAGCCGAACAGCGCACCGCACATGACGCGCGCCTTGCCGTAGCGGTCGCCCAGCGGGCCGAACAGCAGTTGCGAGACGCCGTAGGCGACGGCGAAGGTCAGGATCACGCGGCCCGCGACGCCGGGCGTCACGGCGTAGTCGCTGGCCAGGCGCGGGATCAGCCCGTCGCAGATGCGCAGGGCGGCGCCGCTGAAGAAGCCGGCGAGCGCCAGCAGGACGACGGCCGCGCGGGTGGCGGCTGCGGGATCGGGGGCGGGGGAGGTTACTGCGGGGGAAGTCACGGGGCATCCTACAACGCGCCATCGCGGGCTGACTCTGCAGGCAGTGGCGCTGTCCTACGAAGCAGCCCCGCCGCCGGCGCCACCATTGCCATCCATGAATCTTCCGCGCGTGCAGCTCACCACCGGTGAGCACCAGATCCAGGTGTACGTCGCCCGCAGCGACGAGGAGCGGGCGCTCGGCCTCATGCACCGCCAGAAGCTGCCGCAGGATGAAGGCATGCTGTTCATGTGCGATGCAGCGGACGTGCAGAACTTCTGGATGAAGGACACGCCGCTGCCGCTGTCGATCGCCTTCCTGGAGGACGACGGCACCATCCTGAAGATCGCCGACCTGGAGCCCTACGACCTGGAAGCCGAGTCGTCCGGGCATCCGGTGCGCTTCGTGCTCGAAGTGAACCAGGGCTGGTTCGACGAGCGCGGCATCGGGCCCGGCACGCGCCTCGAAGGTCCCGTCTTCCTGGGATGAGCAGCATGAGCAACGCGATCCTCGTCCATCCGGGCGAGCCGTATCCGCTGGGCGCGACCTGGGACGGCGAGGGCGTCAACTTCGCCCTGTATTCCGAGAACGCGACGCGCGTCGAGCTCTGCCTCTTCGATGCGGACGGCCGGGAAACGCGCGTCCCCCTGCGCGAGCAGACGGCCTTCATCTGGCACGGCTACCTGCCGGGCGTGCAGGCCGGGCAGCGCTACGGCTACCGCGTGCACGGGCCTTACGACCCGGACCGCGGCCTGCGCTTCAATCCGAACGTGGTCCTGCTGGATCCCTATGCGCGCGCCCTGGACGGCCTGGAGAACTTCGAACGGGGCGTGTTCGCCTACGAAACCGGTGGCGAGCGCGAGGATTACGCGATGCTCGAACGGGACCAGCGCGGCGCGCCGCTGGGCGTGGTGGTCGACAACACCTTCGACTGGGGCGACGACCGGTGGCCCAACACGCCGCTGCACGAGACGGTGATCTACGAAGCGCACGTGAAAGGGCTCACGCAGCTGCACCCGGAGGTGCCCGAGGAACTGCGCGGCACCTACGCAGGCTTGGCCCACCCGACCATGATCACCTACCTGAAGTCGCTGGGGATCACCGCCGTCGAACTCATGCCGGTGCACGTGCACCTGGACGATCCCTTCCTGCTGGACAAGGGACTGACGAACTACTGGGGCTACTCCACCCTGAACTTCTTCGCGCCGGAGCTGCGCTACAGCGCCGCGTTCAAGCGCGGCGACCCCGTGGGTGCGGTGCGCGAGTTCAAGGAGATGGTCAAGGCGCTGCACGCCGCCGGGCTGGAGGTGATCCTGGACGTGGTCTACAACCACACGTCGGAGGGCAACCACATGGGGCCGACCCTCAGCTTCAAGGGCATCGACAACCCGACCTATTACCGGCTCGTCGCGGACAACCCGCGCTTCTACTTCGACTACACCGGCACCGGCAACACGCTCAACGGGCGCCATCCGCAGACGCTGCAGCTGATCATGGATTCGCTGCGCTACTGGGTGCTCGCCATGCACGTGGACGGTTTCCGCTTCGACTTGGCGAGCACGCTGGCGCGCGGGCTGCACGAGGTGGACCAGCTCTCGGGCTTCTTCACGATCATCCACCAGGACCCGGTGCTGTCGCACGTGAAGCTGATCGCCGAACCCTGGGACGTGGGCGAGGGCGGCTACCAGGTGGGCAACTTCCCGGTGCGCTGGGCCGAGTGGAACGGCGTGTACCGCGACTCGATCCGCGCGTTCTGGAAGGGCGAGGGCGGCCTGGCCAGCGACCTGGGCTACCGCCTCACGGGATCGAGCGACTTGTACCAGGGCGACGGCCGCAAGCCTTCGGCCTCCATCAACTTCATCAGCGCGCACGACGGCTTCACGCTGCGCGACACGGTGAGCTACAACGACAAGCACAACGAGGCGAACCAGGAGAACAACCAGGACGGCCACAACGACAACCGCTCCTGGAACTGCGGCGCCGAGGGCCCGAGCGACGACGCCGAGGTGAATCGCCTGCGCGACCGGCAACTGCGCAACTTCCTCGCCACGCTGCTCCTGAGCCAGGGCACCCCCATGTTGCTGGGTGGCGACGAGTTCGGCCGCAGCCAGCAGGGCAACAACAACGCCTATTGCCAGGACAACGAGATCAGCTGGTTCGACTGGAGCCAGGTGGACGGCAAGCTGCTGGAGTTCACGCGCCGCCTGATCCGCATCCGCAAGGAGCACCCGGCGTTGCACCGCCAGAAGTTCTTCTCCGGCCGGCCCATCCGCGGCAGCGACATCCACGACGTGATGTGGTTGCGCCATGACGGCGAGGCGATGACGGACGAGGACTGGCAGAACCCCCACACGCAGTCGCTGGCCATGTTCCTGGCCGGCAATGGCCTGAAGGAAACCGACCGCCAGGGCCGTCCGCTGCACGACGACCACCTGCTGCTGATGCTCTCGTCCTCGCACGAGGACCTGGAGTTCACGCTGCCGGATTTCGCGGAGTGCGGGCACTGGGAGCTGCTGGTGGATACCAGCGACGACGAGGCCAGCGAGACGCAGAAGGCGGGAGACAAGACGCTGCTGCCGGCGCGGACGCTGAAGTTGTTCCGCTGCCCGCGGACGTAGCCCGCGCCATGGATCCCGGCTCAGGGACGGGACGACATCGCCACGAATTGCGTGACGGCCTCGATCACGGCCTGGGGCTGGTCCTTGTGCGGCGAATGCCCGCAGCGCGGCAGCTCCAGCAATTGCGTCTGCGGCAGGCGCCGGGCGATGCCGCGGACCTGCTCCAGGGTGCCGTATTCGTCGGCGACGCCCTGGATGGCGAGCAGGGGGCAGCGGATCGCGCCTATCTCTTGCTCGATGGACCAGGTCCGGAAGGCGTTCGACAGCCAGGCATCGTTCCAGCCCCAGAAGGCCGAATCCACGTCCGCGTGGTAGCGCGCCAGCTTCTGCTTCAGGTCCGTCTGCATGTAGGTCTCGCGCGCCTGCCGGATGCTGGTGAGCGAGATCTCCTCGACGAGGATGTGCGGAGCGAGCACGACGGCGCCCAGCACGTCCTGTGGAAAGGCCCCCGCGTACAGCAGCGCGATGGAGCCGCCGTCGCTGTGCCCGAGCAGCCAGGGCTTGTCCACGCCCAGCGTGCGCAGCAGCGCCGGCAGCACCTCGCGCGCCTGCACGTGCATGAAGTCCGGTTGCCAGTGCTCCTCGGGCGGGCGCGGCGTCGATTGCCCGTAACCGGGGCGCGAGTACACCAGGCCGCGCAGGCCCGCCGCCTCGCACAGGCGCCCGGGAAAGTCGCGCCACATCGCGACCGAGCCCAGGCCTTCGTGCAGGAAGACCATCACGGGCGCGCCTTCGGCGCCGACCCATTCGTATTCGATGCGCAGCGGGCCGCGCGCACCTTCCAGGAAAGCGAATGCCATGGGCAGCCAATATAGTGCAGGCTGCAGGAGAGCTCCCATGAACCCGACGACCACGCCGCGCCCGGAAGGTGCGGAAGAGATGCCGCAGTCCACGCGGCTCGACGACGTCCGCATCCGCGACGTGCGCCCGCTGATCTCGCCGGCGCTGCTGCAGCACGAGCTGCCCGCCGACGAGGCCGTGCAGGCCTTCGTGGAGCGCAGCCGCCACGAGGTGGCTGCGATCGTGCACGGCAGCGATGCGCGCCTGCTGGTCGTGGTCGGGCCCTGTTCCATCCACGACCACGCGCAGGCGCTGGAGTACGCGCGCCGCCTGCGCACCCTGGCCGGCGAACTGCGGCAGGACCTGCTGCCGGTGATGCGCGTGTACTTCGAGAAGCCGCGCACCACCGTCGGCTGGAAGGGCTTCATCAACGACCCGCGGCTGGACGGCAGCTTCCGCATCAACGAAGGCCTGCGCCTGGCGCGCCAGCTGCTGCTGGAGGTCGCGCAGCTGGGGCTTCCGGCCGGCACCGAATTCCTGGACCTGCTCAGCCCCCAGTACATCTCGGACCTGATCAGCTGGGGGGCCATCGGCGCCCGCACCACCGAAAGCCCCAGCCACCGGCAGCTCGCCTCGGGCCTGAGCTGCGCCATCGGCTTCAAGAACGGCACCGACGGCAGCGTGCAGATGGCGGCCGATGCGCTGGTCGCCTGCGGGGCGCCGCACGCGTTCATGGGCATGACCAAGATGGGCGTGGCGGCCGTGTTCGAGACGCAGGGGAATGCGGACGGCCACGTCATCCTGCGCGGCGGCTCGCGCGGTCCGAATTACGCGGCGGCCGACGTGGAAGCCGCCTGCGCGCTACTGCGCAACGCCGGGGTGCTGGAACGCGTCATGGTCGACTGCTCCCACGCCAATTCCGGCAAGGACTACCGGCGCCAGCCGGAGGTGGCGCGCGATGTCGCGCGGCAGATCGCCGCCGGCGACAAGCGCATCCTCGGCATGATGATCGAGAGCCACCTGCGCGAGGGAAGGCAGGAGCTGAAGGCGGGCGTCGCGCCGGCGCCCGGGGTGTCCATCACCGATGGCTGCATCGGCTGGGAGCAGACGGAGGAGCTGCTGCGCGAACTGGCGGCAGCCGTGCGCCAGGGGCGGAAATCCTAGGCGGACGCTTGCGTCACGCCACCAGCCAGTCGATCGCATCCGACAGCTGCGTGAACACCTGCAGCTGCAAGCCCTGGGCCTGCGCCTGCGCCTCGCTCACGCGCGTGATCTTGTCCGGCGGCACCAGCGAGGCGACCTTCTCCAGGTGCGACAGGGAGCGGTGCGCGAGGATGCCCAGCTCGCGCTGCTCCTCGGGGCCGAAGGTGCCGACGACGTCGATGAGGTTGATCAGCAGGCGTCGGTCGCCATGCTCCCGCGTGCGCTCGACGATGGCGTGCAGCACGGGGACCGCGTTCTCCAGGAAGGCCAGCGAGGTGACCTCCGCGACGGCGAAGTTGGGGCCATGGGTGTAGTGCACCGTGGCGGTCACGCCGCGGCTCTCCCGCCCGGACGGGGCTGGCTGCTTCTCATGTTTTTCTCCCTTGCAGCCCCCATCCTACCCGCTTCGCCGAAGCGGCCGCTTCAGGCGTAGCTGTAGAAGCCCCGCCCGGTCTTGCGGCCCAGGCGGCCGGCGTCGACCATCTCCTGCAGCAGGGGGGCCGGGCGGTACTTGGAGTCCTTGAAGCCGTCGTGGAACACGTTCATCACGGCCAGCACCGTGTCCAGCCCGATCAGGTCGGCGAGCGCCAGCGGGCCGATGGGGTGGTTGCAGCCCAGGCGCATCCCGGTGTCGATGTCCTCCGCCGTCGCCAGCCCGTCCTGCAGCACGAAGACCGCCTCGTTGATCATCGGGCAGAGGATGCGATTGACGACGAAGCCCGGGCGGTTGCGCACGGTGACCGGGCTCTTGCCGATGGCCTGGGCGAAGGCGGCGCTCGCCGCGTGCGTCGCGTCCTCCGTCTGCAGGCCGCGGATCAGCTCCACCAGCGCCATCATCGGCACCGGGTTGAAGAAGTGCATGCCGATGAAGCGTCCGGGCTTCTTCAGCACGGCGGCCAGCTGCGTGATCGAGATCGACGAGGTGTTGGTCGCGATGGCCGCGTCTTCGCCGACGATCTCCTCGATCTGCCGGAGGATGCGCAGCTTGAGTTCCAGGTTCTCGGTGGCCGCCTCGATGACCAGGTCGCAGTCGCGCAGGTCCGCGTACTGGGTGCTGCCCTTCACGAGGCCCAGCGCCTTGGCGCTCGCGGCCTGCGTGAGCTTTTCCTTCTTCACCAGCCGGTCCAGGCTGCCGGCGAGCGTCTTGGTGCCGCGCTGCACGGCTTCGTCGTTGATGTCCACCATGACGACGGGCAGCCCCGCGACCGCGCAGGCCTGCGCGATGCCGTTGCCCATGGTGCCGGCGCCGATCACGCCGATGCTGCGGATGTTCCTCATATGCTCAGGCCCTCTCGAAGATGGCGGCGATGCCCTGCCCGCCGCCTATGCACATCGTCACCAGCGCGTAACGGCCGCCGATGCGCTGCAGTTCATAGATCGCCTTGGTCGCGATGATCGCGCCGGTGGCGCCCACGGGATGCCCCAGCGAGATGCCGGAGCCATTGGGGTTGACCTTGGCGGGATCCAGTTCCAGCGCGCGGGTCACGGCGCAGGCCTGGGCGGCGAAAGCCTCGTTCGATTCGATCACGTCCAGGTCCGCCGCCTTGAGGCCGGCGCGCTGCAGCGCGAGCCGGCTGGCGGGGACGGGCCCCAGGCCCATGATCTTCGGGTCGACCGCGGCGTGGGCGTAGGAGACCAGGCGCGCCAGCGATTTCAGGCCGTGTGCCTTCACCGCCTCCCCGCTGGCCAGCACCAGGGCCGCAGCGCCGTCGTTGATGCCCGAGGCATTGCCGGCGGTGACCGAGCCTTCCTTGTCGAAGGCCGGCTTCATCTTGGCGAGCTGCTCCAGGGTCGTGTTGGCGCGCACGTGCTCGTCGGTGTCGAACAGCACCGTGCCCTTGCGGGTGGCCACCTCCACCGGGACGATCTGCTCCCGGAACCGGCCTTCCGCGATGGCCCGCGCGGCGCGCCGGTGGCTTTCGACGGCGAGCTGGTCCTGCATCTCGCGGGTGATGCCGTCGCGCCTGGCCACGTTCTCCGCCGTGACCCCCATGTGGATGCGGTGGAAGGGATCGTGCAGGATGCCCAGCATGTAGTCGGTGGCCGTCAGGTCCCCCATGCGGCCGCCCCAGCGCGCGGCGTTCATGAAGTAGGGCGCGCGGCTCATGGACTCGGCGCCGGCACCGACCGCGATTTCGGCGTCACCGAGCAGCAGCGTCTGCGCGGCGGAGACGACCGCCTGCAGCCCCGAGCCGCACAGCCGGTTCACGTTGAAGGCGGGCGTCTCCTGCGGCAGGCCGGCCTCCAGGGCCGCCACGCGCGACAGGTAGGCGTCGCGCACGTCGGTGGGGATGACGTTGCCCATCACCACATGGCCCACGGCCTGGGCGTCGGCGCCGGAGCGGCGCAGGGCCTCCTTGACGGCGGTGGTCGCCAGTTGCGTCAGGGGCACGTCCTTCAGGCCGCCGCCAAAAGTGCCGATGGCGGTGCGGGCCGCACCGACGACATGGATCTCGCGAGTCATTCTTTCCGTCCTTGCTTTCTTACATGTTGCGGCGGTACTGGCCGCCGACTTCGAACAGGGCCGTGGTGATCTGGCCCAGGGAACACACGCGCACGGCGTCCACCAGCACCTCGAACACGTTGCGGTCCTCGATGACCGCCTGCTGCAGCCGCTGCAGCATGGCGGGCGCGTGGGCGGCGTTGCGCGCGTGGAAATCGCGCAGGCGCTGCAGCTGGCCCTGCTTCTCCTCCTCGGTGGAGCGGGCCAGTTCCAGCTTGTCCGGGGTGGGGTCCCCGTGCGGATTGCGGAAGGTGTTGACGCCGATGATGGGCAGCTCGCCGGTGTGCTTGAGCATCTCGTAGTGCATGCTCTCGTCCTGGATGCGGCCGCGCTGGTAGCCGGTCTCCATCGCGCCCAGCACGCCGCCGCGCTCGGCGATGCGCTCGAACTCCGCCAGCACCGCCTCCTCGACCAGCTCGGTCAGCTCCTCGATCACGAACGCGCCCTGGTTGGGGTTCTCGTTCTTCGCCAGTCCCCACTCGCGGTTGATGATCAGCTGGATCGCCATCGCGCGCCGCACGCTCTCCTCGGTGGGCGTGGTGATCGCCTCGTCGTAGGCGTTGGTGTGCAGCGAGTTGCAGTTGTCGTAGATCGCGATCAGCGCCTGCAGCGTGGTGCGGATGTCGTTGAAGGCGATCTCCTGCGCGTGCAGCGAGCGGCCGGAGGTCTGGATGTGGTACTTGAGCTTCTGGCTGCGCTCGTTGGCGCCGTACTTCTCCTTCATCGCCACCGCCCAGATGCGCCGCGCCACGCGGCCCAGCACCGTGTACTCCGGGTCCATGCCGTTGGAGAAGAAGAAGGACAGGTTGGGCGCGAAATCGTCGACGTGCATCCCGCGCGCGAGATAGGCCTCGACGAAGGTGAAGCCGTTGGACAGCGTGAAGGCCAGCTGCGAGATCGGGTTGGCGCCCGCCTCGGCGATGTGGTAGCCCGAGATCGACACCGAGTAGAAGTTGCGCACGTCGTGGTGCACGAAGTACTGGGCGATGTCGCCCATGACCTTGAGCGAGAACTCGGTGGAGAAGATGCAGGTGTTCTGGCCCTGGTCTTCCTTGAGGATGTCGGCCTGCACCGTGCCGCGCACGTTGGCCAGCACCCATTCGCGGATCTTGGCGGCCTCCGTGTCCGTGGGATCGCGGCCGTTGTCGGCCCTGAACTTTTCGATGTTCTGGTCGATCGCGGTGTTCATGAACATCGCCAGGATGGTCGGTGCCGGCCCGTTGATGGTCATCGACACGGAGGTGGCGGGGTCGCACAGGTCGAAGCCCGAGTACAGCACCTTCATGTCGTCCAGCGTGGCGATGGACACGCCGGAGTTGCCCACCTTGCCGTAGATGTCGGGCCGTGGGTCCGGGTCGTTGCCGTACAGCGTGACCGAGTCGAAGGCGGTGGACAGGCGCTTGGCCGGCATGCCGGCGGACAGCAGCTTGAAGCGCTTGTTGGTGCGGAAGGCATCGCCTTCCCCCGCGAACATGCGGGTGGGGTCCTCGTTCTCGCGCTTGAAGGCGAACACGCCGGCGGTGTACGGGTAGCTGCCGGGCACGTTCTCCAGCATCAGCCAGCGCAGGATCTCGCCGTGGTCCTCGTAAGGCGGCAGGCTCACCTTGCGCACCGTGGTGCCCGACAGCGACTGGTAGGTGAGCTTCGTGCGGATCTCCCGGTCGCGGATCTTCACCACGTACTCGTCGCCCGCGTAGGCCTTCTGCATGTCGGGCCACTGCTTGAGCAGGTGCAAGGTGTCCTTGTCCATGCGGGTGAGGCGCTGCGCCGCCAGGTCCAGGGCGGCTTCGGCCGCCGGTGCGCGGTCCGGCTTGTCCACCTTGAGCATGCGCGCCGCTTCCTTGAGCTGCTGGATCTCGCGCGCGAGCCGCACCTGCTCGCGCACGCGCTTCTTGTAGCCGCGCACCGTCTCCGAAATGTCCGCCAGGTAACGGGTGCGCGCCGGCGGCACCACGGGGGACTGGTTGGTGCTGTGGCGCACGTTCGCGGCCGGCAGGCGGCCGTCCTGCAGGGGCAGGCCCAGTTGCGCCAGGCGGGGCTTGAGCGCCTGGTACAGCGCCGTCACGCCGTCGTCGTTGAAGCGTGCGGCCATGGTGCCGAACACCGGCATCTCCTCCGGACGCTTGCCGAAGGCTTCGCGGTTGCGCTGCACCTGCTTGGCCACGTCGCGCAGCGCATCGGCCGCGCCCTTGCGGTCGAACTTGTTGATCGCCACGAACTCGGCGAAGTCCAGCATGTCGATCTTCTCCAGCTGGCTGGCGGCGCCGAACTCCGGCGTCATCACGTACAGCGGGACGTCCACGTGCGGCACGATGGCCGCATCGCCCTGGCCGATGCCCGAGGTTTCGACGAGCACGAGATCGAAGCCGGCCGCCTTGCAGGCCGCGATGACGTCGCCCAGGGCCCCGGAGATCTCGCTGCCGAAGTCGCGGGTGGCGAGCGAGCGCATGAAGACGCGGGGGCCCTGCTGCCACGGCCCGATCGCGTTCATCCGGATGCGGTCGCCGAGCAGGGCGCCGCCGCTCTTGCGGCGCGACGGATCGATGGAGATCACCGCCACGCGCAGGCGGTCGTCCTGGTCCAGGCGCAGCCGGCGGATGAGTTCGTCGGTGAGCGAGGACTTGCCGGCGCCGCCGGTGCCCGTGATGCCCAGCACCGGCACCGGCCGCTGCTGCGCGGCCTGGCGCAGGTCCTGCAGCAGCTTGCCGTCGGCGCTGCCGTTCTCCAGCGCCGTCACCAGCTGCGCGAGCGCCCGCCAGGCCTGCTGGGTGTGGCCCTGCAGGGCGGCCAGCTCGCGCGGGGCGTGCTGCGACAGGTCGTGGTCGGCCCGCATGACCATCTCGCCGATCATTCCCGCCAGGCCCATGCGCTGGCCGTCCTCGGGGCTGTAGATGCGGGCGACGCCGTAGTCCTGCAGCTCGCGGATTTCCGCCGGCACGATCACGCCGCCGCCGCCGCCGAAGACCTGGATGTGGGCGCCGCCGCGCTCGCGCAGCAGGTCCACCATGTACCTGAAGTACTCGACGTGGCCGCCCTGGTAGGAGCTGACCGCGATGCCCTGCACGTCCTCCTGCAGGGCGGCCGTCACGACCTCGTCCACGCTGCGGTTGTGCCCGAGGTGGATCACCTCGGCGCCCATGCCTTGCAGGATGCGCCGCATGATGTTGATGGCGGCGTCGTGGCCGTCGAACAGCGCGGCGGCCGTGACGAAGCGCACCTTGTTGGTGGGGCGGTAGCTGGCGAGCGCCTTGAATTCGGCGGACAGGTCGGTCATGCGGGGGGCTCCAGGGGAGCCGACACCTTAATTGACGTTTACGTCAACGTCAATGAAACCCCCGCATTTGACCGCAGCCGCGCCGGGGCCGGCCCCTCCTCGGGGAGGGGGGCGGCCGTCGCGGCGGCGCCCTGGAACGCCGTCAGTGGTACAGGTAGTTCGGCAGCCAGAGCGTCAGCTGCGGCCAGATGTACATCAGGACCATGCAGACGATCACGATCGCCATGTACGGCATCATCCCCGCGAAGATCTGGTTGATCGTCACGTGCGGCGGCGAGACGCCCTTGAGGTAGAAGGCCGACATGGCCACCGGCGGCGAGAGGAAGGCCGCCTGCAGGTTCACGAACACGAGCACGCCCCACAGCATCGGGTCGATGTGGAAGTGCTGCAGCAGCGGCAGGAAGATGGGCACGAAGATCACGATGATCTCGGTCCACTCCAGCGGCCAGCCGAGCACGAAGATGATCGCCTGCGACACCAGCAGGAACTGGATGGGGCTGAGGTCCATGCTCAGCACCCAGCGTTCCACCAGCGCCTGGCCGCCGAGAAGGGCGAACACGGCGGAGAAGATGGCAGAACCGATGAACAGCCAGCAGACCATGGCGGTGGTCTTGGCGGTCAGGAACACCGCTTCCTTGATGCGCTTCCAGTTCAGCGTGCGCGCCTGCCAGGCCATCAGGAAGGCCCCCGCGGCGCCGACGCCCGCCGATTCCGTGGCCGTCGTGATGCCGAACAGGATCACCGCCAGGACCACGAAGGTCAGGATGGCCAGCGGCATCACCGAGGATGTGAGCATGCGCAGCATTTCGAACTGCTCGGCGTCGAAGCGCCAGTAGTACCAGAGCAGCAGCAAGCCGATCGCGGCGGACACGAGCCAGAAGCCGATGTAGAAGGCGGGCGGCACGCCCGCCGCCTCGACCTCGCCTTGCGGCACGTCCAGCCGCTGCAGGCCGCCGGCGTCGCCAGCCTGTTGCTCGTCGGGCACCGCCCCGGGCGGCTCCTGCAGGGCGCCGGAGCCGGAAGGCGCAGTCGTGCCTGCCGCACCTGGTGGCTCCGCCAGCGTCGCTGCCGCAGGCTCGCCCTGTCCGATCGACGACGCTGCGCCCTCCGTGACCCCGGGCGGTTCCTGCAGCCCGCCGCCGGCGGGCACGGGGCCGGGCACGCTCTCCCCGACGCCCACGCTCGCCACTTGCGCGTCCGCCGGCTGGGTCGCGGTGACCGCCGGGCGATCGACCTTCTGGGAATGGATCACCACGTACCACCAGGTGGTGCCGAGCGTGACGAGGGCCAGCAGCAGCGGCACGCTGGCGATGCCCAGGCCGCGCAGGACCTGGCGGGCGCCGATCGGGGGCGCAATGCTGACGGTGGCCGCGCCGCCTGCGGCCGGAAGCGCCAGTGCCTTGCGGGGCGCAAGCAGCGCGCCGAAGAACGCAGGAATCATGCGGCGCGAATACGTGCGCGACAAGGTCGCGAGCCATTCGGGGATGGGCACGACCAGCTGTTCGGGCGGCAGCCTCGGCGCGATCTTCGGATTGATCAGCACCCAGCCGATCACGTAGACCAGGTACAGCAGCGCAAGGAAGAAGCCGGGGAACATCGCTGCGGCATACAGCTTGACCACCGACTGGCCCGCCACCGCCGCGTACACGATGATCATCACCGAGGGAGGGATCAGGATGCCCAGCGTGCCGCCGGCCGTGATCACGCCCGAGGCGAGCCGCACGTCGTAGCCGGCGTTGAGCATGGGCCGCATGGCGATCACGCCCATCAGCACCACGACCGCGCCGACCAGGCCGGAGGCGATGCCCCAGAAGGTGCAGATGATCAGCGTGGTGACGGCGAGCGAACCGGGCAGGCGACGGAATGCCAGTTGCACGCTGTGGAACATCTTGTCCACGAGCGCGCCGCGCTCCATGACGTAACCCATCAGCACGAACAATGGAATGCACAGCAAGGTGTCGTTGTTCATCGCCCCGAAGGCGCGCTGCACCATCAGCGTGAACACCTGGTTGTTCCAGAAGTGGACGTTGGGGTCGTAGAAGGCGACCCAGCCGAACATGATGCCCAGGCCCATCAGCGTGAACGCCGTCGGGAAGCCCATCATGATCACGACGACGATGAGCACCAGCATCGTCAGCCCGAGTGCGGGGTCGCTCATTCCTGCTCCATGCGCTGGCGCGCCGCGTCTTCGATGTTCTTGGCCCGGGCGATCGCGTCGCGACGCGCCTCGTCGTCCACGTAGGTGCTGCCCGCGAGCTGCTGCTCCACGACGTCGATCTCGTGCGCGTCGTCCAGGCGCGGCGTCCATTCACCGGTTTTCAGGCACACGATGCAGCGCAGGATCTCCGAGAGCCCCTGCACCAGCACGGCCGCCCCCGCCAGCGGGATGAAGAACTTGAAGGGGTAGATCGGCAGCGGCGTCGCGTTGAACGTGGTCTCGTGGATCGCCAGCGACTCCCGGAAGTACACCCATCCCGCCCAGGTGAGCGCCACCACGCCCGGCAGGAAGAACACGATGAACAGCACCAGGTCGAGCGAGGCCTGGCGCCGCGGCTTCATGCTGCCGTAGAGGAAGTCGCCCCGCACGTGGGCGTCCTGGGCGAGTGCGTAGGCGCCCGACATCATGAACAGGGTCCCGTACAGCATGTTGCTCACGTCGAACACCCAGGCCGTGGGCATGTTGAGGATGTAGCGCTTGAAGACTTCGACGCACACCAGCAGCATCAGCGCCACGATCAGCCAGGCGAAGGCCTTGCCGATCCAGGTGCTGACGCTTTCCACTCCGTGCAGCAGGTTCTCGATCGTCATGTGTTGTATGGATGTTGATCGGACCAGGGGCCGGGGTCCAGGACCCAGGGATCGGTCTTCCCTGGGCCCCGGGCCCCGGGCCCCGGGCCCCAGCCCCTGGCCCTGGCCCTGAGGAGCGCGTCAGCGCGTCAGGCCTTCTTCGTGGTCTTGGCGAAGTAGCGGTTCCACGCCATCTTGAAATCGACCTCGTAGTCGAACTGCCACTGGCCGGCGCGCTCGGCAAAGGCCTTCTGCGAGTCGAGCACGCGCTTGAAGAACGGGTTGTCGGTCGACTTCTTGGCCACCACGCGGTCCCAGGCGTCCAGCTGGGCGCGCAGGATCGTATCCGGCGTCTTGTAGAACGCGATCTTGTCCTTGGTCTTGAGCTCGATGTAGTCCTTGGAATTGCGGTCGATCGACTTCCACGCGAAGTCCGCGGAGGCGGCCTGCACCGCGTAATCGATGATGGACTTCAGTTCCGGCGCCAGCCCGTTGTACTTGGCCTTGTTGAACAGCACCTCGAACTGCTCGCCGCTCTGGTGGAAGCTTTGCAGCATGCAGTTCTTCGCGACGTCGGGAAAGCCCAGCGCCTTGTCGGAGGAGGCGTTGTTGAATTCCGCCGCCTCGATCAGGCCGCGGTCCAGCGCCGGCACGATCTCGCTGCCGGGCAGCGGATTCACCGCCAGCCCGAGGTCGCTGAACATGTCGACCGCGAGGCCCACGGTGCGGAATTTCAGGCCCTTGAGCTGCGCCACGTTCGACACCGGCTTCTTGAACCAGCCGAGCGGCTGCGTCTGCATGGGTCCGTACAGGTAGGACACGACGTCCATGTTGATGGACTTGTAGATCTCCTCGAGCAGCGCCTTGCCGCCGCCGTAGTAGTGCCAGGCCAGTACGATGTTCGGGTTCATGCCGAAGGCCGGGCCCGAACCCCATAGCGCCAGCGCGGAGTTCTTGCCGTAGTGGTAGGCCACCACGCCGTGGCCGCCATCGAGCGTGCCTTTGTTGACCGCCTCGAGCAGTTGAAAGGCCGGCACGACCGCGCCCGAGGGCAGCACCTCGATCTTCAGACGATTGCCCGCCATGTCGTTCACCTTCTTGGCGAAGTCCAGCGCGAACTCGTGGAAGATGTCCTTCGCGGGCCAGGTGCTCTGGAAGCGGAACGAGGTCGTCTGGGCGACGGCCACCATCGGTGCGGCCATCGCGCCCGCTGCAACGGCTGCTCCCTTGAGCAGTCCGCGGCGACGCGTGTTCTGGGTGTCGGTCATGCTTGTCTCCTTGCGTTGGAATGGTCGGCAGGCGATCATTGATTCCGCTCTGTACAGGGGGTAATAGGGTTTACGCGGAGCGCGTAGCGGCAAGCGACAGTCATTCCTGACGAACACCTGTCGACCCGCATCCCCTCATGCATTACCAGGAGACACCAACGATGGACAGACGTCATTTCTTCCAGGGCTCGGCCGCGGCCGCAGCGGCCGGCCTCGCGGGCTGTGCGAGCACGGGTGCCACCATGGGCGCCGGCGGCGGCAAGCCGCTGTTCCCGATCGCCGATACCTACATTCCCGTCGCGGGTTCGAGCGACATGTACCCGGTGCGTCGCATCTACTGCATAGGCCGCAACTACGCCGCCCATGCGCGCGAGATGGGTTCGGACCCCAACCGCGAGCCGCCTTTCTTCTTCCAGAAGCCGACCGATGCGATCCAGAACGTGACGCCGGGCCAGGTCGCCGACCATCCTTACCCCACGCTCACCAGGAATTACCACTACGAGGTGGAGCTCGTCGCGGCGCTCGGCAAGGGCGGTCGCAACATTCCGGTGGCCACCGCGCTCGAGCATGTGTGGGGTTACACGCTCGGCCTGGACATGACCCGGCGTGACCTGCAGCGCGCCATGGGCGAGGAGAAGAAGCCCTGGGAGATCGGCAAGAGCTTCGACCACTCCGCGCCCATCGGGCCGCTGTTCCCGGCCGCGCAGATCGGCCACTTCACGCAGGGCGCGATCTGGCTGAAGGTGAACGGGCAGACCAAGCAGAACGCCAACCTGAACCAGATGATCTGGTCGGTGGCCGAGCAGATCAGCAAGCTGTCGGAAGCCAACGAGCTCTACCCCGGCGACATCATCTACTCGGGCACGCCCGAGAACGTCGGCCCCGTGGTGCGTGGCGACGTGATCGAGATCCACATCGACAAGCTGCCCAACCTGCAGGTGCGCATCGTCTGAGGCCTGGCGCTGCCGCGCAGGCTCCCGGGCGGCGGGTGGCAAAATCCTTGCCATGACCGCCGCCGCTTCCTCCCCGCCCGACCGCGACCAGCCCCGGCCCGCCGAGGGCTACGCGGGCGACGTCACGCCCGAGCTCGCCTTCCGCTGGTGGCAGGCCGGCGAAGCCGTGCTCGTGGACGTGCGCAGCGATGCGGAGCGCGAGTGGGTGGGCTTCGTGCCCGGTGCCGTCGCGCTCGCCTGGAAGCAATGGCCGGGCATGGAGATCGACCCCGCCTTCGCCGACAAGCTGCGCGCGGCCGTCCCCGAGGGTGGGAAGGCCGTGCTCCTGTGCCGTAGCGGCGTGCGTTCGATCGCCGCCGCCAGGCGCGCAGCCGAGGTCGGCATCGAGGCGTACAACATCCTGGAAGGCTTCGAAGGCGGCACCGACGCCGAGGGGCATCGCGGCCGCACCGGCGGCTGGCGCCTGCGCGGCCTGCCCTGGCGCCAGAACTGAAGCCGGCTTCCTCCTCCCAACAGCAACAAGGACTTCCATGGCAGTCAACCTGAGCGCGCCGCGCGCGGACTCGCTGCACGCCGTTCCCGGCGTGCGCATCGGGGTCGCCGAGGCGGGCATCCGCAAGGCCAACCGCAAGGACCTCGTGACCTTCCTCTTCGACGAGGGCACCGCCGTCGGCGGCGTGTTCACGCGCAACCGTTTCTGCGCGGCGCCGGTGCAGGTGTGCCGCGAACACCTGGCGCGCGGCGACATCCGCGCCATGGTGATCAACACCGGCAATGCGAACGCGGGCACCGGCGAGGACGGCCTGGTGCGCGCGCGCGCCACCTGCATCGCCGCGGCGCGCCTGCTGGAGCTGGCGCCCGAACAGGTGCTGCCTTTCTCCACCGGCGTGATCATGGAGCCGCTGCCGCTGGACCGCATCGAGAAAGGCCTGCCGGCCGCGTTCGCCGATGCGAAGCCGGAGCACTGGCTGAAGGCGGCCGAAGGCATCATGACCACCGACACGCTGCCCAAGGCCTTCAGCCGCCAGGTGCAGATCGAGGGCGCCACCGTCACCGTCACCGGCATCAGCAAGGGCGCCGGCATGATCCGCCCGAACATGGCCACCATGCTGGGCTTCCTGGCCACCGACGCACAGGTCGACCCGCGCCTGCTGCCGGAGCTCGCCTTCGAACTGGCCGAGGGTTCCTTCAACCGCGCGACGGTGGACGGCGACACCTCCACCAACGATTCCTTCGTGGTGATCGCGACCAACAAGGCGCGCCATCCGGTGATCGGTTCGCTTCACACGCCGGCCGGGCAGGTGCTGCAGGCCGCCATGCTGGAGGTTGCGCGCCTGCTCGCGCAGGCCATCGTGCGCGACGGCGAGGGCGCCACCAAGTTCATCACCGTGCGCGTCGAAGGCGGCAAGACCTCCGCCGAGTGCCGCCAGGTCGCGTATGCCATCGCCCATTCGCCGCTGGTGAAGACTGCCTTCTTCGCGAGCGATCCCAACCTGGGCCGCATCCTCGCGGCCGTCGGCTATGCGGGTATCGAGGACCTCGACCAGGGCGGCATCGAGCTGTACCTGGACGAAGTGCACGTCGCCACCCGCGGCGGCCGCAACCCGGCCTACCGCGAGGAGGACGGCCAGCGCGTGATGAAGCAGGCCGAGATCACCGTGCGCGTGGACCTGGGCCGCGGCACCGCCGCCGACCAGGTGTGGACCTGTGACTTCAGCCACGACTACGTGAGCATCAACGCAGACTACCGCTCATGACGCAAAACTTCGACGCGCTGATCTCGCGCGCCATGCAGTTGCTCGACCGCCTCGAGGCCGTCCTGCCGCAGCCCTTGTCCGCTCCCGACTGGAGCAAGGCGATCGCCTGGCGCTACCGCAAGCGCTCAAGCGGGCACGGCGTGCTGGAGCCGGTGAAGCACGTGGCCGCGATCCGGCTGGACGACCTGAAGGAGATCGATCCGCAGAAGGAGAAGATCCAGCGCAACACCGAGCAGTTCGTGCAGGGCCATCCGGCCAACAACGTGCTGCTCACGGGCGCGCGCGGCACGGGCAAGTCCTCGCTGGTGAAGGCCTGCCTGAACGAATATGCGCCGCAGGGCCTGCGCCTGATCGAGATCGACAAGGGCGACATGGTGGACCTGCCCGACGTGGTCGACATCGTCGCGGGGCGCCCGGAGAAGTTCATGGTGTTCTGCGACGACCTGTCCTTCGAGGAGGGCGAGCCCGGGTACAAGGCGCTGAAGTCCATCCTGGACGGCTCGGTGGCTGCGTCCACGCCCAACGTGCTGATCTACGCGACCAGCAACCGGCGCCACCTCCTGCCGGAGTACATGAAGGAGAACCTGACCTACACCCATACCGACGATGGCGAGGTCCATCCGGGCGAGGTGGTGGAGGAGAAGATCTCGCTGTCCGAGCGCTTCGGCCTGTGGGTGAGCTTCTATCCCTTCAGCCAGGACGAGTACCTGCACATCACGGCGACCTGGCTGGAGCACTTCGGCGTGCCGCAGCCGGAGATCGAAGCGGCGCGTCCGCAGGCGCTGGTGTGGGCGCTGGAGCGCGCCTCGCGCAGCGGCCGGGTGGCCTACCAGTTCGCCCGCGACTACGCGGGGCGGCACCACGCGTGAGCACGGGCATCCTGGTCGCCGATGGCGACCGTCCGCGCGAGGGCGGGCCGGACCGCAAGGAGGTCGAGGTCGCGGTGGGCGTGCTGCTGCGCGCGGACGGGGCCTTCCTCCTGACCTCGCGCCCGCCCGGCAAGGTCTACGAAGGCTACTGGGAATTCCCCGGCGGCAAGGTGGAGCCCGGCGAGACCGTCGAACAGGCCTTGCGCCGCGAACTCCAGGAGGAGATCGGCGTCACCATCGGCCCGGCGCATCCCTGGCGCGTCGAGCGCGTCGACTACCCGCACGCGCTGGTGCGGCTGAGTTTCTGCAAGGTCCACGAATGGACCGGCACGCTGCACATGCACGAAGGCCAGCAGTTCGCCTGGCAGCAGCTGCCCGTCACGGTGCAACCGGTCCTGCCGGGGACGGTGCCGGTGCTGCGGTGGTTCGCGCAGGAACGGGGCTTCGCAGGCGCCACGCACGCCTGAAGACAAGCTCCTATTGCTCCTTGGGATCCCCGAACGGCACGTCGTCGGGTGGCGTTTCGTCCGGGACGCGGAAGGTTTCGCTGGCCCAGGCGCCGAAGTCCAGGTTCTTGCAGCGTTCGCTGCAGAAGGGCCGGTAGGGATTGCTCGGCGCGTACACGCTGTCGCCGCCACAGGCAGGGCAGCGCACGAGGCGGGGCTTCTCGGGGCGGGTGGCCATCGCGGAAATCAGGCGCAGAGCGTGAGTTCGAAGGGCGTGTTGTCCGTGCTGGCCTGCATCTTGTCGGCTTCCTGGCGCATCAGGCGCACCGAGACGATCAGGCGGTTGCCGCTGATTTCCGGCACCAGGCCCAGCGTCGGGTCGATGCGCAGGCGCAGCAGCTGGAAGGTCTTGCCCTGGGGCAGGGTCTGCTGCAGCTGGCCGCCGGAGGCGATCACCTTCTGCGGGGCGCCCGTGTCGCGCAGCAGGCGCAGCAGCAGGTGGATGGATTCGGCCAGCGGCGCCAGGGTGTTCGCCCAGCGCTCGAGGTCGGCGCGGCGGTCCTCGGCGGGGTGGTGCTGCCAGGCGTAGTAGCCGGGCAGGTCGAACTCGCAGGTGCCGCCGGGGATGCCGGCGCGGCTGCGGATGCTCATGAGCCACTCGTTCTCGGTCAGCGGCTGGCCGGCCTTGCCCGGCGTGCCGTTGACCTCGCGAAAGCACCCTTCCAGCTGGGCGATCACGCCGTCGAGCACCTTTTCCGAGATGGCCGGGTTGCCGCGGTAGCCGTTGAGCGCCTGCTTCTGGCGCTCCAGGTCCTTGAGCACGTCGGACTTCAGGTCCGCGCGTGCGGCGACGTCCATCACTTCGAAGATGGTGGCGAGCGCGTAATGGTGGTCCAGCGGGTGGCTGCGTGGGATCAGCTCGCCCAGGCGGCGGAACAGGTGTTCCAGCCGCAGGTAGGTCCGGATGCGTTCGTTGAAGGGGTATTCGTAGAGGATCACCGGCGGGCGTGAACTGCGGGGGGCATTCGGCAGGGCGCCATCATAGCCCGAAGGTGCGCGCCGCCTGTTCCACTTCGTTCCGCAGCGCTTGCAGCGTCAGACCCTCGTTGCAGATCACGAGGTCGGCGGCGGCGAGCCGCAGGGCCCGCGGGGCCTGCGCCGCGATGATCGCGCGCACCTCTTCGGCGGCGAGGCCGCTGCGCGCCGTGACGCGCGCCACCTGCGTCTCGGGCTCGCAGTCCACCACCAGCACGCGATCGAGCTGGGGGCGCCAGCGCCCGGACTCCACCAGCAGGGGAATGTCGAAGACGATGCAGCGCGCTCCGGCCGCCAAGGCGGCCTCGACCTGCCGCGCGATCTCCGCGCCCACCAGCGGATGGATGATCTGCTCCAGCTCCCGCCGCGCTTGCGGGTGGGCATAGGCGCGCTCCCGCATGCGGACGCGGTCGAGCGCGCCGTCCGCACCCACGAATTCGGGGCCGAAGCCCTGGCGGATCAGCGGGATGGCCGCGCCGCCGGCTGCGGTGGTCGCACGCGAGATCGCGTCGGCGTCGATGGCGGCCGCGCCCAGCTCCTGCAGCATCGCGAGCACCGTGCTCTTGCCGCTGCCGATGCCGCCGGTGAGGCCGATGCGCGCGGCCATGGCCAGGGCCTCCTCAGCGCACGCCGAAGGGGAAGGCGAAGGGCAGCAGCAGGGGCACTGCCGCCGGGCTCAGCGCCAGCGATAGCAGGCCGGCGCCGGCGAGGTAGGGGCCGAAGGGCATGGGGATGTCCTTGTTGGCCAGCCGGCCCACGAACAGCAGCAGGATGCCGATGACGGCGCCGACGATGGAGGACATCAGGATGATGGCCACGAGATAGGGCGCGCCCAGCCAGGCACCGAGGGCGGCGAGCAGCTTGAAGTCGCCATAGCCCATGCCTTCCTTGCCGGTGGCCAGCTTGAACAGCTGGAAGATCAGCCAGAAGATGCCGTAGCCCAGCGCTGCGCCCCAGACGGCGGACGCCAGCGGCACGGTCCAGCCCATCGCAGCGGTGAGCAGGCCAAGCCAGAGCAGGGCGTAGTTCAGGTCGTCCGGCAGGATCTGGGTGTCCATGTCGATCAGGAACAGGCAGATCAGCAGCGACGCGAACGTCGCCCAGGCGGCCGCCTGCAGGCCCAGGCCCCAGCGCCAGCCGCACAGGAGGAAGAAGGCGCCGGTGACCAGTTCCACCACCGGGTAGCGCAGGCTGATGCCGGCCTTGCACGACGAACAGCGGCCGCGCAGCGCGAGCCAGCTCAGGACCGGGATGTTCTCGTACCAGCGGATCTGGTGGCCGCAGTGCGGGCAGCGCGAGCGCGGCACCACCAGGTTGAAGGGCTCCTCCTCCTTGGCCGGCTGGCCCTGGAAGTCCGCGCACTCGGCGGCCCACTGCCGCTCCAGCATCTTCGGCAGGCGGTAGACGACGACGTTGAGGAAGCTGCCGACCAGCAGGCCGAAGACGGCGGCGATGATGGCCGCCTCGAGACCGGGATCCAGCAACATCAGACGACCGAGCCGAGCTTGAAGATGGGCAGGTACATGGAGACCACGATGCCGCCGATGACCGTGCCCAGCACCACGATGATGATCGGCTCCATCAGGCTCGACAGGCCGGCCACCATGTCGTCGACTTCGGCCTCGTAGAAGTCCGCCGCCTTGCCCAGCATGTGGTCGATCGAGCCGGACTCCTCGCCGATGGCGCACATCTGCAGCACCATGGACGGGAAGACGTTGGCATTGGTCATCGCCGCGGTCAGGCTGGTGCCGGTGGACACCTCCTGCTGGATCTTCTGCGTGGCCAGCTCGTACACGGAGTTGCCGGAGGCGCCGCCCACGGAGTCGAGCGCTTCCACCAGCGGCACGCCGGCGGCGAACATGGTGGACAGGGTGCGCGTCCAGCGGGCGATGACCGACTTGTAGACCAGGTTGCCGAACAGCGGCAGCTTGAGCATGAGGCGGTCCATGAACTGCTGGACCTTCTCGTTGCGCTTCCAGGCCTGGATGAAGAAGTAGAGCGCGCCGCCGATGCCGCCGAAGATGGCCCACCAGTACTTGACGAAGAACTCGCTGACGGCGATCACGAACAGCGTGGGCGCCGGCAGGTCGGCGCCGAAGGAGGTGAACACCTCCTTGAACGCCGGGATCACGAAGATCATGATCACCGAGACCACGACGAAGGCCACGACCAGCACCGCGATCGGGTACATCAGCGCCGACTTGATCTTGGACTTGATCGCCTCGGTCTTCTCCATGTAGACCGCCAGGCGGTCGAGCAGGCTTTCCAGGATACCCGCCGCTTCGCCGGCCTCCACCAGGTTGCAGTAGAGGTTGTCGAAGTACATGGGGTACTTGCGGAAGGCGGCGGACAGCGAGGTGCCGGTCTCGACGTCGGTGCGGATGTCGTTGAGCAGCTTGGTCACGCTGGCGTTCGCGTTGCCGCGGCCCACGATGTCGAAGGACTGCAGCAGGGGCACGCCGGCCTTCATCATGGTGGCGAGCTGCCGCGTGAAGATCGCGATGTCCTTCGGCTTGATCTTGGAGCCGGAGCGCATGCGGCGCTTCTTGATCTTGCTCGGCGACACGCCCTGGCGCCGCAGCGACGCCATGACCTGGTTCTCGCCGGCGGCGCGCGTTTCCCCGCGCACCTGCTTGCCGTTGCGGTCGCGGCCCTCCCACTCGAAGACGAATTCGGTGACCTTAGCTGCTACGGTGGCCATCTGCGCTCCTCTGACTTTCGCTGTTCTCGGTGTTATTCATTGGTGACGGCGAGCACTTCCTCGAGGGAAGTCAGGCCCAGCCGCACCTTGTGCAGGCCCGATTCGCGCAGGCTGCGCACGCCCTCCTTGCGCGCCTGTTCCGCGATCTCGAGCGCGCTGCCGTCGGCCAGGATGATGCGCTGCATGTCCTCGCCGACGGGCATCACCTGGTAGATGCCCACCCGTCCCTTGTAGCCGTTGTTGCAGGCCGAGCAGCCCACCGGCTGGTAGGGCGTCCACGTGCCGTCGACGTCCTCTTCCTTGAAGCCCGCCTCGATCAGGTTCTCGTAGGGGATGTCCAGCGGCTTCTTGCACTGGCCGCACAGGCGCCGCGCCAGGCGCTGGGCCGTGATCAGGATCACCGAGGACGCGATGTTGAAGGGCGCGATGCCCATGTTGCGCATCCGGGTCAGCGTGGTCGGGGCGTCGTTGGTGTGCAGCGTGGACATCACCAGGTGGCCGGTCTGGGCGGCCTTGATGGCGATGTCGGCGGTTTCCAGGTCGCGGATTTCGCCGACCATGATGATGTCCGGATCCTGGCGCAGGAAGGACTTCAGCGCCGCCGCGAAGGTCAGGCCCGCCTTGTCGTTGACGTTCACCTGGTTGACGCCGGGCAGGTTGATTTCCGCCGGGTCTTCCGCCGTGGAGATGTTCACGCCCGGCTTGTTCAGCAGGTTCAGGCAGGTGTACAGCGACACCGTCTTGCCGGAGCCCGTGGGGCCGGTCACCAGGATCATGCCGTAGGGGCGGCCGATGGCGTCCATCAGGCGCGCCTTCTCTTCCGGCTCGTAGCCCAGCGCGTCGATGCCCAGGCGGGCGGAGCTCGGGTCCAGGATACGGATCACGATCTTCTCGCCGAAGAGCGTGGGCAGGGTGGACACCCGGAAGTCGATCACGCGGTCGGCGCTGATCTTCAGCTTCATCCGGCCGTCCTGGGGCACCCGCTTCTCGGAGATGTCCATGCGGGAGATCACCTTGATGCGGGAGGCGAGCTTGTCCTTGATCGCCACCGGCGGCGAGGCGATCTCGCGCAGCTCGCCGTCGATGCGGAAGCGCACGCGGTACTGGTGCTCGTAGGGCTCGAAGTGCAGGTCGGAGGCGCGGGCGCCGATGGCGTCCAGCAGCATCTTGTGCAGGAACTTGACGACCGGCGCGTCGTCGACGTCGGAGGTCGCACCCGAGTCCTCGTCGCCGCCGGCCGACGTGTCCATGCTGGACTCGTCGAACTCGAAGTCCTCGCCGATGATGCTGTCCATGGCCTCGGTGGTCGAGGTCCCGATGGTCTCCACCATCTTGGTCAGCTTGTCGTACTCCGCGATGATCCAGTCCACGCCCATCTGGGTGGCGAACTTGATCTTCTCGGCGGCAGCCTGGTCGGAGGGATCGGCCGTGGCGCAGATCAGGCGGTTGTTGCGCCGGGAGAGCACGACGATGCGGAAGTCCTGGCAGATCTTTCCGTCCAGCAGGCCCTTGGGCAGCCGGTTCGTGTCCAGCGCGTCGAGGTCCAGCACCGGCGCTCCGAACGCGGCGCCCATGGTGTGCGCCAGGTCGGCGGGCGACACGGCGCCGGAGCCGGTCAGCTCCGCGATGAAGCTGGTGCGCTTGGACTGGGCCTTGCGGTAGGTTTCCTCGGCCGCCTTCTGGCCGAGCTTGCCCGCGGAAACCAGCGCGCGGCCAAGGCCAGGCAGGGCGACGGAGGCTTCGGTGATGGGGTCGACGGCGGCCATGGAAGAAACGTTGGGGCGGCCCGGGGCGTGCTCGGGCAGAGGGAAATCGGTGTCCGATCATCCCGAAAAGCCGAGTTGGTGTAAATGCGCACGCCGTTTGCAAAGCCCCGGCGTTGGTAGGAAGTCACGGCTCGCCCACCATCCAGCCCGTTTGCAATGGCTTGTTAACGTCAGCGGGACTCAACGGTCGCCGCGCGAGGATGGACGGCCTGCGAGGCCCCGGCCTGGCCTCAGCTCTCGTCCATCAGCAGCAAGGACTCGATGGCGCGCTGCGCTTCGGCGACCGCGCCGACGATCTTGCGCTTGTTCGCCCCGCGGCGGCCGCCCGCGGAGAGGCTGTCCCGCCCCCGCAGCAATTCCTTTTCGCCCAGCGCGATCGTGAAACGGCCATGGTCGTCCGCGACGATGCGGTACGTGAGTTGCTGCCCGGCCTTGCGGGTGTAATCGACCGTGTGCATGGCGGGACGATGAGGTTCCGCGGGCAAGCGCGAGGTCGGCGCAGGGCCCGACCTGATGCAGGCGGCGATGCCGTCTGCGTGCTGCGGTGGGGGGAACGCGATCCGGCGAGGGCAGGCCAGAAAGACGAATCGGGCAACGACGTGCCCGATTCGAATGGGAAACCTGGTCGGGGTGAGAGGATTCGAACCTCCGGCCTCTACGTCCCGAACGTAGCGCTCTACCAGGCTAAGCTACACCCCGATGTCCGCCGCTCCGGCGCGCCGAGTTTCCTCAGTTGCGCCTCGCGAGCAGCGAAGCCGCCAATTGTACCAAAGCCTGAGCATGCTCATTCGACGGAAGCTGCGCGGCGGCTGACATCGCGCGTTGCGCCTCCGCTGCCGCGGCCTCGTGCGCCACGTCCAGCGCCCCGGTGGCCCGCACGATCTCCACCACGTGATCGAGCTCGTCGAGCGCACCGGTCTCCACGGCGCGCCGGATCAGGTCGCGCTGCTGCGCGCTGCCGCGGCGCATGGCCGCGATCAGCGGCAGGGTGACCTTCCCCTCGCGCAGATCGTCGCCCAGGTTCTTGCCCATTTCGTCCTTGGCGCCGGCGTAATCGAGCACGTCGTCGACGACCTGGAAAGCGGTGCCCAGGGCCTGCCCGTAGTCGGCGCAGGCCTGTTCGACGGCGCTGGGGGCGCCGGCGAGCACGGCACCCAGGCGGGCGCTGGCCTCGAACAACTTGGCGGTCTTGGAGCGGATCACCTGCAGGTAGGCCGCCTCGTCCAGGCCCGGGTCGTGCATGTTCATCAGTTGCATGACCTCGCCCTCGGCGATCACGTTGGTGGCGTCCGCCAGGATCTCCATCACCCGCACGTCGTGCGCGTCGAGCATCATCTGGAAGGCGCGCGAATAGAGGAAGTCGCCCACCAGCACGCTGGCCGGGTTGCCGAAATGCTCGTTGGCCGTGGCGCGGCCGCGGCGCAGGGTGGACTCGTCCACCACGTCGTCGTGCAGCAGGGTGGCGGTGTGGATGAACTCCACCACCGCGGCCAGGTTGAAGCGCTGGGGGCCGCGATAGCCCAGCGCGCGGCAGATCAGCAGCAGCAGGGCGGGGCGCAGGCGCTTGCCGCCGGAGGAAATGATGTAACGGGAGACTTGGCCGACCAGGGGCACGCCGGAATCGAGCCGGCGCCCAATGACGGCGTCCACCTCGCGCATGTCGTCCGCAATCAGGGCTAGGACGGACGAGGCACTGGTATCGGTCAAGACAGGGAATCCGCAGAGTTGCGCCGGATTATAGGAACGCGACCGCCGCACCCGCCGGGGGCCATGCCCCTGAGTTGTGAGTGGACGCCAACAACGCTATAATCGCGGGCTCTCCGGAATTCGTCCGGGGAGCTTTCTTTGTGAGGTCAACATGTACGCGGTCATAAAAACCGGGGGCAAGCAGTATCGCGTTGCGTCCGGCGACAAGATCAAGGTAGAACAGATTACTGCGGACATCGGCCAGGAAATCACGATCGACCAGGTTCTCGCTCTCGGCAACGGCAGCGACCTGAAGATCGGGGTCCCCCTGGTGTCGGGTGCCACGGTCAAGGTGAAGGTCGTTTCGCACGGCAAGCACGAGAAGGTGCGCATCTTCAAGATGCGTCGCCGCAAGCACTACCAGAAGCACCAGGGCCATCGCCAGGCCTACACCGAACTCGAAATCGGTGCGATCGCCGGCTAAGGAGAACGGACAATGGCACAGAAAAAAGGCGGCGGCTCCACGCGAAACGGGCGCGATTCCCAGCCGAAGATGCTGGGCGTCAAGGCCTTCGGCGGCGAACTCATCAGCGCCGGCTCCATCATCGTGCGCCAGCGCGGCACCAAGTTCCACCCCGGAACGAACGTCGGCCAGGGCCGGGACCACACGCTGTTCGCCCTGGTGGACGGCCACGTGCAGTTCCAGACCAAGGGCGCGCTGAACAAGCAGACGATCAGCGTCGTCCCCGTGGCGGCCTGAGCCGGTCTCACCCGCTGACAGTAAGCCCCGGCGACACGGGGCGGTGACAAGGCCCCGACAAGTCGGGGCCTTGTCCTTTATAAAGGGCTGAAGCCATGAAGTTCGTCGACGAAGCATTCATCGACATCGCCGCGGGCGACGGCGGGAACGGCTGCGTCTCGTTCCGCCACGAGAAATACAAGGAATTCGGCGGTCCCAACGGCGGCGACGGCGGCCGCGGCGGACACGTCTACGCGGTGGCGGACCCGAACCTCAACACCCTGGTGGACTACCGCTTCTCGCGCCGGCACGAGGCCGGCCGGGGCGAGCACGGCATGGGCTCGGACATGTTCGGTGCCATGGGCAACGACATCACCCTGAAGATGCCGGTGGGCACCATCATCACCGATGCGGAGACCGGCGACGTCCTGTACGAGTTGCTGGTGCCGGGCGAGAAGATCATGATCGCCAAGGGCGGCGACGGCGGCTTCGGCAACATGCGCTTCAAGAGCTCGATCAACCGGGCGCCGCGGCAGAAGACGCCGGGTTGGCCCGGCGAGAAGAAGAACCTCAAGCTCGAACTCAAGGTCCTGGCCGACGTCGGCCTGCTGGGGATGCCCAACGCGGGCAAGTCCACCCTCATCGCCGCGGTGTCGAATGCGCGGCCCAAGATCGCCGACTATCCCTTCACGACGCTGCATCCCAACCTCGGGGTAGTGCGCGTGGGGCCGGAACAGAGCTTCGTGGTCGCCGACGTCCCGGGCCTGATCGAGGGCGCGGCCGAGGGCGCCGGCCTGGGCCACCAGTTCCTGCGCCACCTGCAGCGCACGCGCTTGCTGCTGCACGTCGTGGACGTCGCGCCCTTCGACGAGGGCGTGGACCCCGTCGCCCAGGCCAAGGCGATCGTCGAGGAGCTGAAGAAGTACGACAAGGCCCTGTACGACAAGCCCCGGTGGCTGGTGCTGAACAAGCTGGACATGGTGCCGGCCGAGGAGCGGGCGGCGCGCGTGAAGGACTTCGTCAAGCGCTTCAAGTACAAGGGGCCGGTGTTCGAGATCTCCGCGCTCACGCGCGAGGGCTGCGAGCACCTGATCAAGGCGATCTGGCAGCACGTGCATGCGCAGCAGGTCGCGGAGCAGCCGCACGTCGAGGTCGACCCGCGCTTTGCGGGCGGCGAGAATATCGAACGATGAGCCGCGCAGGGCCGCCCGAAGCGGCGCGCGCGCAGGGCACAGCGCGGAGGCATTTCTGATGGAGAAGAACGGGCAGGCGGCTTTGCGCGACGCGCGCCGCATCGTCGTCAAGGTGGGGTCCAGCCTGGTCACCGACGAGGGCCGCGGGCTGGACGAGGGCGCCATCGGCGAGTGGAGCCGGCAGCTGGCCGCGCTCGCTGCGCAGGGCCGCGAGGTGATCATGGTGTCCAGCGGCGCCATCGCCGAAGGCATGAAGCGCCTGGGCTGGACCAGCCGACCGCGCGAACTGGCCAGGCTGCAGGCGGCCGCCGCCGTCGGCCAGATGGGCCTGGCGCACATGTACGAGACCAAGCTGCGCGAGCACGGCATGGCCTCCGCGCAGGTCCTGCTCACGCACGCGGACCTGGCCGATCGCGAGCGTTACCTCAATGCGCGCTCGACGCTGCTGACGCTGCTGTCGCTGCGCGTGCTGCCGGTGATCAACGAGAACGACACGGTGGTCAACGACGAGATCAAGTTCGGCGACAACGACACGCTGGGCGCGCTGGTGGCCAACCTGGTCGAGGCCGACCTGCTGGTGATCCTGACCGACCAGAAGGGCCTGTACAGCGCCGATCCGCGCAAGGATCCGGACGCGACCTTCATCCAGGAAGCGCGCGCCGGCGACGCGTCGCTGGAGCAGATGGCGGGCGGCGCCGGCTCCAGCATCGGCAAGGGCGGCATGATCACCAAGGTGCTGGCCGCCAAGCGCGCCGCGGGCTCGGGCGCCTCCACCGTGATCGCCTGGGGCCGCGAACCGGACTGCCTGCTGCGCCTGGCGCAAGGGGAGATCATCGGCACGCTGCTGGTCGCCCCGACGCAGAAGAACCAGGCGCGCAAGCGCTGGATGGCCGACCACCTGCAGCTGCGCGGAGCGCTGACCGTGGATGCGGGCGCGGCCGCCAAGCTGCGTTCCGAGGGCAAGAGCCTGCTGCCGATCGGCATGACAGGCGTCGAGGGGGACTTCTCGCGCGGCGACGTGATCGCGGTGCGCGACCCTTCCGGGCAGGAGATCGCCCGGGGCCTGGCGAACTACGCCGCCGCGGAGGCGCGCCTGTTGTGCCGCAAGCCCTCCACCGAGATCGAGAAGCTGCTCGGGTACGTGGCCGAACCCGAGATGATCCACCGCACCAACCTGGTGGTGACGCGCTGAGGCGCGTTCCCGCCAGGCTGGGCCGCAGCGCGCGGGCTGTCTAGCGGTTCGTGCCGCCGCGCTCGAAGCGGCGGTCGATCGGCGCCTTCAGGTCCTGGATGATCTGCGTGGCGGAGACGTTCGGTGCGTTCTCCTGGCACACGCCGCTGCGCGCGATGGCGAGGCTGTGGCGCGAGTTCGCGACCTTGAACACGTCCTGCCAGTCACTGTTGCTGGCCGGCACCCACCCCGTGTCCGGGTTGTGGCGGGCGTAGACCTTCACCTGGCCGCTGCCGCAGCGGATGCCCTCGTAGAGGCCGTTGACGGTGCCCGTGCGGCTGCTGGCCACGACCACGTAGCGCACGACGTCGTCCTTGCCGATGGAGATCGAGGCGGGATCCACCGCGAAACGCAGCGCGCCGCTGCCGGCGACGTCGATGGGGATCAGGCCCGTCGTGCGCAGCGGCGGTGGGGGCGGGGCATCGACTTCCTTCCACTCCGGCACGTCGGGGATGTTGCTGTTGTCCGGGGTGCCGGGCGGGGCGCCCAGCTCCGCCGCCGAGGCGGCGGCAACGGCGCCGGCCAGGGCCAGCGCCAGCAGTCTACGAAGCATGCTTTCCCTTGGTGCCGGACGGGAAGTCCCGTCCCTGCGGGTTGGGTTCGAAGGTGGCACCGGGCGGCAGTTCCATGCCGGGGGCGGGCAGGGGCGTGGGATGGCCCTCGTACGGGCCGTGTTCGGCATCGCGCGTGCGCATCCCGCTGCGCAGGTAGCGGTTGCGGTGGTCGTTGCGCGGGAGGTAGCGGGCGAGCTCGCGCAAGGCCATCTCGTAGACGCCACGCTTGAACTCCACCACCACGTCCAGCGGCACCCAGTAGTCGTTCCAGCGCCAGGCGTCGAACTCGGGGTGGTTGGTCGCGCGCAGGTTCAGGTTGTGGTCCTGTCCCATCAGCTGCAGCAGGAACCAGATCTGCTTCTGTCCCTTGTAGTGGCCGCGCGCGTCGCGCCGGATGTAGCGCTCCGGCACCTCGTAGCGCAGCCAGTCGCGCGTGCGCGCGACGATGCGCACGTGCTCCGGCATCAACCCGATTTCCTCGTGCAGCTCGCGGAACATGGCTTGCTCCGGGCTCTCGCCGCGGTCGATGCCGCCCTGAGGAAACTGCCAGCTGTGTGTCCGGATCCGCTTGCCCCAGAACACCTGGTTTTTCAGGTTGAGCAGGATAATGCCGACGTTGGGCCTGAAGCCGTCCCGGTCCAGCATAATCACACCCCAAATCTTTGAACTGAGTTCATTATGCACGGCGCTCCCGCGCGCTGGAAGGGCTCAGCAGTCACCATCCCCGGTCCAATTTCGATGAGAGCCTCGCAGTTCCTGATTTCCACGCTGAAGGAAGCCCCCGCCGACGCCGAAGTCGCCAGCCACAAGCTGATGATGCGCGCCGGCATGATCAAGAAGCTCGGCGCCGGCATCTACACGTACATGCCCATGGGCCTGCGCGTGATCCGCAAGGTGGAAGCGATCGTGCGCGAGGAGATGGACCGCGCGGGGGCCGTGGAGTGCGCGATGCCGGTGGTGCAGCCCGCGGAGCTCTGGCAGGAGACCGGGCGCTTCGACAAGATGGGCCCCGAGCTGCTGCGCATCAAGGACCGCCATGAGCGCGACTTCGTCGTGCAGCCCACCAGCGAGGAGGTGGTGACCGACATCGCCCGCCAGGAGCTGCGCAGCTACAAGCAGCTGCCCAAGAACCTCTACCAGGTCCAGACCAAGTTCCGGGACGAGCGCCGGCCGCGCTTCGGCCTCATGCGCGGGCGCGAGTTCATCATGAAGGACGCCTACAGCTTCGACCGGGACCCGGCCGCGGCCAAGCGCAGCTACGAGATCATGGCGCAGGCCTACCGGCGCATCTTCGACCGCTTCGGCCTGCGCTACCGCGCCGTGGCGGCGGACAGCGGCGCGATCGGGGGCGACCTGTCCGAGGAGTTCCAGGTGATCGCCGCCACCGGCGAGGACGCCATCGTCTATTCCCCGGACAGCCAGTACGCCGCCAACATGGAGAAGGCCGAAGCGCTGGCGCCCAGGCACGCGCGGCCGGCGCCCGCCCGGGCCATGGAGAAGGTGCCGACCCCGGGCCGCAGCACCTGCGAGCAAGTGGCGGACCTGCTGAAGGTGCCGCTGGCCACCACCGTGAAGTCGCTGGTGCTCGCGACCGACAAGCTGGACGCCCAGGGCAACGTGGCCGGCTCGCAAGTGTGGCTGCTGCTGGTGCGCGGCGACCACGACATGAACGAGATCAAGGTCGGCAAGGTGCCGGGGCTGGACGGCGGCTTCCGCTTCGCGACCGTGCCCGAGATCGAGGCGCACTTCGGCACCAGGCCGGGTTATCTCGGCCCCATCGCCCTCAAGCAGAAGGTCAAGGTCGTTGCCGACCGCGACGTGGCGCTCATGGGCGACTGGATCTGCGGCGCCAACGAGGAGGGCTACCACCTCACCGGCGTGAACTGGGGCCGCGACCTGCCCGAGCCCGACGCCGTCGCCGACCTGCGCAACGTGGTCGAAGGCGACCTGTCGCCGGACGGCCAGGGCAAGCTCGCCATCGAGCGCGGCATCGAAGTGGGCCACATCTTCTATCTGGGCACCAAGTACTCCAAGGCCATGAACGCGACCTTCCTCGACGAGGACGGCAAGCCCAAGGTCTTCGAGATGGGCTGCTACGGCATCGGCATCACGCGCCTGCCCGCCGCGGCCATCGAGCAGAACCACGACGAGCGCGGGATCATCTGGCCCGACGCGCTGGCGCCCTTCACCGTGGTGGTGTGCCCGATCGGCATGGACCGCAGCGCCGAGGTCAAGGCGGCCGCGGAGAAGCTGCACGACGAACTCGCCGCCGCCGGCGTCGACGTGCTGCTGGATGACCGCGGCGAGCGCCCCGGCGCGATGTTCGCCGACTGGGAGCTGATCGGCGTGCCGCACCGCGTGGTGATCTCCGACCGCGGCCTCAAGGAAGGCCAGCTCGAATACCAGCATCGCCGCGATGCGGCGGCCACCAAGGTCGCCGCCGGCGAGATCGCCTCGTTCCTGCAGGGGAAGCTCGCGGCGTGATCAGGCGGCGTGCTTGTCTCCTGCCCGCGCTCGCCGGCGCCGGACTGTGGGCGGCGGGCATGCCGCTCGCGCATGCCGGCGGGCAGATCGAAGAGCCCCTTGCCGACTCGGTGCGCACGGCGCTGAGTTCGGCGATCGCCAACAGCGCCCCGCCGGTCCCCGACTTCACGGACATCGACCAGCGCCTGAAATACCTGCGCTGGCTGGGCGCCATGAGCCACCGGTTGCAGCGGCGCAAGACCGAGTGGAGCGAGCGCAAGGAATTCCTGCAGACCGTCTGGTACGAAACCAAGCGCGCCGGCCTCGACACGGGGCTGGTGATGGGGCTGATCCAGGTCGAGAGCGCCTTCCGCAAGTTCGCCGTGAGCCCGGTGGGCGCGCGCGGCTACATGCAGGTCATGCCCTTCTGGACGCGCCTGATCGGCAACGGCGATGCATCCAGCCTGTTCCACATGCAGACGAACCTGCGCTTCGGCTGCGTGATCCTGCGCCACTACCTCGATCGGGAGAACGGCGACCTGTTCCTCGCCCTGGGCCGCTACAACGGCAGCCGCGGGCGGCCGCAGTATCCGAATGCGGTGTTCGCCGCGGCAAGGACGTGGGAGTGGAGGGATGGCGCGCCGCCGCCGGCGCTGCCGGCGAGGATTGCGCCGATGCGGCTGCCTGGGGGCTGACCCCTATTGGACGAATCCCATGCGTGCCTTGTTGCCGCCGCACTTGGGAAGGTCCTCCGGCAGGATGCTTTCGCGGTGCGCCAGCCGGGCATTGCCGAAGCCGGTCATCAGGGCACGCCGCATCTCCCGCGGGGCCAGTTCCGCCAGGCAGTCCAGCACGTCGTCGGCCGGCTCGGCGTCGAAGCGCGTCCCCCACCCGTGGTCGCTGCGGATGCCCAGGTAGAGGTTGCGGGCGATGGTGCGCGCCTGTTCGTGCGTGGGCGCGTCGATCTCGAAGACGTTCATCCGGTTGAGGATCGGCTCGGGGATGCAGCGCTCGTCGTTGGCCGTCATGATCCAGATCACCTGGCTCGCGTCGATGGCGACTTCGGCGAATTCGTCCATGAAGGACTGCGCGGTGTCGTGCTCCAGCAGGCTGTAGAGGGAGCCCAACGGGTCGTACTGCGCGTCGGCGCTGGCCTTGTCGATCTCGTCGACGACGAGCACCGGGTTGGCGTACTGCCCGTCCACGAGCGCCTCGAACACCTTGCCGGGCTTGGCCCCCTTCCACTGCGAGGAGGCGCCGGACAGCAGCCAGCCCGCGGTCATGGAACTCATGGGGACCAGGCTCATGCCGGTGCCCAGCAGGTCGGCGAGCTGGCGGGCGAAGTGCGTCTTGCCGATGCCCGGCGGGCCGAGCAGCAGCATGGGGGTGATCTCGATGCCGTCGCCCGCGTCCTGCGAGAGCGCCACGTGCCGCTTCACATCGTCGAGCGCGTCGGAGAAATTGGGCAGCTGCTCGTAGAGGGCCGCCATCTCCGGAACGCCGCTGGGCTTGACCTGGAAGCGCTCCGGGCCTCGCTCCAGCATGCGCTCGTAGGTCGCGCGCAGGCTCTCGTGGTCGCGCGCCGGCAGCTTGGCGAGCTTGCGTTCCACGTCGTGTGGATGGAAAACGCTGCGCAGGTTGGCAATGGGCAGCTTCAGCCCATGGCTGCTGGGAACGAGGCTACGCGATGGCATACCCAACTCCTTGACGACTGATCTGCATTCCAGCATAGGCTGTGCCAGGCGGGCAAGCCGTGGACGAGCTTTCGCACGACCTTGTCAGCTTCAGTCGACAACGCGAGCGGGAGAAGCGGCTATTGGCAGCCGCGACAAGACAGTGCTGGCGCGCCCGGGCGCGCCGGCAAGGAGGGGATCAGGACTGCGCCGGGGTGCCCAGCACCTGCTGCAGTTCGCCGCTCTGGTACATCTCCATCATGATGTCCGAGCCGCCGATGAATTCGCCGCGCACATAGAGCTGCGGGATCGTGGGCCAGTTGCTGTATTCCTTGATGCCCTGGCGGATGCCGTCGTCCTCCAGCACGTTCACGGTCTTCAGCTGCTTGGGGTCCACCCCGCAGGCCTTGAGGATCTGCACGGCACGGCCGGAAAAGCCGCACATGGGGAAGGACGCATTGCCCTTCATGAACAGCACGATGTCGCTGTTCTTGACCAGGTCGTCGATGCGTTGCTGGGCGTCGCTCATGGGGGAATTTCTCCTGTGGTGCCGGGACTGCGCCGAGTTGGTGCCGGATTATCCCAGTTCAAGCCGGCGCCCGCCCGAACAGCGGGCGATGCCGGCCAGGTCCTGGCGGCTCTGCACCTGGGTGAAGCCGGCGGCGGCCAGCAGGGCGCGCACGGCCTCGGCCTGGTCCCAGCCGTGTTCCAGCAGCAGCCAGCCGCCGGGGGTGAGGTGGGCCGGGGCCGCCGCGACGATCGCGCGCAGGTCGTCCAGGCCGTCGGAGCCGGCGGCGAGCGCCTCGCGCGGTTCGTGGCGCAGGGCCGGCAGGTGGGGATCGGCGTCCGCAACGTACGGCGGGTTGCTCACCACGAGTTCGTACCGGCCGGCTTGCTCCAGCCAGCTGGCCTGCCGAAAGCGCACCGGCAGGCCCAGGCGCTGGGCGTTCGCGGCCGCCACCGCGAGCGCGCCGGCGCTGCGGTCGACGGCTTCCACCACCGCGTCCTGCCGCGCCGCCTGGATCGCCAGCGCGATCGCGCCGCTGCCGGTGCCCAGGTCGACCACGCGCGGCGCGCTTCGATCTCGCAGCACCTCCAGGGACCAGTCGACGAGCGTCTCGGTGTCGGGCCGGGGCACGAGCACCCGGGCGTCGACCTGCAGGGACAGGCCGTGGAACTCCTTTTCCCCGGTGAGGTAGGCCACCGGCTCGCCTGCCGCCCGCCGCTGCGCCAGTGCCAGGAAGGCTTCGGCCGCGCCGGCCGCCAGCGCGTCGGTATCGTGGGCGAGCAGCCAGCCACGCTCGCCGGCCCCCCGTCCCAGCACGTGCAGCAGCAGCAACTGGGCGTCCAGGCGCGCCAGTCCCAGCGCGGCCGCGGCGGCGAGGGCCTCGGCGAGGTTCACGCGCGTGCCCCGCCCATGCCGACCTCGAGCTCCTCCAGCTGCTCGGCGCGGCGGGCAAGCAGCAGGGCGGCGACGACCTCGTCGAGGTCGCCTTCCATGACCGCGCCCAGCTTGTAGAGCGTCAGGTTGATGCGGTGGTCGGTGATGCGGCCCTGGGGGAAGTTGTAGGTGCGGATGCGGTCGGACCGGTCGCCGCTTCCGATCAGGCCCTTGCGGGTCGCCGCCTCCCTGGCGGCGCGCTCGGAGCGCTCCTTTTCCTGGATGCGCGCGACCAGCACCTGCATGGCCTTGGCCTTGTTGCGGTGCTGCGAGCGGTCGTCCTGGCATTCGGCCACGATGCCCGTGGGAAGGTGCGTGATGCGCACGGCCGAGTCCGTCTTGTTCACGTGCTGGCCGCCGGCACCGGACGCCCGGTAGGTGTCGATGCGCAGGTCGGCCGGGTTGATCTGCACGGCCGCGGCCTCGTCGGGCTCGGCCAGCGCGGCGACGGTGCAGGCACTGGTGTGGATGCGCCCCTGGCTTTCGGTGGCCGGCACGCGCTGCACGCGGTGACCGCCCGATTCGAACTTGAGCTTGCCGAAGGCCCCGTCCCCCACGATGCGGACCACCACTTCCTTGAAGCCGCCCACCTCGCCCTCGCTTTCGCTCACGATCTCGGTGCGCCAGCCCTGGCGCTCGGCGTATTTCAGGTACATGCGCAGCAGGTCGCCGGCGAACAGCGCGGACTCGTCGCCGCCGGTGCCGGCGCGCACCTCGAGGAACACGTTGCGCACATCGTCCGGGTCCCGCGGCAGCAGCAGCGTCTGCAGTTCGTTCTCCAGCGCCGGGAGTTCGACTTCGATGGCGGCGATCTCCTCTTTCGCCATCTCCGCCATGTCGGCATCGTCCAGCATCTCGCGCGCCTGCGCCAGGTCGCGCTCGCGCTGCAGGAAGCGCTGGTACACGCCGTTCACCTCGGCCACTTCCGCGTGTTCGCGCGTGAGCTCGCGGTAGCGCGCCATGTCGTTCACCACCTCCGGCTGCGACAGGAAGAAGTCCAGTTCCTGGAGGCGGACGGGGAAGCGCTCGAGCTGCTGGCGGAGGAAGGGTTTCATGGGGGAGGGGAGGTCATTGCGGGCGGGGCCCGCGATCCATGCGGGCGGCGAGGGACCCGGGAGGCCGGGTGGGGCCCGGCATCACCTGGGGGGCGCGCAGGCCCGCTAACGTTCCTTGCGCAGGAAGAAGTGCTGGATCGCCTGGACCGCGCGCTGGCGCGCGTCGGCATCGCCGGTGCGGAGTTCGGCCATCGCGCCGTGCAGCATCTTCTGCGTGAGGCCACGCGAGAGGGCCTCCAGCACCGCGTCGATGTCCTCGCCGCGGGCAAGGAGCTTGCGCGCGCGCGCGAGTTCGGCGCTGCGCCACTCGTCGGCCTGGGAATTGAGCTGCTGGATCAGCGGCACGGCCCCGCGCTGGTCCATCCAGTGCACGAAACTCTGCACGCCGGCATCGATGATCGCCTCGGCCTGCGCGACCGCGGCCTGCCGGTTCGCGGTGCCCGTCTGCACCACGTTCGCGAGGTCGTCGACCGTGTAGAGATACACGTCCTCCAGCGCCTTGACCTCCGGCTCGATGTCGCGCGGCACCGCCAGGTCGACCATGAACATGGGCCGGTGCTTGCGCGCCTTGAGGGCGCGTTCCACGGCGCCGAGGCCGATGATGGGAAGCTGGCTGGCCGTGGAGCTCACCACGACGTCGAATTCGTGCAGGCGCGCCGGCAGGTCCGCCAGCCGCATCACTTCGCCCCCTAGGCGGCTGGCGAGCTTCTCGCCGCGCTCCAGGGTGCGGTTCGCGATGGCCAGCGACCTGGGGCTCTTGGCGGCGAAGTGCGTCGCCGCCAGCTCGATCATCTCGCCCGCGCCCACGAACAGCACGCGCACCTTGCCCAGGTCCTCGAACAGCTGGCCGGCCAGCCGCACCGCGGCGGCCGACATGCTGATCGAATGGGCTCCGATCTCGGTGGAGGTGCGGACCTCCTTGGCGACGGCGAAGGAGCGCTGGAACAGCTGGTTGAGGGTCGTGCCCAGGGCGCCGGCCTGGTCCGCCACCCGGACGGCATCCTTCATCTGGCCCAGGATCTGCGCCTCGCCCAGCACCATGGAGTCCAGCCCGCTGGCCACGCGGAAGGCGTGGCGGGCGACTCCGGCGTCCTGCAAGGTATAGGCGTGGCTGCGCAGCAGGCCGGGGTTGACGCCGCCGGAATGTGCCAGCCATTCCACGGTGCTGTCGATCTCGTGCTGCGTGCCCGCGCAGTAGATCTCGGTGCGGTTGCAGGTGGAGAGGATGGCCGCCTCGGGCTGCCCGTCCATCCGGGCGCCCACGCTGTGGCGCAAACCGTGCAAAGTGGGCGCGATCTGGTCGAGGGCGAACGTGAACCGGCCCCGCAGGTCCAGCGGTGCCGTCGTGTGGTTGATGCCCAATGCCCAGACTGCCATGGCCCCGATTATAAAATTCGATCGAGATCAATCACTTATGCCGGATCGGATACCCACTTGCTCCAGGTCAACCGTACGTGAGTCCCCTCGAAATCCTCCGGCACCTGCTCAGCTTCGTCACCCCCGCCCTGGTGGTCGCCTTCGTCGTCGCCCTGGCGGCCCGCGTCGTGCTCCCGCCGGCGGCGCGCCCCCGGTCCTGGTGGGTGAGCTTCGCCGTCAACAGCCTCGCCGGCGTGCTCGTGCTGGGCGCCGGCCTGTGGTACTTCGGGCGGGACGGCAAGATGGGAACTTATACCGCCCTGGTGCTGGTCGTGGCGACCGTCCAGTGGCTCAGCGGTCGCGCTTGGCGCTCCTAGAATTGCCCATGCTGTTCCTGTTGTCTCCCGCCAAGACGCTCGACTACACGTCGGCGGTTCCTGAGGTCCCTCACACCTTGCCGGCCTTCCCCAAGGATTCGCAGCACCTCATCGAGGTGCTGCGGCGCAAGTCGCCGGCGGAGATCGCCAGCCTGATGTCGATCAGCGACCCGCTGGCGGCGCTGAACGTGGCGCGCTACCAGGCCTGGTCCCCGAAGTTCACCGCCCGCAATGCGCGGCAGGCGGTGCTCGCCTTCGACGGCGACGTGTACGACGGCTTGCAGGCGCGTGAGCTCGGCGCGGCCGACCTCGAATGGGCGCAGCGGCACCTGCGCATCCTCAGCGGCCTGTATGGCGTGCTGCGGCCGCTGGACCGCATGCAGCCCTACCGGCTGGAGATGGGAACGTCCCTGCGGGTGGACGGCGCCGCCAACCTCTACCAGTACTGGGGCAGCCGCATCGCCGACCACCTGAACGAGGTGGTGGCCGGCGACAAGACGCCGGTGGTGATCAACCTCGCCTCGCAGGAATACTTCAAGGCCGTGGACCGCAAGGCCCTCAAGGCGCGGGTGATCGACTGCGTCTTCGAGGAATGGCGGCCGGGCGGCTGGAAGATCATCAGCTTTTCGGCCAAGAAGGCGCGCGGCCTGATGGCGCGCTACGCGATCGTGAAGCGCGTGGAGACCCCGCGCAAGCTCGAGAACTTCAACCTCGAAGGCTATGCCTTCGATCCCGCCGCGTCGCAACCCGACCGGCTGGTCTTCCGGCGAAGGACGGCAGCATGACAACCGCACAGAGCCAGCAGCAGGTGACGCCCGAGCTGCGCAAGTGGATCGTGGACCAGGCGCAGGCCGGCCACAGCGCGGAATCCGTTCTCAAGGCCATGCTGGCCTCGGGCTGGAGCGAGGACGTGGCCGTCGACGCCATGGAGAGCACCTTGCGCGGCCACCTGGAAAGCCAGGCCCTGGCGCAGGGCCTGCCGCCCGCGGTCGCCGTGCCCGACCCCGAGCTGGACGAGTCGCCGCTGTACCTCGATGGGGGCGATCGCCGCGTGGCGGTGCTGCAGGCCATGTACAACCCGCGTGTCGTGGTGTTCGGCGACCTGCTGTCCGAACAGGAGTGCGAGCAGCTGATCGCCCTGGCGCAGCCGCGCCTGGCGCGCTCGCTGACGGTGGCCACCAAGACCGGCGGCGAGGAGGTCAACGCCGACCGCACCAGCAACGGCATGTTCTTCCAGCGCGGCGAGAACGAGCTGGTGCGCCGCATCGAGCAGCGCATCGCGCGGCTGGTGAACTGGCCGGAGGAAAACGGCGAGGGCCTGCAGATCCTGCACTACAGCCCGGGCGCCGAATACAAGCCGCACTACGACTACTTCGACCCGGGCGAGCCGGGCACCCCGACGATCCTGCGCCGCGGCGGCCAGCGCGTGGCCACCATCGTCATGTACCTGGCCGAGCCGGCCAAGGGCGGCGGCACGGTGTTCCCCGACGTGCACCTGGAAGTGGCCCCCAAGCGCGGCAACGCGGTCTTCTTCAGCTACGACCGCGCGCACCCGTCCACGCGCACGCTGCACGGCGGCGCGCCCGTGCTGGAAGGCGAGAAGTGGATCGCCACCAAGTGGCTGCGGGAGCGCCGCTTCGAATGAAGGTGCAGGCCAACGGCCTCGCGCTCGAGGTCGAGGACACGGGGCCGGTGGGCGAGGCGCCGCCGGTGCTCCTCGTCATGGGCCTGGGGATGCAGCTCACGGCGTGGCCGGCGAGCTTCGTCGATGCGCTGGTGCGCGCCGGCCACCGCGTGATCCGCTTCGACAACCGCGACATCGGCCTGTCCACCCGGCTGGACCACCTTGCCGTGCCCAACCTGCTGTGGGAAAGCATGAAGCTGCGCTTCGGCCTGCCGGTGCGTGCGCCCTACAGCGTGGCCGACATGGCGGCGGATGCCTTCGGCGTGCTGGACGCGCTGGGCGTGGCCGAGGCCCACGTGGTGGGCGCCAGCATGGGCGGGATGATTGCGCAACGCATGGCCCTGGCGGCCCCGCAGCGCGTGCGCAGCCTCACCAGCATCATGAGTTCCAGCGGCGCGCGCCACCTGCCGGGCCCACGGCCCCACGTGCTGCAGGTCCTCCTGTCGCGGCCCAAGGACCGCAGCGAGCCGTCCGTGCTGGCGCATTACGTGCGCCTGTTCCAGGCGATCGGCAGTCCCGGCTATCCGGAGCCGCCGGAGGAACTGCGCAAGCGCATCCTGGACTCGGTGCGGCGCGGCGGCTACCGGCCCGCCGGCAGCGCGCGGCAACTCGCCGCCATCGCCGCGGACACGGAGCGGGCGCAGCAGCTGCGCGGCATCCGCGTCCCGACGCTGGTGCTGCACGGCGCGGACGATCCGCTGGTGCCGCTGGCCTGCGGCGAGGACACCGCACGCCGCATCCCGGGCGCCCGGCTGGTGGCGATCCCCGGACTCGGCCATGACCTTCCGCCAGGCGGGGTCGAGCGTCTGCTGGATCCCTTGCTGCCGCATCTGGCTTAGGCTGTCGCGATGAACTCCCCCGAAACGTCGCAGCTCGGCAAGCCGGTGCGCTATGCCGACCGCTACGACCCCAGCCTGCTGTTCCCCCTGGCCCGCGCCCCCAAGCGCGAGGAGCTGGGGATTGCCGGCGCGCCCCCCTTCTTCGGCGCCGACCTCTGGACCTCGTACGAACTGAGCTGGCTGAACGCGCGCGGCAAGCCGCAGGTGGCGCTGGCGCACTTCACCATCCCGTGCGAAACCCCCAACATCGTCGAGAGCAAGTCCTTCAAGCTGTACATCGGCAGCTACAGCGGCACGGTGTTCGCCAGCGTGGACGAGGTGCGCGAGCGCCTGCGCAAGGACGTGGGCGAGGCGGTGTGGCGCGGCGCTCCGGCGCCAGCGTCCATCGGCGTGCGGCTGGTGATGCCGGACATGTTCGATGCGGAGCAGGTGCACGAACTCGACGGCCTGAGCCTCGACCGCCTGGATATCGAATGCACCCACTACACGCCGGCGCCGGAGCTGTTGACGTCGGCCGTGGACGAGCAGCCGGTCGAGGAAGTGCTCACCAGCAACCTCCTCAAGAGCAATTGCCTGGTCACCGGCCAGCCCGACTGGGGCAGCATCCAGCTGCGCTATACCGGGCCGCAGATCGAACAGGGCGGCCTGCTGCGCTACCTCGTGAGTTTTCGCAACCACAACGAATTCCACGAGCAGTGCGTGGAACGGATCTTCATGGACGTGTGGCGGCGCTGCAAACCCTCGCGCCTGGCGGTGTACGCGCGCTACACGCGCCGCGGCGGGCTGGACATCAACCCCCTGCGAACCAGCCATCCCATGGCCTTGCCCCCCAACGTGCGGACTGCGCGGCAGTAAGCGTCAACCGACCGCGAGCAGCCAGTCGCAGCGCAAGCGCCTGGCGTGGTGGGCGCGCGCGCGCCACGTCACGTAGATCTTGGGCGCGGACATGCCCACTGCCAGGACGGGGGCCAGCCACAGCGCGTCGAGGAAGAAGGCGGGGATCCAGCCGACCCAGCTGGCCAGCCACAGCGTGAGCATCACGTCCCAGGCCTGGTATTCCACGGGGTGCTCGCGCTGGTGGGCGACGTGCCAACGCTTGATGCGTTGCAGTGCATCGAGGTTCATGCTGTTTCTCCGCTCGCGCCCGCTGGCGGGGCCTTGCGTTTCAATGTAGTCCGCCTGCGGCGGCCGTCCATCAGCCTTTGGGCGTACCCGGATGTCAGCCGGAATCCCGGCCGGCATCGGCCGCGTGGAACAGGTCCGGCGTGTGTTCCGCGGCGAGCGCGGGCGCCGGCTCCACGGGCGCCGTAAGGCTGCCCGCCCTGGCCAGCTTGCCCACCCGCACCCCCAGCAGGCGCAGGCGCTGCGCGAGCTCCACGCGCTTGAGCAACTGGCCGGCTGCACGCCGTATCGTGGCCGCATCGTCCGTGTAGTGGTCCAGCGTGACGTCGCGGGTCGCCGTGCGGAAATCTTCGTAACGCAGCTTGATGCCGATGGTGCGGCCCACGTAACCCTTGCGCCGCAGGTCACCGGCCACGCGCGTGCACAGGTCGGTGAAGATCGCCCCCAGTTCCGCGCGGTCGCGCACCGCATGCAGGTCGCGCTCGAAGGTGGTTTCGCGGCTCATGGACACGGGCTCGCTTTCGGTCACCACGGGGCGGTCGTCGCGGCCCCAGGCGGCGTCGTGCATCCAGTGGCCGTAGGCCTGGCCGAAGTTGTCGACCAGCCAGTCGCGGCTCTGCGCGGCGATGTCGCCGATCGTGCGCAGGTGCAGCCGGTGCAGCTTGGCTTCGGATTTCGGCCCGATGCCGTTGATCTTGCGCACCGGCAGCGGCCAGATCATCGTCTGCACGTCCTGCTCGTACACGATCGAGATCCCATTGGGCTTGTCGAACTCGCTGGCCATCTTGGCGATCAGCTTGTTGGGCGCGACGCCCAGCGAACAGGTCAGGCCGGTCGCCTCGAAAATGGACTTCTGGATCAGGCGCGCGAGCACGCGCCCGCCTTCGCGCTGGCCGCCCGGCACCTCCGTGAAGTCGATGTAGACCTCGTCGATGCCGCGGTCCTCCATCACCGGCGCGATCTCCTGGATCACCGACTTGAAGGTGCGCGAGTAGCGGCGCACCTCGTCGAAGTCCACCGGCAGCACGATCGCCTGCGGGCAGAGCTTGGCGGCCTTCATCATCCCCATGGCGGAACCCACGCCGAACTGCCGCGCCGGGTAGGTCGCGGTGGTGATCACGCCGCGGCCCACGTAGTCCTTCAGCAGCGGAAAGGCCTCGGGCGGGATGTGCGACAGCGGCCGGTCCGCGTAGCGCTCGCGGATCATGTCGTCCACGCGCCGGCGGCCGCCGCCGATGACCACCGGCAGCCCCTTGAGCTGCGGATAACGCAGCAGCTCCACGGACGCGAAGAAGGCGTCCATGTCCAGGTGGGCGACGCGGCGCATGCGGGTCACCCGGCGATTGTGCCGGGCACGGCCCTCAGTACGTCCCGGGCAGCAGGATGCCGCGGTCGACGTCGCGGATGTCCGTGCGGCCGCAGAACGCCATCGACAGGTCCAGCTCGTTGCGGATGATCTCCAGCGCCCGCTCCACGCCTTCCTGGCCCATGGCGCCCAGGCCATAGAGCATCGCGCGGCCGATGTACACGCCGCGTGCGCCCAGCGCCACCGCCTTGAGCACGTGCTGGCCGGAGCGCACGCCGCCGTCCATGTGCACCTCGATGCGGTCGCCCACCGCCTCCACGATTGCCGGCAGGGCGGAGATGGAAGAGGGCGCGCCATCGAGCTGGCGGCCGCCGTGGTTGGAGACGATCACGGCGTCCGCGCCCGAGTCGGCGGCGAGCCTGGCGTCCTCGATGTCCTGCACGCCCTTGAGGATCAGCTTGCCGCCCCAGCGGCTCTTGATCCATTCCACGTCCTGCCAGGACAGGCGCGGGTCGAACTGGCGCGCCGTCCATTCGGAGAGCGATCCCATGTTCTCGATGCCCTTGACGTGGCCCACGATGTTGCCGAACTGCCGGCGCTTGGTGCCCAGCATGCCCAGGCACCAGCGCGGCTTGGTGGCCAGGTTCAGGAGGTTGGCCACGGTGGGCTTGGGCGGCGCCGACAGGCCGTTCTTCAGGTCCTTGTGCCGCTGCCCGAGGATCTGCAGGTCCAGCGTCAGGACCAGGGCGGTGCAGCCCGCCGCCTTGGCGCGGTCGATCAGGCTTTCGATGAAGCCGCGATCGCGCATGACGTACAGCTGGAACCAGAACGGGTGGCGCCCGGTGCCTTCGGCCACGTCCTCCAGCGAGCAGATGCTCATGGTCGACAGCGTGAAGGGCACGCCCATGGCCTTGGCGGCGCGCGCGGCCAGGATCTCGCCGTCGGCATGCTGCATGCCGGTGAGCCCGGTCGGCGCGATGGCCACGGGCATGGCGACCTCCTGGCCCACCATGGTGGTGCGCAGGCTGCGCCCTTCCATGTTCACCGCCACGCGCTGGCGTAGCAGCAGCCGCTCGAAGTCCGCCTCGTTGGCGCGGTAGGTGCTCTCGGTCCAGGAACCGGAGTCGGCGTAGTCGTAGAACATCCGAGGCACGCGCTTTTTCGCGAGCACGCGCAGGTCCTCGATGTTGGTGATCACTGGCAAAGCGGCTCTCCTCGTTCGGCCACGATGGTAACGGCAAGCTCGACGGGCAACGCTGAAGTTTTTTCCGCGGCGCCTGAGCGGAAATGCACCCGGCCGCCCCTGCGCGTTTCCTCGGCTCCTACCTGCGCCAGCGTCTGCGAGGTGAGGGCCCCTTTTTCAGCTCCCCAGGCGCTTCCTGTGCCGCTCCACCTGCGCTCGCACCTGCGCCGGGGCGGTGCCGCCCAGCGTGTTGCGGGCATTGAGCGAACCGCGCAGCGAGAGGTGGTCGTAGACGTCCTTCTCGATGGTGGCGTTGAACTGCTTGAGCACTGCCAGGGGCAGCTCCGAGAGGTCGCAGTTGTGCGACTGCGCCGCCTTCACCGCGTGCGCCACCGTCTCGTGCGCGTCGCGGAAGGGCAGGCCCTTCTTCTGCACCAGGTAGTCCGCCAGGTCGGTGGCCGTCGCAAAGCCCTTGAGCGCCGCCTGCTCCATCGCCTGGGGCACCACGGTGATGCCGCCGGCCATCTCGGCGAAGATGCGCAGGGTGTCCTTGAGCGTGTCGACGGTGTCGAACAGCGGCTCCTTGTCCTCCTGGTTGTCCTTGTTGTACGCCAGGGGCTGGCCCTTCATCAGCGTGATCAGGCCCATGAGGTGCCCGACCACGCGGCCGGTCTTGCCGCGCGCCAGCTCCGGCACGTCCGGGTTCTTCTTCTGCGGCATGATCGACGAGCCGGTGGTGAAGCGGTCGGCGATGCGGATGAAGCCGAAGTTCTGCGACATCCAGAGGATCAACTCCTCGGAGAAGCGGCTCACGTGCACCATCACCAGCGCGGCGGCGGCGGTGAACTCGATGGCGAAGTCGCGGTCGCTGACGGCGTCCAGCGAGTTCTGGCAGACGCCCTCCATGCCCAGTTCCCTGGCGACGAACTCGCGGTCCAGGGGGTAGGTGGTGCCGGCCAGGGCGGCGGCGCCCAGGGGCAGGCGGTTCAGGCGCTTGCGCACGTCCAGCATCCGCTCGTGGTCGCGGGCGAACATCTCCACGTAGGCCAGCATGTGGTGGCCGAAGCTCACGGGCTGCGCCACCTGCAGGTGGGTGAAGCCGGGGAGCACCACGTCCACGTGGGCCTCGGCGATCTTCAGCAGGGCCTTCTGCAGGTCCTCCAGCAGGTCCGCGATGAGGTCGATCTCGCCGCGCAGCCACAGGCGCACGTCGGTCGCGACCTGGTCGTTGCGGCTGCGGCCGGTGTGCAGGCGCTTGCCGGCATCCCCCACCAACTGGGTCAGGCGCGCCTCGATGTTCAGGTGCACGTCCTCCAGGTCCAGCTTCCATTCGAAGGCGCCGGAGCCGATTTCCTGGCGGATCTGGTCCATTCCGCGGCGGATGTCGGCCAAATCCGTTGCGGAAATGACACCCTGTCTTTCCAGCATCGCGGCGTGCGCCAGGGAGCCGGCGATGTCGGCTTGCCACAGCCTCTTGTCGAAGAACACGCTGGCGGTGTAGCGTTTCACGAGGTCGCTCATGGGTTCGCTGAAAAGGGCGGACCAGGCCTCGGACTTGTGATCGAGTTGGCTCATAAGGCGTGCAGGGATGCGCTGGGGGGATGGGCTGGACGGTCGCTTCACCAATAATGCGGGCAGGAAGGGGGCCCGGCCGGGCGCGCCAGCGCGCACTGACTCTGATGGACGACTCACAACTATTATCCGCGTTCCAGGAATTGTCCCGCCGGCAGGCGGCGGTCAAGCCGCGCCCGCGGATGTCCTTCGACGTGTGCCAGGCGGGCGTGGTGCTGCGCGTGGTGCTGTTCGTCGAAGCGGTGATGGCCGTCGCGGCCGTTTTCCGCGCCACCACCTGGATGGACTGGGTGCAGGCGCTGGCCATTGCCAGCGGCGCGGCATTGCCGGCCACGGCGGCGTGGCTGCTGATCACCTGTTCCTGCGAGCGGCTGCTCGCCCGCCTGCCGTCACCGGGGCAGCAGGCCGTCTGCCTGGCGCTGGGCGCCGCCGCCGCCTTCGTGGCCTGCGAGCTGCTGGCCATGGCGGGCGTGCTGGGCATGCCGCCGCGGCTCGCGTCGGCCTTGGCCGGCCTGCTGCTGGCGTGCGTGGTGGTCAACGCCCTGGTCCTGCGGGACAAGGGGCGCATGCCGGCCGAGACGGCCGCCCGGCTGGCGGAGCTGCAGGCGCGCATCCGCCCCCACTTCCTGTTCAACAGCCTGAACAGCGCGATCGCGCTGGTGCGCGAGGACCCGACCCGGGCCGAACACCTGCTGGAGGACTTGAGCGAGCTGTTCCGCCACGTCCTGGTGGCCAAGGCCGACGCGGCGACCCTCTCGCAGGAGGTGCAGGTCGCGCGCCACTACCTGGACATCGAGCAGGTGCGCTTCGGCGACCGCCTGCGGGTGGAGTGGTCCATCGATCCGAACGCCGGCAAGGCGAAAGTGCCGGCCTTGTTCCTGCAGCCCTTGGTGGAGAATGCGGTCAAGCACGGCGTGGAGCCGAGTCCGACCGGGGCGGACGTGAAGATCACCATCCAGAAGAGGGGCAGCGTGGTGGTGATCAAGGTGACGAACACGGTGCCGGCCGGCCAGGGGAAGCCGGGGCATGGCGTGGCGCTGGACAATGTACGCGACCGTCTTCGCCTGCTGCACGACGTGCAGGCGGAATTCCAGACGGCACTGATCGACGGACGCTACCAGGTGCGCATGGAAGTGCCTGCGTAGCGAGAGAGATTTGGAGGGGAACCATGGGCCTGAAGATGCTGTTGGTCGACGACGAGCCGCTCGCGCGGTCTCGCATGCGCACGCTGCTGGCGGACTGCAAGCTGCCACCTGCCGAAGTCGCCGGGGAGGCGGCGAACGCGGCACAGGCGATGGAGCACCTGCGGCGGCAGGCTTTCGACGGCGTGTTGCTGGACATCCACATGCCCGGGGCCGACGGCCTGGCGCTGGCGCAGGTGCTGCGCACGCTGCCGGAACCCCCGGTCGTGGTCTTCGTGACGGCCTATGCGGAGCACGCGGTCACCGCCTTCGAGCTGGAGGCCGTCGACTACCTCACCAAGCCCGTGCGGCTGGAGCGCCTGGAGCAGGCACTGGTGCGCGTCGAAAAGGCCCGCCAGGCCCGTGACGGGGGCGCCGAGCCGGAGCAGGAGGTGCTGGTGATCCAGGACCGCGGCCGCACCGAGCGCGTGCCGGTCAACGAGGTCCTGTACTTCAAGGCGGAACTGAAGTACATCACCGTCCGGACGGCCGCCAGAAGCTATATCCTCGACGGTTCGCTCAGCGAGCTGGAGGAGCGCCACAGCGCCCAGTTCCTGCGCGTGCACCGCAATGCGCTGGTCTCCCGGCGCGCGGTGCGGGCACTGGAAAAGCACTTCGACGCCGAGGAGGGCGAAGGCTGGGCCGTGCGCCTGAACGGGGTGGAGGAATCGCTGTCCGTCTCGCGCCGGCAACTGAGCGCCGTGCGGGAGGCGCTCGCAAGCTGACATCTCAGGAAACAGGGACTCGCTGGAGTCAAAGGCCAAAGTGAGTTCCGAACCTTCCCAATCTGTCGATTCTTCGCAGGCGACCGAGATCGACGACCTCCCGCGCACGCCGGTGGACCCGCTCAATCCGCCGCACGTGCTGCTGCACCTGCCGGAGGGCGCGCGCAACGTCGCGCTCACGGTGCTGGTGGTGATCGCCGCGCTGGGCGTGCTGCGCTACGCCAGCGGCTTCTTCATCCCGCTGATGCTGGGCCTGGTCTTCAGTTATGCGCTGTCGCCCGTGGTCGACTGGCTGCAGGCGCGCAGGGTGCCGCGCGCGCTGAGCGCCGCCGTGCTGATCCTGGGCATCCTCGGGGTCACCGGCGCCTCGGCCTACTCGCTGGCGGATGACGCCAACGAACTGATCACCTCGCTGCCCGATGCCGCCCGCAAGGTCCGCGACGTGATCCGCAAGCCGCAGCAGAAGGCCTCCCCCCTGGAGACCGTGCAGCAGGCGGCCACCGAGCTGCAGAAGGCCACGGAGGCGACGGCCCCGGCCAGCACGCCGCGCGGCGTGACCCGCGTGATCGTGGAAAAGCCGCGCTTCGACCTGCGCGAGCACCTGTGGACCGGCACCGTGGGCCTGGCCAATGTCCTCGGCCAGACGGTGATCGTCACCTTCCTCACCTACTTCCTGCTGCTCTCGGGCGACACCTTCCGCCGCAAGCTGGTGAAGATCGCGGGACCGGGGCTGGCGGAGAAGAAGCTCACCGTGCAGGCGCTGGACGAGATCAACGCGCAGATGCAGCGCTACCTCCTGGTGCAGCTCGTGGCGAGCGTCGCCGTGGGCGTCACCACGGGGATCGCGTTCGCGCTGCTGGGGCTCAAGCACGCGGCCGTCTGGGGCGTGGCGGCGGGCGTTCTGAACCTGGTGCCCTACGTGGGCTCGGTGGTCGTCACGGGCGGCGCCGCCCTGGTGGCGTTCCTGCAGTTCGACGGCAGCATCAACATGGCGCTCGCGGTGGCCGGCGTTTCACTCCTGATCAACACCATCGAGGGCAACCTGCTGGTGCCGCTTGCCACCAGCCGCGCCAGCAGCATGAACCCGGTGGCCGTGTTCATCGGCGTGCTGGCCTGGGGCTGGTTGTGGGGCGTGTGGGGGCTGCTGCTGGGGATTCCGGTGCTCATGGCGGTCAAGGCGGTGTGCGACCGCGTGGACCACCTCAAGCCCATAGGCGAGCTCCTCGGGAACTAGCCGAAAATAGGGGCATGAGCGAAAACACCGAACGTCCTCCGCTGCCCGACCACCTCTCGGCCGACCCGCGCAGCCCGCACCACGTGAAGGCCATCTTCGAGCACGACGTGGGCATCCGCTTCAACGGCAAGGAGCGCACGGACGTGGAGGAGTACTGCGTCAGCGAAGGCTGGGTGAAGGTGCCCGCCGGCAAGACCCTGGACCGCAAGGGGCAGCCATTGATGCTCAAGCTCAAGGGGAAGGTGGAGGCGTTCTACAAGTGAGCATGGCGCCGGGGTTCGCTGGCGGACCGTCCACGGCCCCGCCGCGCCAATCCCCGCTGCGTCGTCACCCCGTATTGCGCAACCCCGCCGCGATCCCGTTGATCGCGAGATGGATCCCCCGCCGCTCGCGCTCGTCCGCGCTGCGCTCGCGCCAGCGGCGCACCAGTTCCACCTGCAGGTGGTGCAAGGGATCGATGTAGGGAAAGCGGTGGCGGATCGAGCGCGCCAGGGCCGGGTTGCTGGCCAGGCGCTGCTTCTCGCCGGAGATCAGCGCGATGGCTTCCACCGTGCGCTGCCACTCCGCCTCCATCGTGCCGAAGATGCGCCTGCGCAGGCGCGCGTCGGGCACCAGGTCCGCATAGCGCCGCGCCAGCGCCAGGTCGCTCTTGGCGAGCACCATGTCCATGTTGGACAGCAGGGCCTTGAAGAAAGGCCATTGCCGGTACATGCGCTGCAGCTGCGCCGCCTGCTCCTTGCGTCCGCCGGCCGCGAGGAAGGCCTCGACCGCGGAGCCGAAGCCGTACCAGCCATTGAGCGTCAGCCGGCACTGGCCCCAGCTGAAGCTCCAGGGGATGGCACGCAGGTCCTCGATCTTCTGCGTGGCCTTGCGTGACGCCGGGCGCGAACCGATGTTCAGCTCCGCGATCTCGCGGATGGGCGTTGCGCTGAAGAAGAAGTCCACGAAGCCGGGCGTCTCGTACACCAACGCGCGGTAGGCCTTCATGCTCGCCTGCGACAGGGCCTCCGCGGCCTGCAGGAAGGCCTTGGACGCGGGCTTCGTGGGCTGCAGCAGCGTCGCCTCCAGCGTCGCCGCCACCAGCGTCTCCAGGTTGCGCCGGCCGATCTCCGGGTTGGCGTACTTGGAGGCGATCACCTCGCCCTGTTCGGTCAGGCGGATCTGGCCGCGCACGGTGCCGGGCGGCTGCGCCAGGATCGCCTGGTAGCTCGGGCCGCCGCCGCGCCCCACGGTGCCGCCGCGGCCATGGAACAGGCGCAGCTGGATGTCGTGCGCATTGGCGAGCTGGTCGAACAGGTCCACCAGCGCGATCTCCGCGCGGTACAGCTCCCAGTTGCTGGTGAAGATGCCGCCGTCCTTGTTGCTGTCGCTGTAGCCCAGCATGATGTCCTGCTCGCCGCCGGAGCGCTGCATCATCTTCGCGATGCCGGGGAGGGCATAGAACTCGCGCATGATGGGCGCGGCATGGCGCAGGTCCGCGATGGTCTCGAACAGCGGCACGACGATCAGCGCGGTGTGCGCGGCCTGGTCCAGCGTGCCTTGCAGCAGGCCGACTTCCTTGTGCAGCAGCATCACTTCCAGCAGGTCGCTGACCGCCTCGGTGTGGCTGATGATGTAGTGGCGGATCGCCTGCGGCCCGAAGCGCTGGCGCATGGCCACCGCGGTCTCGAAGATCGCCAGTTCCTTGCGCGCGTGCTCGCTGTACTGCACGCCCATGACGCGCAGCGGGCGCGCATCGGACAGCAGCTTGAGCAACACCGCCCGCTTGCCTGCCTCGTCCAGCGCACGGTAGTCCGGTTCCACCCGCGCGGTGGCGAGCAGTTCCGCCACCACTTCCTCGTGCTGCTCCGAGTTCTGCCGCAGGTCCACCGTCGCCAGGTGGAAGCCGAACACCTCCACCGCGCGGATCAGCGGGTGCAGGCGCTGGTGTACCACCGCGCCGCCGTGGTTGGCGAGCAGGGAGTCGCGCAGCGTGCGCAGGTCGGCGAGCAGGTCCTCGGCGCGCCAGTACGGGCTCTGCGGCGGCAGCACGTGCCGCGCCGCGTCGCCGCCGGTGAATTCCTTGAGCGAGCCCGCCAGGCGCGCGTAGATCCAGCTGACGGCGCGCCGGTAGGGCTCGTCCTGGCGGTGCTCGTTGGTGTCCGGCGAACTGTCGGCCAGGGCCTGCATCTGCGGCGTCACTTGCACCAGCAGGGCGGACAGGGACAGCTCGCTGCCCAGCCAGAACAGCTCCGTCAGGTAGTGCCGCAGGGCCACCTCGCACTGGCGCCGCATCGCATAGGCGAGCGTCTCCGCCGTCACGTTGGGATTGCCGTCGCGGTCGCCGCCGATCCACTGCCCCATGCGCAGGAAGCTCGCCACGGGGTGGTTGCCCAGCGCCTGTTCCAGCTCGCCATAGAGCTTGGGGATCTCGCGCAGGAAGGTCGCCTCGTAGTAGCTCAGCGCCGTCTCGATCTCGTCGGCCACGGTCAGCCGGGTGAACCGCAGGAGGCGCGTCTGCCACAGTTGCTGCACACGCGCGCGCATCTGCAGCTCGTTGGCGGCGAGTTCGCGCGGCGCGAGGGCGTCGCGCGGCTGCGCCCGCGCCTTGATCTCGTCGCGTGCGGTGAGCAGGCGCGCGATGTCGCGCTCGGCGTCGAGGATGCTCTTGCGCTGCACCTCGGTGGGGTGCGCGGTGAGCACCGGCGAGAGATAGCTGTGCGCGAGGGTCTGCGACACGGTGCGCGCGTGGATGCCCGCCCAGCGCAGCCGCGCCAGCGCCACCTCGATGCTGCCTTCCTGCGTGTCGCCCGCGCGCTCGTGGACTTCACGGCGCCGGATGTGGTGCCGGTCCTCGGCCAGGTTGGCCAGGTGGCTGAAATAGGTGAAGGCGCGGATCACGCGCACCGCCTCGTCCCCCGAGAGCGTCTTGAGCACGGACTTCAGCTCGCGGTCCGCCGCCTGGTCGTCGTGCCGGCGGAAGGACACCGAGAGCTTGCGGATGCGCTCCACCAGCTCGTAGGTGTCCACGCCCTCCTGCTCCCGGATCACGTCCCCGAGGATGCGGCCGAGCAGCCGGATGTCCTCCACCAGCGGGCGTTCGTTTTCCTTGGCACGCCGCGCGGGCGGCTGCTCGGTCGCAGGCATCGTTCGCTTCCAGTGGGGGGATGCGGGGAATGCTAGCATCGACCACCACCGACGGATGACAAGCAGGTTACGACCTTGAGCCAGTTCACCATCGCCACGCGCGAGAGCCGCCTGGCTCTCTGGCAGGCCGAACACGTGCAGGCCTTGCTGCAACAGCGCGGCCACCCGGTCGCCCTGCTCGGGATGACGACCCGGGGCGACCAGATCCTGGACCGCTCGCTGAGCAAGGTCGGCGGCAAGGGCCTGTTCGTCAAGGAGCTCGAAGTCGCGCTGGAGGAAGGGCGCGCCGACCTCGCGGTGCACTCGCTCAAGGACGTGCCCATGGACCTGCCCGCCGGCTTCGCGCTGGCCTGCGTCCTGGAGCGCGAGGACCCGCGCGATGCCTTCGTCTCGAATGCGTACGGGCAGCTGTCCCAGCTGCCGCAAGGCGCGGTGGTGGGCACCTCCAGCCTGCGCCGCGTGGTGCTGCTGCGCGCGCTGCGGCCGGACCTGAAGATCGAGCCGCTGCGCGGCAACCTCGACACGCGGCTGCGCAAGCTCGACGACGGCCAGTACGACGCGATCGTGCTCGCCGCGGCCGGCCTCAAGCGCCTGGGGCTGGCCAGCCGCATCCGCCAGGTCTTCGAGCCGACCGAGATGCTGCCGGCCGCCGGGCAGGGCGCGCTGGGCATCGAGATCCGGTCCGAGCGCGTCGACGTGGCGCAGGCGCTGGCGCCGCTTGCCAACCAATCCACCTGGCTGGCCGTGGCGGCGGAGCGCGCCGTCAGCCGCGCCATGGGCGGCAGCTGCTCCATGCCGCTGGCGGCGCACGCGCATTTCGATGGGGAATACCTGCAGCTGCATGCCGCCTGGGGCGATCCGGACCAGGCCGGCGTGCTGGTGCGCGCCCGCAGTGCCGACGTGGTGGCCGACCTGGAGCAGGCGGCCGCCCTGGGCGAGGCGGTGGCTGCGCGGCTGCGTGCCGGCGGGGCGCGTTAGCCGATGCGCGTCGTCGTGACGCGCCCCGTGCAGGAGGCCGAGCGCTGGGCGGCGCGCCTGCGCGAGCGCGGCCTGGAGGCGCTGGTGCTGCCGCTGCTGGCCATCGCCCCCGCGCCCGATGCCGCAGCCCTGGGCCGCGCGGCGGCGGACGCCGACCGCTATGCGGCCGTCATGTTCGTCAGCGCCAATGCGGTGCAGGGTTTCTTCGCTGCCCAGCCGACGTTTCTGCGCGCGCGCGCCTGGGCGCCGGGGCCGGCGACGCAGGACGCCTTGCGGCAAGCGGGCGTGCCCGCGACCCGCATCGATGCGCCCGCGCCCGATGCGGCCCAGTTCGATTCGGAAAGCCTCTGGCAGCAGGTGCAAGGGCAGCTGAAGAGCGGGGACCGGCTGCTGCTCGTGCGCGGCGGTGACGCGGACGGGCGCGGGCAGGGCCGCGACTGGCTGCTGCAGCAAGTGCAGGCGCTGGGCGTGGGCGTCGACACCGTCGTGGCCTACACGCGTGCCGCACCGGCCTGGGGCGAGGCCGAATGCGCGGGGGCGCGGCAGGCCGCCGGCGATGGCTCGCTGTGGCTGTTCAGCAGCTCGGAAGCAGCGAACAACCTGCGGTCGCTGCTTCCTGGCCAGGACTGGTCGCGGGCGCGGGCGCTCGCCACCCACCCGCGGATCGCGCAGAGCGTGCGCGCACTGGGATTCGGTGATGTGCAAGCCACACATCCGGGGTGGGACGCGGTGCTCGCGTCGATAGAATCATCCCGATGAGTTCGCTGCCTCCGTCGTCTCCGCCACCGCCCGAGCTGCCCCCCGTGCTGCCGGCGCCGCCTGGCACCGTGGGCGAGGCGCACGTGCGCTCCGCCACCGTGTCGCGCGGCACGCTGATGGCCCTGGTCCTGCTCGCGGGCGCCGGGGTGCTGTCGAGCCTGATGCTGTGGCAGCGCCTGTCGAACATCCAGGAGCAGCTGGCGCGCCAGAGTGCCGACACCGGCGCCAATGCGATCGAGGCGCGGGCGCTGGCGCGCCAGGCCCAGGACGTCGCGCGCGACACCGCGGCGCGGCAGGTGGTGCTGGAGTCGCGCCTGTCGGAGGTCGCGCTGCAGCGTGGCCAGCTGGAAGACCTGATCCAGAGCCTCTCGCGCTCGCGCGACGAGAACCTGGTGGTGGACATCGAATCGGCCCTGCGCCTGGCGCAGCAGCAGACCCAGCTCACTGGCAGCGCGGAACCCCTGCTGGCGGCCCTGCGCACCGCGGACCAGCGGCTCGCGCGCGCCGCGCAGCCACGGCTGGCGCGCCTGCGCGTGTCCATCACGCGCGACATCGAGCGCATCCGCGCCACCACCGTCACCGACGTGCCGGGGCTGCTCGCGCGCCTGGACGACATCGTGCGCCAGGTCGACGAGTTGCCGGTCGCCAATGCGGTGCCCGCGCGCTCGCTGGCCGCGGAAGCTCCGCGCAAGACTGCCTCCGCCTCCTCCCTGCCGGCGATCTGGTGGGAACGCTGGCGCGACGCCGTGCTGGAAGACGCCCGGGGTCTCGTGCGCGTGAGCCGCATCGACCAGCCCGAGGCGATGCTGGTGGCGCCGGAGCAGGCCTTCTTCCTGCGCGAGAACATGAAGCTCAAGCTGCTGAACGTGCGCCTGTCGCTGCTCGCGCGGCAGAACGAGGCGGCGCGCGCCGACGTCAGCGCGGCCACCGCGGCGCTGACGAAGTATTTCGACGCCTCGTCGCGCCGCACGCAGGCGATCGCGACGCAGCTGCAGCAGGTGCAGGCGCAGGTGCGCACCGCGGACCTGCCGCGGATCGACGAAACGCTCGCCGTGCTGGCGACGCTGGGCGCCGGGAAGTAAGCCATGCGTGCCGCGCTCTGGTTGCTGATCCTGTTCGCCATCGCGGTGGCGGGAGCCTTGTTCGCGGGCAACAACCAGGGCACGGTGACGCTGTTCTGGCCGCCTTACCGCATCGACCTGTCGCTGAACCTGGTGGTGCTGCTGCTGGTCGGGTCCTTCTTCTTCGTGCACGCGGTCATGCGTGCGCTGGCCGCGCTGTTCGACCTGCCGCGCCAGGCGCTGCGCTGGCGCACCCAGCAGAAGGAGCGCGCCATGTACGGCGCGCTGCTCGAAGGCCTGTCGCACATGCTGGCCGGCCGCTTCATCCGCGCACGCAAGGCGGGCGAGGCGGTGCTGGAACAGGAAGCCTCGCTCACCGCGTCCGGCCAGAAGCCGGCGAATGCCGCGCAGCTGCGCGCCGTCGCCCACCTCCTCGCCGGCGAATCGGCGCATGCCCTGCAGGACCGCGCCGCGCGCGAGGAGCACCTGCAGCAGGCGCTGGCCCAGGCGTCGGCGCGCGATGCGCAGGAAACGCGCGAAGGCGCCTTGCTGCGCGCCTCGCGCTGGGCCCTCGATGACCGCGACCCCGAAGCGGCGATGCAGCTGCTGCAGGAACTGCCGCAGGGCGCGGCGCGGCGCACGCTGGCGCTGCGCACGCGGCTGCGCGCCTCGCGCCAGGCCGGCCAGCCGCTGGAAGCCCTGGAGACGGCGCGCCTGCTCGCCAAGCACCATGCCTTCTCGCCGGTGGCGGCGCGCAGCATCGTGCGCGGACTGGCCATCGACCTGCTCAATGGCGCGTACGACATCGCCCAGCTGCACCGCGCCTGGACCGCGCTGGAGCCGGCGGAGCGGGTGATGCCCGAGATCGCCATCCATGCGGCGCAGCGGCTCGTGGCCCTGCGGGGCGAACCGCGCATCGCGCGCGACTGGCTGCTGCCCGTGTGGGAAGCGCAAGGCGAACTCAACGACGGCCTGCGCGTGAAGCTGGTGTGCGCGCTGGAGGAGGGCCTGGACTCGCTGGACGCGGCCTGGCTCGCGCGCATCGAGGCGGCGCAGAAGGCGAACCCGCGTGACGCGACCCTGCAGTACCTGGCCGGCATGGCATGCATGAAGCGACAGCTCTGGGGCAAGGCGCAGCAACTGCTGACGCAGGCTGCGCTGGGCCTGCAGGATGCCAGGCTGCACCGCAATGCCTGGCGCGCGCTGGCCGAGCTCGCCGAGCAGCGCGAGGACACGCAGTCGGCGGCGATCGCGTGGAAGAGGGCGGCGGGGGAGTGAGGGGTAGGGTGGTGGTGAGGGCAAGCGAACCCCACCGCGCAAATAAAAAGGGCGCACGAGGCGCCCTTTTTATTTGCGGTGAACCCGCCGTCAGAACGGCAGATCCATGTTGCGCAGGTCGCGCTTGGTCTCCACCAGCACCAGCGGACCTTCGTCGGATGCGACCACCGGCGGCCGCTCGCGCGGCACGTGCGCGGGCTTCGGTTCGGCGGCGATGGCGGCCTGGGCCGCCGCGATCTTGTGGGCGTCCGAGTTCACCCACTGCAGGCCCGAGCCTTCGGCCACGTTCCTGAGGTCGTCGATCGGCAGCGCGAAAGGCTGCACGCGCGGCACGCCACGCGTGTGGATCGCCTCGGCGCGCGGGGCCTGCTGCGCGGCGGGCTGCTCCGCGCGTGCGGCCGGGGCGGCTGCCTGCTGCGGCGCGCGGCCGGCGGCATGGTGCTCCTCGGGCAGCGGCGCGTGGCCGGCGAACACTTCCATCTCCGCGGGGGAGACTTCGGCGCCGGTCGCCACGACGGCCTCGTTGGGGCGCTCGGTGCGGTCGCCACGTTCGCGGCGGTCGCGGCCATAGCGGTCGCGCGAACGGCGGTCGCGGCGCTCGCCCTGCTCACCCTCGGGGCGGGCCTCGTCGAAGTGCGTGTGCGACTCCAGCACCGGATTGGCGCCCGGAGGCAGCAGCGACTCGGCCGACTCGGTGACGTCACCGACGGATCCCGCTGCGCCGGCCAGGGCAGCGGCGGCGTCGGCGGGCGCGTCTTCGCGCGGACGGCGTTCGCCCCGCTCGCGGCGCTCACCGCGCTCACCGCGCTCACCGCGTTCACCGCGCTCACCGCGCTCCGGCCGCTGCTCGGCCGACACGCCTTCGCCTTCCGGTGCGGGCACGAAGCCCTCCGGCATCTCGCCGCGCGTCTCGGTGACATCGCGGGTTTCGCGCGCCTGGCGCTCGGCTTCGCGGCGCAGGCGCGCCTCGTGCCGTTCGCGGCTTTCCGGCGGCTCGCGGTCGTCGCGCGGCTCGCGGCCTTCGCGCGCAGCCCGCGGCTCGCGCTGTTCACGCGGCTCGCGTTGCTCGCGTGCTTCACGCGGCTCGCGTTGCTCGCGTGCTTCCCGCGGCTCGCGTTGCTCGCGCGTTTCCCGCTGCTCGCGCGCTTCGCGGGGCTCACGCTGCTCGCGCGGCTCGCGGCCTTCGCGTGGCTCGCGTGCTTCCCGCGGCTCGCGCTGTTCCCGTCCTTCGCGCTGCTCGCGCGCTTCCCGGGGTTCGCGCTGCTCGCGTCCTTCCCGCTGTTCGCGGCCGCCGCGCTCCCCGCGCTCGCCACGTTCACGCCGGCCTTCGCCGCGCGGCTGGCCGTCGCGCTGCTGCTGCTCGGGTCGCTGCTGGCCTTCGGCCGCTTCAGCGCCGGCGCGCTGGTCACGGCGCGGTTCGCCATCGCGGCGGCGGTCGCGCCCGCCACGCTCGCCGCGTTCGCCACGGCCATCACGGCGGCCGTCGCGGCGGCCATCGCCTCGCCCTTCGGCGCGCTTCTCGTCACGGCGCGGCTGCGCGGCAGCCGGTGTCACGGTCGGCGTCACCGCCGGGGCGGCGGGCGCGAGACCGAAAGCGGTCTTCAACCAGGAGAAGAAGCCACGCTCGGCCGGCGCTGCCGGTACCGGCGTCGCGACCGGCGCGGGGGCCGGGGCGGTGGTGGCCGCCGGTGCGGCCTTGGCGACCGGTTCCGGCGCCGGCGGCCTGGCCACCGGCATGGGCGCGGGCGCGTCGGGCAGCACGCCCTTGATCAGCGGCTCCTGCTTGTTCACGCGCTCGTGCGAGCGGCGCGTCACGGTCGTGGGGTCCTCGAACTCCTCGGCCATGTGGTAGCTGGCCTTGAGGTTGTCCAGGCGCGCATCGTCGTGCTTGAGGCGTTCCAGCTTGTAGTTGGGCGTCTCCAGGGACTTGTTGGGCACCATCAGGACGGCCACGCGCTGCTTCAGCTCGATCTTGGCGATCTCGGTGCGCTTTTCGTTCAGCAGGAAGGAGGCGACTTCCACCGGCACCTGGCAGTGCACGGCCGCGGTGCCGTCCTTCATGGACTCTTCCTGGATGATCCGCAGGATCTGCAGCGCCGAGCTTTCCGTGTCGCGGATGTGGCCGTGGCCGCCGCAGCGCGGGCAGGGGATGGAAGCGCCTTCGGACAGGGCCGGGCGCAGGCGCTGCCGGCTCATCTCCATCAGGCCGAACTTGCTGATGGAGCCGAACTGCACGCGGGCGCGGTCCTGCCGCAGCGCGTCGCGCAGGCGGTTCTCCACCTCGCGGCGGTTCTTGGACTCCTCCATGTCGATGAAGTCGATGACGATCAGGCCGCCCAGGTCGCGCAGCCGCATCTGGCGCGCCACCTCGTCGGCGGCCTCCAGGTTGGTGCGGGTGGCGGTTTCCTCGATGTCGCCGCCCTTGATGGCGCGCGCCGAGTTCACGTCGATCGAGACCAGCGCCTCGGTGTGGTCGATCACGATCACGCCGCCCGACGGCAGCTTGACCTCGCGGGCATAGGCCGACTCGATCTGGTGCTCGATCTGGAAGCGGCTGAACAGCGCGGCGTCGTCGCGGTAGCGCTTCACCCGGGCGGCATGCTCGGGCATGACGTGCGCCATGAACTGGTGCGCCTGCTCGTAGATGTCGTCGGTGTCGATGAGGATGTCGCCGACGTCGTGATTGAAGTAATCACGGATCGCGCGGATCACCAGGCTGGACTCCTGGTAGATCAGGAACGCGCCCTTGCCGCCCTTGGAGGCGCCTTCGATGGCGGTCCACAGCTTGAGCAGGTAGTTCAGGTCCCACTGCAGCTCGGGGGCGCTGCGGCCGATGCCGGCCGTGCGCGCGATGATGGACATGCCGTTGGGATATTCCAACTGGTCCATGTTCTCCTTGAGCTCCTGCCGGTCCTCGCCCTCGATCCGTCGGGAAACTCCACCGCCGCGCGGGTTGTTGGGCATGAGCACGACGTAGCGGCCGGCCAGCGAGATGAAGGTGGTCAGCGCCGCGCCCTTGTTGCCGCGCTCTTCCTTCTCCACCTGGACCAGCAGTTCCTGGCCTTCCTTGATCGCCTCGTTGATGCGTGCCTGGGACACGGACACGCCGGCGGCGAAGTACTGCTTGGAAATCTCCTTGAACGGCAGGAAGCCGTGGCGGTCTTCGCCGTAGTCCACGAAGCAGGCCTCGAGCGAGGGTTCGACCCGCGTCACGACCGCCTTGTAGATGTTGCCCTTGCGCTGTTCGCGCCCTTCGATCTCGATTTCGTAGTCGAGCAGTTTCTGCCCGTCCACGATCGCCAGCCGGCGTTCTTCCGCCTGCGTGGCGTTGATCAGCATCCGCTTCATAGCGTCACCTTCTTGTTGTCAAAACAACCAGGACCCTCCTGCGAGAGGTCCAACGATGCCCGACGGACGCGACGAAACGGATGGAATTGCCGGAGTGCGGAAAGGCCTGCCGAGCGCTAGCTCAGCAACCTTCGCAAAGGCACAGGGATGAGGGCGAGAGGACGCCAGCGCCGCGCCGCAGGGACTGCGGTGGGGAAGGAGCCCGCCAGTGGCCACGGTGCCTGCATGGCGGGCGCCGGCAGGAGCCAGCGCCAGAAAGCCAGGAGGTAAACCAGAAGCACCGTTTGTCTCGCTTTGATCCGTCCACCAGCCTTCGAGGGCTGGCGAACCTTGTATTCCGAATCAGTATTTCGAAGCGTCAGACCTGCCGGAAACGTGCGCGCCATGACGGGCTGTGGCCCGGAATCTGCACGCATCGCTGCCGGTGGCATCGACCTGCCAGGGCGCCGTGGTGGGGTGCGTGGACTAAACTGCCAGCCAAATCAACCACTTACGGCGTAACTCTGGTGAAACTGATTATAGGGGGCGAGCCGTCCCCTGCAAGCGCGGAGGTCCAATTTCTGACAGTGGGAGAGGAATCCGCGGGCCAGCGCCTCGATAATTTCCTCATCCGGATGCTCAAGGGCGTGCCCAAGACCCATGTCTACCGGATCATCCGCTCCGGCGAGGTCCGGGTGAACAAGGGCCGGGCCTCGGCCGACACCCGTATCGCCCTGGGCGACCTGGTCCGCCTGCCACCCGTGCGCCTGTCCCAGGCCGCGGCCGCCAAGGCGCAGAACCCTGCCCCCGCGCGCGAATTCCCCGTCCTGTTCGAGGACGAGCACGTGCTGGCCATCGACAAGCCGGCGGGCGTGGCCGTCCATGGCGGCAGCGGCGTGAGCTTCGGCGTCATCGAGCAGCTGCGGCAGGCGCGGCCCGGGGCGAAGTTCCTGGAACTCGTGCACCGGCTCGACCGGGAGACCTCGGGCATCCTGCTGGTGGCCAAGAAGCGTTCGGCGCTCACGAAGCTGCAGGACCAGTTCCGCGAGCGCGAGACCGGCAAGACCTACCTGGCGCTGGTCACCGGCGCCTGGCCGGCGAACAGGAAGGTGATCGACCAGCCCTTGCACAAGTACCTGCAGGCCGATGGCGAGCGGCGGGTGCGCGTCGTGGCCAAGGACGACCCGGACGGCATGCGCTCCATCACCCTCGTCAAAGTCGCGGAGCGCACTTTCCTCCCCCTCCCGCCGGCGGGAGAGGGCCGGGGTGAGGATGGCCGCGAAGCGACCCTGCTCGAAGTAACCATCAAGACCGGCCGCACCCACCAGATCCGCGTCCACCTCGCCAGCGCCGGCCACCCCATCGCGGGGGACGACAAGTACGGCGATTTCGAACTCAACAAGGCCCTGGCCCGGCAGGGCCTCAAGCGCATGTTCCTGCACGCGTGGCGGTTACAGTTCGACCATCCCGCCAGTGCGGAGCGCATCGCGCTGCAGGCGCCCCTGCCCCCCGAGCTGCAGAAATTCCACGACCATGTCCGCGCCTCCGCTCCGGTACGACCTGATCGCCTTTGACTGGGACGGCACCCTCTTCGACTCCACGAAGATCATCGTCCGCTGCATCCAGAAGGCCGTGCGCGACGTGGGCGGCACGGTTCCGACCGACCAGGCGGCGGCGTACGTGATCGGCATGGGGCTGATGGACGCCCTGGCCCATGCGGCCCCGGACGTGCCGCGCGAGCGCTACAGCGAGCTGGGGGCCAACTACCGCAAGCACTACCTGACGCACCAGGAAGACCTGTCGCTGTTCGACGGCGTGCTGCCCATGCTCGCCGACCTGCGCGCCCGGCACCACTGGCTCGCCGTGGCCACCGGCAAGTCCCGCCGCGGCCTGGACGAGACGCTGCGCGCCGTGGAGCTCGCCGGCCTGTTCGACGGCTCGCGCACCGCCGACGAGACCGCCGGCAAACCCGATCCGCGCATGCTGCACGAGCTGATGCGCGAGTTCGGCACCGAGCCCGCGCGCACGCTGATGATCGGCGACACCACCCACGACCTGCAGATGGCGCGCAATGCCGGCTGCCCCAGCGTGGCGGTCAGCTATGGCGCGCACGACACGGACGGATTCGCCGCCCTGGAGCCGGTGGCCATCGTGCATTCGGTGCGCGAGCTGCACGACTGGCTGCTCGAGAACGCATGAGCGGCGCGCCCGAGGACGCCGAGCTGGTGCCCCTGTGCAATTCCCGCGACCTGGTCGACGGCGGGCTCGCGGTGTCCTTCGACGTGGTCTACGGCGGCCAGACCTGCCGCGCGTTCGCCATCCGCTACCGCGGGCAGGCGCATGCCTACCTCAATCGCTGCACGCACGTCGCGATGGAGATGGACTGGCAGCCGGACCGCTTCTTCGACGACACGGGCGAGTGGCTCCTGTGCAGCACCCACGGCGCCGCATACCGGCCGGACACCGGCGCCTGCGGCGGCGGGCCCTGCCGCGGCTCCCTGGTGCGCATCTCCCTCTCGGAAAAAGACGGCGTCGTGCACTGGCATACTGCCTGGAATCTCCAACCGATCTCTTTCTAAGAGATTCCCCATGAACGACAACGACACCCTTCCGCCGGAACGTCCGGCCGAAGCGCCTGCGGCCCCGCCGGTCGTCGGCGCCGCCATTCCCGCGGCCGGTGCCCCCGGCTGGGAGCGCAGCACCATGGAGCGGCTGCTGTTCGCCACGCTGGAGGAGCAGCGCGCCCAGCGGCGCTGGCGCACCTTCGTGCGCCTGGCCTGGCTGGCCTTCTTCATCTTCCTGGTCTGGGTGCTCTCCTACAAGGGCAACGTCAGCGGCGAGAAGCTCACGCCGCACACCGCGGTGATCGAGATCGAGGGCGAGATCGGGCCCAAGAGCGAGGCCAGCGCCGAATTCATCATCGCCGCCGCGAAGGCCGCCTTCGAGGACGAGGGCTCCCAGGGCGTGGTGCTGCTGATCAACTCGCCCGGCGGCAGCCCGGTGCAGGCCGGCATCATCAACGACGAACTGCGGCGGCTCAAGGCCAAGTACAAGAAGCCGCTGTACGCCGTGGTGGAGGAGTCCTGCGCCTCGGCGGCCTACTACATCGCGGTCTCGGCCGACCGCATCTTCGTCGACAAGGCCAGCATCGTGGGCAGCATCGGCGTGCTGATGGAGGGCTTCGGCTTCGTCGGCCTCATGGAAAAGCTGGGCGTGGAGCGGCGCCTGCTCACCGCCGGCGAGAACAAGGGCTTCCTCGATCCCTTCAGCCCGCAGACGGAGCGGCACCGCCAGCACGCGCAGGACATGCTCAACGTGATCCACCGGCAGTTCATCGACGTGGTGCAGACCGGCCGCGGCAAGCGGCTGAAGGTGGACACGCCCGAGCTGTTCAGCGGACTGTTCTGGACCGGCCAGCAGGCGGTGGACCTGGGCCTGGCCGACCAGCTGGGCAACCTGGACTTCGTCGCGCGTGAGGTGATCAAGGCCGAAGACCTGGTGGACTACACACGGCGCGAGAACGTGGCGGAGAAGCTGGCCAAGCGCTTCGGCGCCGCGATGGGCGAGGGCGCGGTGAAGGCGCTGAGGACGGTGCAGCCGCTGCGCTAGCAGGGCGGTGGGGTTCGCTCCCGCTCACCTGCCGGCGGCGACGCCGCCGGCCTACATGCCGATCGCGAACACGGTCGGGGTGTCGTTGGAAACGGGGCAGGCCTGCTGCTTCCACGAGGAGGCGGTGGCACTGCGGCAGCGCGCACCCGGCAGCGTCAAGCCCGAAGCCAGCGCGATCCGCGTGCCCGGCTTCAGGGCCTGCACCATCGCCTGCCAGAGGGCGGCATTGCGGTAGGGCGTCTCGATGAAGATCTGGGTCTGGCCCGTGCGCTGCGCGAGCGCCTCCAGTTCGCGCAGCCGCTGCGTACGCTGCGCCGCCTCCTGCGGCAGGTAGCCCACGAAGGCGAAGTTCTGGCCGTTGAGGCCGCTGGCGGCGAGCGCCAGCAGCAGGGAAACCGGACCCACCAGCGGCACCACTTCGATCCCCAGGTCCTGCGCCGCGCGCACGACGGAGGAGCCCGGATCCGCCACGGCGGGCATGCCGGCCTCGCTCAGCAGCCCCACGTCCTCGCCTTGCAAGGCCGGCTGCAGCAGCGGCTTCGCATCGAAGGCGCCGGGCGCGTGGTCCCCCTTCTTGTGCACCTCCCGCGGCAACTCCTGGATGGCGTGTTGCTGGATGGGGGCCGCCAGCGGCTGCACTTCGCCCACGCGCTTGAGGAAGGCGCGCGCGGACTTGGCGTTCTCGCAGATCCAGCGGCTCAGGCCCGCCGCGACCGCGAGCGTGCCGGCGGGCAGCACCTGCGTGATCGGCGCCTGCTGCTCGCAGCCGAAGTCCAGCGGCGTGGGGACGAGGTAGAGCCGGCCGGCCATCAGAAGACGCGCAGGCCGGCCGCGCGCAGCATGCGGCAGGTCCGGATCAGGGGCAGGCCCACCAGCGCCGTCGGGTCGTCGCTGTCGATCGCCTCCAGCAAGGCGATGCCCAGGCCTTCACTCTTCGCGCTGCCCGCGCAGTCGTAGGGCTGCTCGGCGCGCAGGTAGGCTTCGATCTCGTCCTCGGCCAGCTCGCGGAAACGCACGCGCACGGGTGCGAGTTCATGCTGGGCAAAACCGCTGGCCTGGCACATCACGGTCAGCGCGGTCTGGAAGACGACCGTGCGGCCGCTCATGCGCCGCAACTGCGCCAGCGCGTTCGCATGGTTGCCGGGCTTGCCCAGCGGCTCGCCTTGCAGGTCCGCGACTTGGTCGGACCCGATCACCACTGCCTCGGGATGCCGCGCCGCCACTGCCGCCGCCTTGGCCGCCGCCAGGCGCCGGGCAAGCTCAGCGGGCAATTCACCCGCGCGCGGGGTTTCATCCACCTGCGGCGGCTCGACGGTGAAGGGCAGGCGCAAGCGCGACAGCAACTCGCGGCGGTAGACGGAGGTCGAGCCGAGCACGAGCGGGCGCGACGGGGACGTGGCCGGGGCAGGGGGCATCCCGGGATTCTCTTACACTGGATTCATGGCCAAGGACTTCGACCCGCATCGCCTGGACGTGCAGCGCTTCGCCGAGGAAGGCGCCGTGCTGCAGGCGAGTACCGAACTGCGCGGCTTTACGCGCCTGTCCGGTGAAACCGTCGACGCCGACCCCTCGCTGGCCGTGCACTGGCACGCGCACGGCGAGATGCGCAACCCCAGCCACGTCCAGCCGCAGGTCTGGCTGCACCTGGATGCCGACGCGATCCTGCCCCTGGTGTGCCAGCGTTGCCTGCAGCCGGTGCACCTGCCGGTCGCCGTGGACCGGTCGTTCCGCTTCGTCGGCGACGAGGCCACGGCTGCGGCGCAGGACGACGCGGCGGAAGAGGACCTGCTGGCCCTGTCCCACAGTTTCGACCTGCTGGAGCTGGTCGAGGACGAGCTGCTGATGGAGATGCCGGTCGCGCCGCGCCACGAGGCCTGCCCGGAGCCCGTGAAGATGTCCGCGGCCGACGCGGAGTTCGAGGCGGCGGGGGGCGAACGGGAGAACCCGTTCGCCGTGCTCGGCCGCCTGAAGACGGGGAAGTAGCCTTGGGCTATAATCGCGGGCTTCGCGCCAAGAGCGCGCCTGCCGCTTCGGCAGCGCATGCCACTTGCCGCCCCGACCAACCCAACCACCGGCTGCCTGCTTCGGGCGGCACCAGGATTCCAGGAGCCCCTCATGGCCGTCCAGCAAAACAAGAAGTCGCCTTCCAAGCGCGGCATGCACCGTTCGCACAACGCGCTGACGGTGCCGGGCATCGCAGTCGAGCCCACCACCGGCGAGACGCACCTGCGTCACCACATCAGCCCCAACGGCTTCTACAAGGGCCGCAAGGTGCTGAAGACCAAGAACGACGCCTGAACACGATCCAGGCGAGAGGCCCGGCCGCGCTGCGCGCGCCGGGCCTTTTTCTTGTCGGTTCGGCTCTACAGTTGACGCCATGACGACGACCACCCTGGCTGTCGATTGCATGGGGGGCGACCACGGCCCCGCCGTCACGCTGGCGGCCTGCAGGCAGTTCCTCGAAGCCCATCCCGACGCGCAGCTGCTGCTCGTGGGCGCTCCCGCGGCGCTCGCATCCCTGCAGCATCCGCGTGCCCGTGTCGTGCCCGCCTCCGAGGTGGTCGCGATGGACGACCACGTGGAAGTGGCGCTGCGCAGGAAGAAGGACTCCTCGATGCGCGTGGCCATCCAGCAGGTCAAGGAAGGCCAGGCGCAGGCCGCGGTGTCCGCCGGCAACACCGGCGCGCTGATGGCGCTCGCCCGCTACCTGCTCAAGACCCTGGAAGGCATAGACCGGCCGGCGATCGCGACGCAGCTGCCCAACGCCAAGGGCGAGGCCACCACGGTGCTGGACCTCGGCGCCAACGTGGACTGCACCGAGCTGCACCTGCTGCAGTTCGCCGTGATGGGTTCGGCGCTGGTCTCGGCGATGGAGGGGCACGACAACCCCACCGTGGGCCTGCTGAACATCGGCGAGGAAGTGATCAAGGGCAACGACGTGATCAAGAAAGCCGGCGAGCTGCTGCGCGCGGCGGGCGCGGCCGGCGACCTGAACTACCACGGCAACGTGGAAGGCAACGACATCTTCAAGGGCACGACCGAAATCGTGGTGTGCGACGGCTTCGTCGGCAACGTGATGCTCAAGACGGGCGAAGGCGTGGCCTCGCTGATCTCCGGCTTCCTGAAGGAGGAGTTCGCCCGCAGCGCCCTCACCAAGCTGGCCGCGGTGGTCGCCATGCCCGTCCTCAACGCCCTGAAGCGCCGCGTGGACCACCGCCGCTACAACGGAGCGGCCTTGCTGGGCCTGCGCGGACTGGTGTTCAAGAGCCACGGCTCCGCCGATGCCTTCGCCTTCGAGCAGGCCCTGAACCGCGCGTATGATGCGGCCCGGAACAATCTGCTGGACCGCGTGCAGAGCCGCATCGCGCACGCCCGGCCGCTCCTGGCGAGCGCCGCCGGCGACGCCCCGCTCGAAACCGCCACCAATTGAGAATGAACAGATATTCCCGGATCACGGGCACGGGCAGCTACCTGCCGCCCCGGCGCGTGACCAATGCGGATCTCGCGGTGCAACTGGCCGCAACCGGCGTGGAAACCTCCGACGACTGGATCGTCGAACGCACCGGCATCCGGGCGCGCCACTTCGCCGAACGCGACGTGGGCAGCAGCGACCTGGGCCTGGAGGCGGCGAAACACGCGCTGGAGATGGCCGGCCGCCAGGCCTCCGACATCGACCTCATCATCGTCGCGACGTCCACGCCGGACATGGTCTTCCCCTCGACGGCCACCATCCTGCAGAACAAGCTGGGCGTCGCCGGCTGTCCCGCCTTCGACGTGCAGGCCGTGTGCAGCGGCTTCGTCTACGCGCTCACGGTGGCCGACGCGATGATCCGCACCGGCTCGGCGAGCAAGGCGCTGGTGGTCGGTTCGGAGGTGTTCTCGCGCCTGCTGGATTTCAACGACCGCACCACCTGCGTGCTGTTCGGCGACGGCGCCGGCGCCGTGGTGCTGGAAGCGTCGGATACGCCCGGCATCCTGGCCAGCGACCTGCATGCCGATGGCAAGCACGTGGAGATCCTGTGCGTGCCCGGCGGCGTGTACGGCGGCAAGGTGCACGGCAACCCGCTGCTGCGCATGGACGGCCAGGCCGTCTTCAAGCTCGCCGTGGGCGTGCTGGAGCAGGCCGCGCGCGCGACGCTCGCCAAGGCGGGCAAGACCGAGGCCGACATCGACTGGCTCATCCCGCACCAGGCCAACATCCGCATCATGCAGGGCACGGCCCGCAAGCTGAAGCTGCCGGCGGAAAAGCTGGTGGTCACGGTGGACCAGCATGGCAACACCTCCGCCGCCTCGATCCCGCTGGCGATGGATGCAGCCGTGCGTTCCGGCAAGGTCCGCAAGGGCGACACCCTCATGCTGGAAGGCGTGGGCGGCGGCTTCACCTGGGGCGCGGTCCTGCTGGACTTCTGAAGCCCGCGCGGCTTCGGTCATCACCATAGAGAGACAAGCATGAAACCGTTCGCTTTCGTGTTCCCGGGCCAGGGCTCGCAGGCCGTCGGCATGCTCGATGCGTGGGGGGACCACCCCGCGGTCGCCGAGACGCTGAAGGAAGCTTCGGCGGCGCTGGGCGAGGACGTGGGCGCGCTGATCCGCCAGGGCCCCAAGGAGGCGCTGGCGCTCACCACCAACACCCAGCCCGTGATGCTGGTGGCGGGCATCGCGGCCTACCGCGCCTGGCGCGCCGATGGCGGCGCGGAGCCGGCCGTGGTCGCGGGCCACTCGCTCGGCGAATACACGGCGCTGGTCGCCGCCGGCGCGCTGACGCTGGCCGACGCCGCGCCGCTGGTGCGCTTTCGCGCCCAGGCCATGCAGGAAGCCGTGCCCGTGGGCACCGGCGCCATGGCGGCGATCCTCGGCCTGGAGGCGCAGAAGGTGATCGAAGGCTGCGCCGAGGCCGTTCGCACGTTCGGCACCAACACCGACGAGGTCGTCGAAGCCGTGAACTTCAACGATCCGGCGCAGACCGTGATCGCCGGCAGCAAGGCGGCGGTCGACAAGGCCTGCGAGCTGCTCAAGGGCATGGGCGCCAAGCGCGCGCTGCCGCTGCCGGTGTCCGCGCCCTTCCACTCCAGCCTGATGAAGCCGGCGGCCGAGAAGCTCAGGCAGAAGCTGGCTGCGACGCCGTTGCAGTCCCCCAGGATTGCGGTGGTGAACAACATCGAGGTCCAGGCCGAAAGCGACCCGGACCGCATCCGCGCCGCCCTGTACGAGCAGGCGTTCGGGCCGGTGCGCTGGGTCGAGTGCGTGCGGGCCATCCAGGGCCGCGGCATCGACACCATCATCGAGTGCGGCCCCGGCAAGGTGCTGGCCGGCCTCGCGAAACGCATCGACGGCACGCTCAACGCGGCTTCGATCTACGACCCGGCCACGCTGGCGGAAGCAAAGGGAATGCTGGCATGAGCACCCACATCGACATGCACGGGCAGGTGGCCCTGGTGACCGGCGCTTCGCGCGGCATCGGCGCCGCGATCGCCCACGAACTCGCCGCCCGCGGCCTGAAGGTCATCGGCACCGCGACGAGCGACGAAGGCGCGGAGAAGATCACCCAGGCCTTGTCGCAGTACACCGATTGCAGGGGCGCCCGGCTCGACGTCAACGACGCCAAGGCGGGGGAAGCGCTGGTCGACGCGATCGCCAAGCAGTACGGCGCCTTGCATGTGCTGGTCAACAACGCCGGCATCACCCGGGACCAGCTCGCCATGCGCATGAAGGACGAGGACTGGGACGCGGTCACCGACACCAACCTCAAGGCCGTGTTCCGGATGAGCCGCGCGGTCATGCGCACCATGATGAAGCAGCGCTATGGCCGCATCATCAGCATCACCAGCGTCGTCGGCGCCTCCGGCAACCCCGGCCAGGCCAATTACGCGGCCGCCAAGGCCGGCGTTGCGGGCATGACCCGCGCGCTCGCCCGCGAGCTCGGCAGCCGGGGCATCACCGTCAACTGCGTCGCGCCGGGCTTCATCGAGACCGACATGACGGCCGCCCTGCCGGAAGAGCAGCAGAAAGCCCTGCTGGGCCAGATTCCGCTCGGCCACCTGGGCAAGCCCGCCGACATCGCGCACGCGGTGGCCTGGCTGGCGTCGCCGCAGGCCGGCTACGTCACCGGCCAGGAGATCCACATCAACGGCGGGATGTTCATGGCCTGAACCGGCCATCCGTCCAGCCACCCGGGCACTGCCCAGCCGGACCCTCCGCCCGGCTTAAAATCGCGGATTCACATAAACCCCCAGAGGGAACCCCATGAGCGATATCGAAGCACGTGTCAAGAAAATCATCGCCGAGCAACTCGGCGTGGAAGAGTCCCAGGTCACCAACGAAAAGTCTTTCGTGGCCGACCTCGGCGCCGACTCTCTGGACACGGTGGAACTGGTCATGGCCCTCGAGGACGAGTTCGGCATCGAAATCCCCGATGAAGACGCGGAGAAGATCACGACCGTGCAGAACGCGATCGACTACGCCCAGCAGCACCAGAAGGCCTGAGCCAACATGCGTCGCCGCGTTGTCGTGACGGGACTGGGCTGTGTCTGCCCGGTGGGAAACACCGTCGCCGAGTCCTGGTCCAACCTGCTCGCGGGAAGGAGCGGCATCGACACGGTCACCTCGTTCGATGCCGGCAACCTGTCGGTCCGCTTCGCCGGCGAGGTCAAGGGCTTCAACGTGGCCGACTACATGCCGGAGAAGGAAGCCCGGCACATGGACCGCTTCATCCACCTGGGGCTGGCCGCGGCCGACCAGGCGATCAAGGATGCCGGCCTGCCCTCGGGCGAGCAGCTGTCCCCCGAACTGGCCACGCGCATCGGCGTGAACATCGGCTCGGGCATCGGCGGGCTGCCGATGATCGAGGAGACCCACTCCGAATACGTGAACCGCGGCCCGCGCCGCATTTCGCCGTTCTTCGTGCCCGCGTCGATCATCAACATGATCTCCGGCCACGTCTCGATCCGCCACGGCTTCCAGGGCCCCAACATCGCGGTGGTCACGGCCTGCACGACCGGCCTGCACGCGATCGGCCTGTCGGCGCGCCTCATCGAGGCGGGTGATGCCGACGTCATGGTTGCCGGCGGTGCCGAATCCACGGTGTCGCCGCTGGGCATCGGCGGTTTCGCCGCGGCCCGCGCGCTGTCCACCCGCAACGAGGACCCGAAGACGGCTTCCCGCCCCTGGGACAAGGACCGCGACGGCTTCGTGCTGGGCGAAGGCGGCGGCGTGCTGGTGCTCGAGGAATACGAGCACGCCAAGAAGCGCGGCGCGAAGATCTACGCCGAACTGGCCGGCTTCGGCATGAGCGCCGATGCCTACCACATGACCGCGCCCAACGTGGACGGCCCGCGCCGCTCCATGGCGGCGGCGCTGGTGAATGCCGGCATGAACCCGGACCAGGTGCATTACCTCAACGCGCACGGCACCTCGACGCCCCTGGGCGACGTCAACGAGACCAACGCGATCAAGAACACGCTGGGCGAGCACGCGAAGAAGGTGGTGGTGAACTCCACCAAGTCGATGACCGGCCACCTGCTCGGCGGCGCCGGCGGCATCGAATCCGTCTTCACCGTGCTGGCCATCCACCACCAGAAGAGCCCGCCCACCATCAACATCTTCAACCAGGACCCCGAATGCGACCTGGACTACTGCGCCAACACGGCGCGGGACCTGAAGATCGACGTGGCGCTGAAGAACAACTTCGGCTTCGGCGGCACCAACGGCTCGCTGGTTTTCAAGCGCATCTGAGTTTCCTCCCATGCACGGCGCCCCATCGGTGAGCTACCCGGTGGGGCGCAGTCCGTTCGCGCGCCGGCTGGGCGCCGGCGTGGCCGTCCTCGCCCTGGCCGTGACCGCCGCCTGGTCCTGGCAGGCTCCTTTCGGCTGGCGCCAGGTGGCCGGCTTGGTCACCGTGCTCGTTTGCGCCGCCCTGTCGCACCACGCCTGGCGTCGCTCGCCGGTGGGCAGCCTGTGCTGGGACGGGGTGGGCTGGCGCTGGGAGGAGGGCGGGCGCGTCGCCGCGGGGGCGCCCGAAGCGGCACTGGACCTGCAATCCCGCCTCCTCGTTCGCTGGCGCGGCGAGGGCGGCACGCGCTGGCTGTGGCTGGAGCGCGCGTCGGACGCGTCCCACTGGGACGCGCTTCGGCGTGCGGTATATTCCCGCGCCAGCACGCAAGTGCCTGCTGCCGGCACCCCCCCGGCGGCCGAACAATGAACAAGACGCCCGCCGCTCCCGCGCCTCCCCCTTCCTCCGGCGATACCGACCTGATGCTCGTGCAACGCACGGTCGCGGGCGACCAGAAGGCGTTCGAGTTGCTGGTCCTGAAGTACCAGCGCCGCATCGAGCGCCTGATCGGGCGCATGGTGCGTGACACCGACCTGGTCGAGGACATCGCCCAGGAAACCTTCATCCGCGCCTACCGCGCCCTGTCCCAGTTCCGCGGCGAGGCGCAGTTCTATACCTGGCTGTACCGGATCGCAGTCAACACCGCGAAAAAAGCCCTGGTCGACCTCAAGCGCGATCCGGTGGTTTCCGAAAGCTCCCTGAAGGGCGGCGATGATGACGAAGAAACTTCCGGCGTCGAGAACGAACTAACCTCCGCCGAGACGCCGGAGACGGTGCTGGCGGCCAAGGAAATCGCCCAGACCGTGAACTCTGCCATGGAGGCCCTCCCCGACGAACTGCGCCAGGCAGTCACGTTGCGGGAGATCGAGGGCCTCAGCTACGAAGAGATCGCGGAGGTGATGAATTGCCCGATCGGCACGGTGCGCTCCCGGATCTTCCGGGCGCGCGAGGCGATATCGGCCAAGGTGAAACCCCTGCTGGAAAACCAGTCGGGCAAGCGCTGGTGAAAAGAGGCGCGACATGAATGCGATGGACAAGATGGACAACCAGGAATTGATTTCGGCACTGGCCGACGGGCAGCTGCAGGGCGAGGCCATCGCCCTGGGCGTGCAGGCGGCCGCAGCCGACGCGCAGGGACGCGAGGCCTGGTGTGCCTACCACGTGGTCGGCGAGGTGCTGCGCACCGGGCGCGCGAACACGTGCACCCCGTCCGAGGCCTTCCTGGCGAAGTTGCAGCGCCGGCTGCAGGAAGAACAGGCTGCGGCGCCCGTGGCCGCGGTGCGTGCGGTGCCGGTGGCGCCGCCGCGCGAGGCGGCCAACGACTGGCGCTGGAAGGTCGCGGCCGGCGTCGCCTCGGTGGCCGCCGTGGCGTCGGTGGGCTGGAACATGTGGGGCGCGGGCAGCGGCGGCCAGCCGCAGCTCGCCGCTGCGCCGGCCAGTGCCGCCGTGGTGGAGGCCAGCGCCGCACCCCTGATGCGCGACCCGCGCCTGGACAAGCTGCTGGCCGCGCACCGCCAGCTGGGCGGCGCCACCGCCCTGGGCACGACCTCGGGTTTCCTGCGCAACGCCACCTTCGAGGGGCCCGCACGCTGATGGCGCTGGGCATGCCGCGATTCGCTCCCGGCCCGGCCAGCCTGCGCGTTGCGTACGGCGTGCTGGTCCTGTGGACGGCCACCGCCCTGACGCTGGCGGCGACCCAGGCCGCGGCTGCGCCGCGCGTGGCCGATCCGCGGCCGAGCGACGGCCGTGCCGAGCGCAGCGTAGGCGAGTGGCTGGAGCGCATGCACGACGCCTCGCGCCTGCGCAGCTACATCGGCACCTTCGTGGTTTCCTCCAGCGGGGGCTCGATGTCCAGCGCCCGCATCTGGCACGCCTGCGACGGCCAGCGCCAGGTCGAGCGGGTCGAGAGCCTGACGGGCGAGCGCCGCTCCACCTTCCGCCGCGACGACGAGGTCCTGACCTTCCTGCCCGAGAGCCGGACCGTGCGCAGCGAGCGGCGCGAAGCCCTGGGCATCTTTCCCGAGCTCACCAAGCCGGACGAAGCGACCATTCCCGAGTTCTACACGGCGCGCCGCGTGGGCAGCGACCGCGTGGCCGGCTTCGACGCCGACATCGTGCAGTTGCTGCCCAAGGACGCGCTGCGATTCGGCTACCGGATCTGGAGCGAGAAGAAGAGCGGCCTGGTGGTGAAGCTGCAGACCCTGGACGACGCCGGCCGCGTCCTCGAGCAGGCCGCCTTTTCCGAGCTGCAGCTCGACGCGCCCGTGCGCATGGACCGCCTGATCCGCGAGATGGCCGTGCCCGAGGGCTGGCGCGTGGAAAAACCGCAGGCGGTCAAGACCACCGCGGCGGCGGAGGGATGGGGCCTCAAGTCGGCCATCGCGGGCTTCCGGCCCCAGAACTGCTACAAGCGGCCGTCCGAAGGCGTGCTGCAGTGGATCTTCTCCGATGGCCTGGCCTCGGTGTCGCTGTTCATCGAGGACTACGACCGCGAGCGCCACGTGCAGGAGGGGACCTTCTCCAGCGGGTCCACCAACACCCTGACCCGGCGCATGCAGGACTGGTGGGTCACCGTCGTGGGCGAGGTGCCGCCGCAGACGCTGCGCGCGTTCGCGCTCGGCCTTGAGCGGCGCCGCTGAGGACCCATCTGCTCTTCACCCATGCCGTGCGCGGGTAAATCCGGCCCTTGCGCTGTTCGCTGACGCGCAACTTTACGTTCTGGCCGTATTCTCAGCAGATTCACCGTGTTCCGACCGTCAAGAGAGGTCTCTATGTTCCGCATGGATTCCATCAACCTGCGCAGCTGCGCTCTGGCAATGGCCCTGGCCTTTGCCGGCGCGGCCGCCTTCACCCCGGTGGCTCCGGCGCACGCGCAGTCCGCGCCGCAGCCGCGGTCCCTTCCCGACTTCACCGACCTGGTCGACCAGGTCGGTCCCGCCGTCGTCAACATCCGCACCCTGGAGCGCGGTCGCGCGGGGGCGAGCCGCGGCAGCGGCGACGGGCAGATGGACGAGGAGATGCAGGAGTTCTTCCGGCGCTTCTTCGGCGTGCCCATGCCCAATGCCCCGCGCCAGCCGCGGCCCAACCCGAACGCGCCGCGGGGCGAGCGCGGTGACCGGGGCGACCGCGGCGGCGAGGAGGAGCAGCCGCGCGGCGTCGGCTCGGGCTTCATCCTCACCCCCGACGGCTACGTGATGACGAACGCGCACGTGGTGGACGGGGCCGACGAAGTGCTGGTCACGCTCACCGACAAGCGCGAGTTCAAGGCCAAGATCGTCGGTGCCGACAAGCGCACGGACGTCGCCGTGGTGAAGATCGAGGCCACCGGCCTGCCGGCGGTGCGCGTGGGCGACGTGAGCAAGCTGAAGGTCGGCGAGTGGGTGATGGCCATCGGCTCGCCCTTCGGCCTGGACAACACCGTCACCGCGGGCATCGTCAGCGCCAAGGGCCGCGACACCGGCGACTACTTGCCCTTCATCCAGACCGACGTGGCGATCAACCCCGGCAACTCCGGCGGCCCGCTGATCAACATGCGCGGCGAGGTGGTCGGCATCAACAGCCAGATCTACTCGCGCTCCGGCGGCTTCATGGGCATCTCCTTCGCCATCCCGATCGACGAGGCCAGCCGCGTCGCCGAGCAGCTGCGCGTGAGCGGGCGCGTGCAGCGCGGCCGCATCGGCGTGCAGATCGACCAGGTGACGCGCGACGTGGCCGAGTCCATCGGCCTGGGCCGCCCGCAAGGCGCGCTGGTGCGGAGCGTCGAGACGGGTTCGCCCGCGGACAAGGCGGGCATCGAGGCCGGCGACATCATCACCAAGTTCAACGGCACCTCGATCGAACGCGCCACCGACCTGCCGCGCCTGGTGGGCAACACCAAGCCGGGCAGCAAGGTGAACCTGACGGTGTTCCGCCGCGGCGGCTCGCGCGACATGGGCGTCACCGTTGCCGAGTTAGAGCAGGAGACGGCTGCTGCGGCACGCCCGCGCGGCACGCCGCAGAAGGACGAGACGCCGAAGGCCTCCCCGGCGGCGCAGTCGATCGGCGTGGCGGTGAGTGAGCTCACGGCGACGCAGAAGCGCGAAGCCAAGGTCAAGGGCGGCGTGCGGGTGGACTCGGTGAGCGAAGGCGCGGCCCAGCGCGCGGGCGTACGCGAGGGCGACATCATCGTGGCCATCGGCAACACCGAGATCAACAGCGTCAAGGAGTTCGACGCCGTGGTCGCCAAACTGGACAAGAGCAAGCCCATCCCGGTGTTGCTGCGCCGGGGCGAGCTGGCCAGCTACCTGCTGCTGCGCCCGGCGCGCGGCTGACGCGGTCCAGCGCAAGCAAAGCCCCAGGCCCGTGCAAGGGCTTTGGGGCTTTTTTCCAGGGCTGATCCAAAAACGACAGGCGGCGAAGGATTTTTGGTGAACGGTCGTGCAGGGCTTCAGGTTGGCGCCCGCTCACATCTGGTCGGTCCTAAGAACCGGATTCGGTAGAATCGCCCGCATCGGCCGCTTGCCGCGGCATATCGCAGGGCTCCACCACCACCATGCGGGATGCCGGGCGAGGGCTGGCAGGCAGTCCACAAGTGGCCCACATGTTGTCCTGCCAAGGGCCTTCCCGGATTGTTGAAAACCTGTGTACAGAATGCGAGTTGCGGGTCCGCAACGGCCGAGTCCGAGTCACCCCGTGTCTGTACGCCCGGCGCGTTTTGCCTACAATGAAGCTCCAACTATCGCAGTTGCCATAGATTGTTGGTTCAGGGCGCGTCACCTTCATGACGCGCCCTTTTTTCTTGGTGCGCGGCTTTTGAATCAATCACTTATCCGTTCCCGTTGATGAATCACATCAGAAACTTTTCGATCATCGCGCACATCGACCACGGCAAATCAACGCTCGCCGATCGCCTGATCCAGCGTTGCGGCGGACTCTCCGATCGCGAGATGGAAGAGCAAGTCCTGGACTCGATGGATCTCGAAAAGGAGCGTGGGATAACCATCAAGGCGCAGACCGCTGCGCTCGCCTACAAGGCGCGCGACGGACAGGTCTACAACCTCAATCTGATCGACACGCCGGGACACGTCGACTTCTCCTATGAAGTGAGCCGCTCGCTGTCGGCATGCGAAGGCGCACTGCTCGTCGTCGATGCGAGCCAGGGCGTCGAAGCGCAGACCGTCGCCAACTGCTACACGGCGCTCGACCTCGGCGTCGAGGTGGTGCCCGTCCTGAACAAGATGGACCTGCCGCAGGCCGACCCCGATCGCGCCAAGGAGGAGATCGAGGACGTGATCGGCATCGACGCCGCCGATGCGATCCCGTGTTCCGCCAAGACCGGCATGGGCATCGACGAGATCCTCGAGGCGATCGTCGCGCGCATTCCCGCGCCCAAGGGCAAGCCCGACGCGCCGCTGCGCGCGATGATCATCGACAGCTGGTTCGACAGCTACGTGGGCGTCGTGATGCTCGTGCGCGTGGTCGACGGCCGCCTCGCCAAGGGCGAGCGCATCAAGCTGATGGCGACCGAGGCGACCTACGAGACGACGCAACTCGGCGTGTTCACGCCGGCGAACTCGCCGCGCGACATGCTGCAGGCCGGCGAGGTGGGCTACATCATCGCGGGCATCCGCGAACTGCAGGCCGCCAAGGTCGGCGACACCGTCACGATGGTCAAGGCCGGCACCGGCGGCGCCGCCTTCACCGCGACCGAGCCGCTGCCCGGCTTCAAGGAAGTGCAGCCGCAGGTGTTCGCGGGCCTGTATCCGGTGGAGGCGAACCAGTACGACTCGCTGCGCGACAGCCTGGAGAAGCTCAAGCTCAACGATGCCTCGCTGCACTACGAGCCGGAGGTGAGCCAGGCGCTGGGCTTCGGCTTCCGCTGCGGCTTCCTGGGCCTGCTGCACATGGACATCGTGCAGGAGCGCCTCGAGCGCGAGTTCGACCAGGACCTGATCACCACCGCGCCCAGCGTGGTCTACCAGGTGCTCAAGCCCGACGGCGAAGTGGCGATGGTGGAGAACCCGGCCAAGATGCCGGAGCAGGGCCGCATCCAGGAGATCCGCGAGCCCATCGTCACGGTGCATCTCTACATGCCGCAGGAATACGTCGGCGCGGTGATGACGCTGGCCAACCAGAAGCGCGGCGTGCAGATCAACATGGCCTACCACGGCCGCCAGGTGATGCTCACCTACGAGCTGCCCCTGGGCGAGATCGTGCTGGACTTCTTCGACAAGCTCAAGTCCGTCAGCCGCGGCTACGCCTCCATGGACTACGAGTTCAAGGAGTACCGCGCCTCCGACGTGGTGAAGGTCGACATCCTGCTCAACGGCGAAAAGGTGGACGCGCTGTCCATCATCGTGCACCGCACCCAGGCGCAGTACCGCGGCCGCGCGGTGGTGGCCAAGATGCGCGAGATCATCAGCCGCCAGATGTTCGACGTCGCCATCCAGGCGGCGATCGGCGCCAACGTGATCGCCCGCGAGACGGTCAAGGCGCTGCGCAAGAACGTGCTGGCAAAATGCTACGGCGGCGATATCACCCGCAAGCGCAAGCTGCTCGAAAAACAAAAAGCTGGCAAGAAACGCATGAAGCAGATCGGCTCGGTCGAAGTGCCTCAGGAAGCGTTCCTGGCCATCCTCCAAGTCGAAGAATGATGCCTTTTCTCACCGCCGCGGTCCTCGCGGCCTTCGTCGGTTACGCCGGCGCGTGGTATTTCGAGCTCGTCGAAGGCAACTTCGCCCTGCTGCTGTTCCTGGCGACTATCGTCACCGGCGTGTACTGGATCGCCGAGCGCCTGGTCTACCTGCCCAGGCGCCGGCGCGCCGCCGCGGAGCTGGAGGCGCGTACCGCCGAACGCCGCGCGGCGCTGGATTCGCGCGGCATCGTCGCGGACGACCCGCAGCTGGCCGACGCCAGGCACAGGGTGCTGGCGCAGCCCTGGTGGCTGGACTGGACTGCCGGCCTGTTCCCGGTGATCCTGGCCGTCTTCGTCCTGCGTTCCTTCCTGTTCGAGCCCTTCAAGATCCCCTCGGGCTCGATGATCCCGACGCTGCTCGTGGGCGACCTGATCCTGGTGAACAAGTTCACCTACGGCCTGCGCCTGCCGGTGCTGAACACCAAGCTCACCGAGGGCACGGCGCCCAAGCGCGGCGACGTGATGGTGTTCCGCTACCCGCCCAAACCCTCGCTGGACTACATCAAGCGCGTGGTGGGCGTGCCGGGCGACGAAGTGGCCTACCTGAACAAGAAGCTGACCATCAACGGCCAGCCGGTGCCGCAGTCGCGGCTGCCGGACTACTTCGACCGCGACGCGATGCGCTACTTCAAGCAGTTCGAGGAGAAGCTGGGCGACAAGACCCACCGCCTCCTGAACGACGACGAGCGCCCCGCCTTCGTCCCGGGCGTGGAGGAATTCCGGTTCAAGCAGAATTGCCGCTACAGTGTCGAGGGAGTCGTCTGCAAGGTGCCGGAGGGGCACTACTTCATGATGGGCGACAACCGTGATAATTCACTCGACTCGCGCTACTGGGGTTTCGTGCCGGACCGCAACATCGTGGGCAAGGCCTTCCTGATCTGGATGAACTTCGGGGACTTCAAGCGCATCGGGGCATTCGAATAATAGGACGGAGGGCTTCATGGGACTCAAGTCGCGGCAGGCGGGCGCGTCGCTGCTCACGATCATCTTTTTCCTGGCCGTGCTCGGCGTGCTGGGCGCGATCGGGCTGCAGATCTTTCCATCGGTGCTCGAGTACCAGGCGGCGCTGAAGGCCATCAACAAGGCCAAGGACGAGCCCACCGTCGCGGCAGTGCGCTCGTCCTTCGACAAGGCGGCGGACATCAACAGCATCTCGTCCATCCAGGGCAAGGACCTCACCATCACGAAGAACGGCGACCAGATCCAGGTCTCCTTCGCCTACGAGAAGGAGTTCCACCTGGCCGGGCCGGCCTGGCTGACCATGAAGTACGAGGGGCAATCGCGCCCCGGAAGGTAGTACCCCGAACGTGGCCGACGCGCTCGCGGCGCTGCAGGACCGCCTGCGGCACCGCTTCCAGGACCCCGCCCTGCTGGCGCGGGCCCTCACGCACCGCAGTTTCTCGGCCGACCACAACGAGCGGCTGGAGTTCCTGGGCGACGCCGTCCTCAACCTCTCGGTCGCGGCGCTGCTGTACGGGCGCCTGAAGGACCTGCCGGAGGGCGACCTGTCGCGCGTGCGGGCCAACCTGGTCAAGCAGGAAACGCTGCACCAGCTCGCCGTCGGGCTGGAACTGCCGGGGCTCATCCGGCTGGGCGAGGGCGAGGCGCGTTCCGGCGGCCACAAGAGACCCTCCATCCTAGCCGATGCGCTCGAAGCCGTGATCGGCGCCGTCTACCTCGACGCCGGCTACCCCTCGGCCGAGGCGCTGGTGCACCGGCTCTTCAGCGAGCTGGAGATCAAGCCGGAGATGCAGGCAGCGGCCAAGGATCCCAAGACCGAGCTGCAGGAACTGCTGCAGGGCCGCAAGATGAAGCTGCCGCTGTACCGCGTGGTCGGCACCGTGGGGGCCGCCCACAAGCAGACCTTCGACGTCGAGTGCGAGGTCAGCGAGCTCGGCCTTGCCGAACGCGGCACCGGCGCATCGCGGCGAGCCGGCGAACAGGCCGCCGCAGCCGCTATGCTGCTGGTGTTGAAAACGAAGCTCAAATGAATACCGAAGGCGAGATGGCCGGCCCGGACGAAGACGCCGGCCCGGAGGCCGGCGCCGGCGCCGGCGAGGCCCTTTCCGGCGCGCAGCGCTGCGGACTGGTCGCGATCGTGGGCAAGCCCAACGTGGGCAAGTCCACGCTGCTCAACGCGCTGGTCGGGCAGAAGATCAGCATCACCTCGCGCAAGGCGCAGACCACGCGGCACCGCATCACGGGCGTGCGCACCGAGGGCAGCACGCAGTTCGTGTTCGTCGACACGCCCGGTTTCCAGACCCGCCACGGCTCCGCGCTGAACCGCTCGCTGAACCGCGCCGTGACGGGCGTCGTCGGCGACGTCGACGTGGTGCTGTTCGTGGTGGAGGCGGGCAACTTCACGTTGGGCGACGCCAAGGTCCTGGCGCTGCTCAAGCCGGGCATCCCGGCCATCCTCATCGCCAACAAGCTGGACCTGGTGCACCGCCGCGGCGAGCTCGCGCCCTGGCTGCGCGACATGCAGCAGCGCCATCCTTTCACCGAGTTCATGCCCATCTCGGCCAAGAATGCGAAGGACGTCCAGCGCCTGCTGGAAGTGTGCGCGAAGTACCTGCCGCAGCAGCCCTGGTTCTACGAGGCCGAGGAACTCACGGACAAGAGCGAACGTTTCATGGCCGGCGAGATGGTGCGTGAAAAGCTGTTCCGCCTGACCGGCGACGAGCTGCCTTACACCTCCACGGTGGTCATCGACAAGTTCGAGGAGGAGCCGAGCCCCAAGTTCAAGCGCATGGTGCGCATCGCGGCGACCATCGTGGTCGAGCGTGACAGCCACAAGGCCATGGTGATCGGGGAGGGCGGTGAAAAGCTCAAGCGCATAGGCACCGAGGCCCGCCAGGAGCTCGAGCAGCTGTTCGACGCCAAGGTGTTCCTGCAGATCTTCGTGAAGGTGCGATCGGGCTGGGCCGACGACGAGGCGCGGGTGCGGTCTTTCGGCTATGAATGACCAGATGACCCTGGCGCTGCGCGCCGCGGTGACAGCATGACCCGTCGTTTCGTGATGGAAGCCGCGTAGCGGCCACGTCCTTTCGTCATGGCCACCCGCCGCATCGCCGACGAACCCGCCTTCGTCCTGCACCGCTACGACTGGAGCGAGTCCAGCCTGATCCTGGAAGTGCTCACGCGGCACCACGGCCGCATCGCGGTCGTCGCCAAGGGCGCCAAGAAGCCCAGCTCCAACTTCCGGCCGGTGCTGCTGCCCCTGCAGCCGCTGCACGTGACCTTCGGCGGCGACGCCGAGATCCGCACGCTGAAATCCGCGGAGTGGCTGGGCGGCCAGGTGATGCCCACGGGCGAGGCGCTGCTTTCGGGCTATTACCTCAACGAGCTGCTGCTGCGCCTGCTGGCGCGCGACGATCCGCACCCGCCGCTGTTCGACGTCTACGCCGCCGCCGTGCGCATGCTGGCGACGGACGATCCCCTGACCCTGCAGCCCGCCCTGCGGGCCTTCGAGCTGCTGCTGCTGCGCGAGATCGGCCTGCTGCCGACGCTGGACGCGCAGACCGGCACGCTGGCGCGCCTGGACCCCACGCAGCGCTACAGCCTGCGCGCGGAAGGCGGGCTGGTCGAGGCGGAAGAGGGCGACGAGCGTGGCAGCCTGGAAGGCGCGCAGTGGCTCGCGCTGCAGCAGGCGCTGGACGACCCGGCGCCTTTCCATGCCACCTTGCGGCAGGTCGCGGGCATGGGCGAGCTCAAGCCGCAACTGCGCGTCCTGCTGCACTACCATTGCGGCGTCTCGACCCTGCGCACGCGGCAACTGATGATGGATCTCCAAGCCCTATGAACACCGCGCTGTCCGTCAACCTGAACAAGGTCGCGCTGGTGCGCAACACGCGCCACCTGGGCATCCCCAGCGTCACGCGCGCGGCCGTCCTGTGCCTGCAGTCCGGCGCGCACGGCATCACCGTGCACCCGCGGCCGGATGCCCGCCACATCCGCGCGCACGACGTGCGGGAGCTGCACGCCCTGCTGAAGAAGGACTGGCCGCGGGCCGAGTTCAACATCGAGGGCAATCCCTTCCACAACCTGATGGACTTCGTGCGCGAGCTGCGCCCGCACCAGTGCACCTTCGTTCCGGACAGCGAGGGCCAGTTCACCAGCGACCATGGCTGGGACCTGGAGAAGGACGGCGAGCGCGTGAAGCCCCTGATCGCCGAAGCCAAGTCGCTGGGCGTGCGGGTGAGCCTGTTCATGGACGCCGACCCGCGCGCGATCCCCTTCGCCAAGACCGTCGGTGCCGATCGCGTGGAGCTGTACACCGAGCCCTATGCCGCGGCCTGGGGCACCACCCACCAGGGCGAGCAGCTGCGCCGCTTCGCCGCGGCCGCGCAGGCGGCGCATGCGTGCGGCCTGGGCGTCAACGCGGGCCACGACCTCAGCCGCGCCAACCTGCCGGATTTCCTGCGCGCGGTGCCCAGCGTGCTGGAGGTCTCCATCGGCCATGCCCTGGTTGCCGACGCCCTGGAGCTGGGCTATGCCGCCACGGTGCGGGCCTACCTTGCGGCGATCCAGGGTGCGCGCATGGGCGGCTTCGACCAGTGATCTACGGGATAGGCACCGACATCTGCGACGTGCGGCGCATCCGCGCGTCCCTGGAGCGCCACGGCGACCGCTTCGCGCACAAGATCCTCAGCGAAGGCGAATTCGCCACCTGGAAAGCGCGCAGCGCGCGCTGGCCCGAGCGCGGCGTGCGCTACCTCGCCACGCGCTTCTCGGCCAAGGAAGCCTTCAGCAAGGCCGTGGGGCTGGGCATGCGCATGCCCATGACCTGGCGTTCCTGCGAAGTTGGCAAGCTGGCGAGCGGCAAGCCCGTCATCGTGCTGCACGGCGAACTCAAGGACTGGTGCGAGGCGAAGGGGCTCAGCGCCCTGGTGACCGTCACCGACGAAAGCGACTACGCGGCGAGCTTCGTGGTCGTCGAACAGAAAGAGAAGAAGCAATGAGTGAACATGCACCGGTGATCATCGACGTCGCCGGCCTGGCCCTGTCCGCCAACGACCGCCGCCGCCTGGCGCACCCGCTGGTGGGCGGCATGATCCTGTTCGGCCGCAACTGGCAGGACCGCGAGCAGCTCGCCGCCCTGTGCGCCGAGATCAAGGCGGTCCGCCCCGACCTGCTGATCTCGGTGGACCACGAGGGCGGGCGCGTGCAGCGCTTCCGCACCGACGGCTTCACCCACCTGCCGCCCATGCGCCGCTTCGGGGAGATGTGGCTGCGGCACGGTGGCCGCGAGGGCGAAGCCGCGATGCAGGCGATGGCTGCTGCCACGGGCGCGGGCTACGTGCTCGGCGCCGAGCTGCGCGCCTGCGGCGTGGACTTCAGCTTCACGCCGGTGCTGGACCTGGACTACGGCGCCAGCTCGGTGATCGGCGACCGCGCCTTCCACCGCGACCCGCGCATCACCACCATGCTGGCGCGCTGCCTGATGCAGGGCCTGCTGCAGGCCGGCGTGGCCAACTGCGGCAAGCATTTCCCCGGCCATGGCTATGTGCGCGCCGACTCGCACCTGGAAATTCCGCAAGACGAGCGCTCCCTGGAGGAAATCCTGCTGGACGACGCGATCCCTTACGAGTGGCTGGACACGACGCTGACCAGCGTGATGCCCGCCCACGTCATCTACAGCCGCGTGGACGCGCTGCCGGCGGGCTTCTCGCCGCGCTGGCTGCAGGACATCCTGCGCGAGCAGCTGCAGTTCCAGGGCGCGATCTTCAGCGACGACCTGAGCATGGTGGGCGCGCGCAAGATCGAAGGCCGCGACGTCACCTTCACCGAGGCCGCCGTCGCCGCGCTGAATGCCGGCTGCGACATGGTCCTGCTGTGCAACGAGTCCGTGAACAGCCCCGGCGGCGAATCGATCGACGAGATGCTCGAGCAGCTGGACGCGGCCCTGGAGCGCGGCGAGTGGACGATCAGCGAAATGAGCGAGCACCGCCGCCTCGCCCTGCTGCCCTGCGGCCCGTCCATCACCTGGGACGCCCTGATGACGGAGCCGCGCTACATGCGCGCGCTGTCGCTGCTGCCCTGAGGGCCGTCCGGCCCCTTAGCCTTCCCGGCGCAGCGCCGGGAACAGGATGATGTCGCGGATGCTGGGGCTGTCGGTCAGCAGCATCATCAGGCGGTCGATGCCGATGCCGCAGCCGCCCGCGGGCGGCATGCCGTATTCCAGCGCGCGGATGAAGTCGTGGTCGAAGAACATGGCTTCGTCGTCGCCCGCGTCCTTGGCCTGCACCTGCGCCTGGAAGCGCGCGGCCTGGTCCTCGGCGTCGTTGAGCTCGGAGAAGCCGTTGGCGATCTCGCGCCCGGTGATGTACAGCTCGAAGCGTTCGGTCACCTCGGGCCGCTCGTCGTTGGCACGCGCCAGCGGCGAGATCTCGGTCGGGTGTTCCATGATGAAGGTGGGCTGCCAGAGCTTCTCCTCCACCTTCTCCTCGAAGTACATCACCTGCAGCGAGGCCAGCGAGCGCGCGGACAGGCGGTCCTTCTCCTCCGACAGGCCCAGCTTGCGCAGCTGCTGCACCAGCCAGTCCCGGTTGCCCACGTTGTCGCCGGCGTCGCTGTGCTTCACGATCGCCTCGGGAATGGTCAGGCGCTCGAACGGCATGGACAGGTCCACTTCCTTGCCCGCATACGTGAGCTGCAGCTTGCCGACTGCCTTCTGCGCCGCATCGCGCAGCAGGTCCTCGGTGAAGTCCATCAGGTCGCGGTAGTTCCAGTAGGCCGCGTAGAACTCCATCATGGTGAACTCGGGGTTGTGGCGCACCGAGATGCCTTCGTTGCGGAAGTTCCGGTTGATCTCGAACACCCGCTCGAAGCCGCCCACCAGCAGGCGCTTGAGAAAGAGCTCCGGCGCGATGCGCAGGTACATCTCCTGGTCCAGCGCGTTGTGGTGGGTGATGAAGGGCTTGGCGTTGGCGCCGCCGGGGATGGGGTGGAGCATGGGCGTCTCCACTTCCAGGAAGCCCGCCTGCACCATGAAGTCGCGGATGCCTGACAGCGCCTTGCTGCGCGCGACGAAGCGCTTGCGCGCCTCCTCGTCCATCATCAGGTCGACGTAGCGCTGGCGGTACTTCTGCTCCTGGTCGGTCATGCCGTGGAACTTGTCCGGCATGGGGCGCAGGCTCTTGGTCAGCATGCGCACCGACGTGGCGTGCAGCGACAGCTCGCCGGTGCGCGTCTTGAACAGCTTGCCCTCGGCGCCGACGATGTCGCCCAGGTCCCAGTGCTTGAACGCGGCGTAGGCTTCCTCGCCCACGGCGTCGCGCGTGACGTAGATCTGGATCCGCCCGGACTGGTCCTGCAGCGTGGCGAAACTGGCCTTGCCCATCACGCGCTTGAGCATCATGCGGCCGGCGACCCGGGCGGTGCTGCCCTCGGCCTCCAGCTGTTCGGCCGCCTTCGCGCCGTGCGTGGCGTGCAGCTGGGAGGCGTGCACCTCCGGCTTGAAATCGTTCGGGAAGGCCGGGCCGGCGCCCTGGCGGTGCGCCTCGCGCAGGGCCTTGAGCTTTTCGCGGCGTTCGGCGATCAGCTGGTTCTCGTCGGTGGGCGGGGTGGTCTGGTCTTGGGACATGTCCGGGCGCCCTGGGCGCGGCTGGGGGCGAAACCCTCGATTGTAGGTTTCGCCCGGGTGCTCGGCCGTCGGCACGGATAATCCGGCCCCATGTTCCTGAAGGCCGGCGCCGTTTCCCTTGCCCTCCTGCTCGCCAGCCGCCTGCTGGGGCTGGTGCGCGAATCGGTGCAGGCCGCGGCCTTCGGTGCCAGCGGCATGGGGGACGTGGCGGTCCTGATGCTGACCCTGCCGGACCTGGTGGCCACCATCCTCGCGAGCGGGGCGCTGGCCTACGTGCTGCTGCCGCTGTGGTCGCACGAGGATGGCGCGCGCATCGCGGCCAGCCAGCGCCGGGTGGCGCGCTGGCTCCTGGTGGGCGGAATCGTGCTGGCGGCGGTGCTTGTGCTGGCCCAGCAGCCGGTCGTGCGCTGGCTGGCGGGCGGGCTGCCCCCGTCCCTGCAAGCGCTGGCGGGGACGGGTCTCGCCTGGGGCGCTGCGGGCTTGCCGCTGGCGCTGCTGGCCACCTTGTGGATGACCCGGCTGCAACACGAACGGGACCTCACGGGCATGTACGCCTCCAACCTGGTCGTGAACGGGGTGCTGATCGCCACGCTGGCGGTGGTGGTGTCCGGCGTGAAGGCCCCGCGCCTGGAGGTGCTGGTGCTGGGGCTGGGCCTTCTCACCGCGATGGGCGCGCGCCTGAGCTGGCTGCACTGGCGGCAGCGGCCCTTCCAGATGGCGTTGGACGCTGTTTTCGTTGCCCTGCCGACGCCCTCCGTGTGGCTGTGGGCCGTCGCCGCCGCGGGCCTGCCGCTCGCGCTGCCTTTCGCGGCGCGTTCGCTCGCCGCGCAGCAAGCGGCCGGTGCGCTGGCCACCTTCAACTACGCGTGGAAGCTGGTCGAACTTCCCCTGGTCCTCGCGATCCAGCTGGTGGGGACGCTGGCGCTCGGGCCGATCGTGCATGCGCTGCGCGGCGGCACGAGCATGGAAGCCGCCGCGATGATGCGGCGGGGATTCGCCCTGGCCTGGGCGCTCGCTTGCGCCTGCGCGGCGGGCCTGCTGGTCGCCGCCCCCGCCATCGCGCAGCTGCTTTTCGGCTGGGGCCGCATGCAGCCGCAGGCCCTGGAGGACGTGGCGCACTGGGGGCGCATCGGCGCCTGGAGCCTGCCCGCGCAGGCGCTGATCACCATCGCCATGGCGGCGCTCGCCGCGCAGGAGCGTTTGCGCATTGCCGTGGTCGCCTACGGCGCCGCCCTCGCGATCCTGCTCGTGGCGGCGCGGGGGAGCGGCGCGACCCTGATGGCCTGGCTGGTCGCGCTCTCTGCCGTGATCGCGCTCGTCTTGCTGCGTGCCGTACGCCCGGCATCCCGGGGCTGGATGCCATGGCCGGCGCTCGGCGCAGCCGGTGGCGTGCTGCTCGCGGTGCAGCTCGTCCTGCTCGTCGCCGGACGCCCAGCGGCAGCCGCCTCGCAATGGGCGGCCGCGATCGTCGCGGCTGTCGCGGTGTTCGGCGCAGCCTGGCTCGCCAGCAGGGACCTGCGTTCCTCCCTCGCGCGATAATCCCGGTGGGCATGCTCGAGCTGATACAGATCACCAACGATCCGGCGTTTGCCCGGCGCTGCGATGCGTTGGGCGGCTTTCGCCTGTTCGTCGACCTCGAGCGGATCGGCAAGGCCGAGCGCCAGGCCGGCCGCAACACCTTCATCAGCGCCCACCAGCTGGCGGACGTGGCGCGCGTGCGCGCCGTCCTGAAGCGCTCGCCGCTGATGGTTCGCGTGAACCCCTTGCACGAAGGAACCCGCGCCGAAGTGGACGCGGTGCTCGCCCAGGGCGCCGACAGCCTGATGCTGCCCATGTTCGAAGGCGCCGCGCAGCTGCAAGCCTTCGGCGCGATCGTCGCCGGCCGCGCACCCATCGTGGCGCTGCTGGAAACGGCGGCGGCGCTGGCCAGCGTCGAAACCTGGGCGGCCACCCCAGGGCTGCGCGAGATCTACGTCGGCCTCAACGACCTGCACCTGTCGCTGGGCTGCCGCTTCATGTTCGAGCCGCTTGCCGACGGCAGCGTGGATCGCGTCGCGCGTGCGGCCAGGGCGCAGGGCCTGCGCTTCGGCTTCGGCGGCATCGCCCGGCTGGACGAAGGGCTGCTGCCCGGCCGCGACGTGCTCGCCGAACACCTGCGCCTGGGCTCGCAGGCCGTCATCCTGTCGCGCACATTCCACCGCGACGACGCAATGGACTTCGAGCGCGAGGTCGCGGCCTTGCGCGCCGCCGAGCGCGAACTGGCGCAACGCACGCCGCAGCAGGTCGCCGCCGACGGCCAGCGTGTCGGCGACCGCATCCGCTCCATTGCCGCCGGACTGGCCGCGCGCCCATGAAGCGGCTGCTGGACGTCCTGCTCGCCGGCACGGCGCTGCTGCTGTTGTCGCCGCTGCTGCTGGCCACCGCGGCCGCCGTGGCGATCGACAGCGGCTTCCCGGTCCTGTTCACGCAGGTGCGCATCGGCCGCGACGGCCGCCGCTTCGGCATGCTCAAGTTCCGCAGCATGGTGGCGAACGCGGCGGCGATCGGCCCGTTCAACACCTCGGCGAACGACCCGCGCATCACGCGGGTGGGCCGCTTCATCCGCCGGACCAGCCTGGACGAACTGCCGCAGCTGCTGAACGTGCTGCGCGGCGACATGAGCCTGGTCGGCCCGCGGCCCGACGTGCCGGTCCAGCGCTCGCTGTACAACGAGAGCGACTGGGCGCTGCGCTGCAGCGTGCGCCCCGGCATCACGGGTCTGGCCCAGGTGGTGCTGCGCTCCGAGGGCACGGAGGACCAGCGCCGGGAACTCGACCTGCGCTACGTGCGCGAGCACGACCTGTGGCTGGACCTGCGCATCCTCGCCTGGACGGTCGGCCGCCTGACCGGCCGCGGAGCGAACTGAGATGTGCGGCATCTTCGGCTACTGGGACCGCGAGCGCCGGCCGCTGACGCACGACGTGCTGGCCGCGATGGCGCGCACGCTGGTGCACCGCGGTCCCGACGATGAAGGCATCCGCCACGATCCGGCGCGCGGCGTCGCCGTGGGCAACCGCCGCCTCTCCATCATCGACCTCGCGCACGGGCACCAGCCTTTCGTCTCGGACGACGGCCGCATCGCCATCGTGCAGAACGGCGAGATCTTCAACTTCGTCGAGCTCGCCGCCGAGTTGCGCGCGCAAGGCGTGCGGCTGGACACGGCGTCCGATACCGAGGTGCTGCTGCGCCTGTACGAGCGCGAGGGGCTCGCCTTCGTGCAGCGCCTCAACGGCATGTTCGCGATCGCCATCGACGACGCCCGCGAGGATGCCCTGCTGCTGGTGCGCGACCGCATCGGCGTCAAGCCCCTGTACGTCGCGCAGCAGGGCGGCCGGGCGCTGTTCGCCTCGGAGATCAAGGCGCTGCTGCAGGCGCTGCCCGCGCGTCCCGAACCGGACCTCGAGGCGATCCACCACTACCTGACGTTCAACTACATTCCGGCGCCGTGGACGGTGTGGCAGGGCGTCCGGCACCTCATGCCGGGCTGCTGGATGCGGTTCACGCGATCCGGCGTGGAGCAGGGCCGCTGGTGGAACCTGGCCGCCCAGCAGGAACGCGAGCAGGACTTCGGCGCCTGGAGCGAGGAGTTCCTCGCCATCCTGGACGACGCCACGCGCCTCCGCCTGCGCGCCGACGTGCCCTGGGGCGCCTTCCTCTCGGGCGGCGTGGACTCCAGCACCATCGTGGCGCTGATGGCGCGTCATGTGCAGCAGCCGGTGCGCACCTTCTGCATCGGCTTTGCCGACCCGCGCTTCGACGAGTCGGCCTACGCGGCCCAGGCAGCCGCGCGCTTCGGCTGCGCGCACACCAGCGAGATCGCCGAACTGGACATGCTGGCCCGCTGGCCGCAAGTGCTGTACCACCTGGACCAGCCGCACGGCGACGCGTCCTTCATGCCGACCCTGCGCGTGAGCGAGCTGGCGGCGAAGCACGTCAAGGTGGTCCTCACCGGCGACGGGGGTGACGAGCTGTTCGCGGGCTACGACAAGTACGCGGAGTACTTCGCGCGGCCCGAGGCCTTCACGCAGTCCGACGCGGACTTCCGGCGCGGCTACTTCGACGCGATCTCCCTGTTCACGCCGCAAGCCAAGGCGGCACTCTATCGCCCGGAGATCGCGCGACGGCTGCGGGACGTGGACAGCTTCGAGGCCGCGGCGCAGCCCTGGTTCGAGCAGGCGGCGCACTTCGACCGCGTGAACCAGGCGCTGTACCTGGACATGCAACTGCTCCTGTGCGGCAACAACCTGGTGAAGCCGGACCGCATGGGCATGGCCGTCTCGATCGAGGCGCGCACGCCTTTCCTCGACTGGCGGATGATGGAGTTCGCCTTTTGCGCGCGCGGTGCCACCAAGCTGTCCGCGGACGGCGACAAGAAGCACTGGTACAAGCGCGCGGTCACGCCGCTGATCGGCGAGGACCTGGCCTACCGGCGCAAGCAGATGTTCACCGTGCCGGTCGGCGAGTGGTTCCGCAAGGACAGCCAGCCCTGGCTGCGGCAGGTGCTTGGTGCCAGCGGCCTGCTGCGCGAGCTGTTCGCGCCGGCGCAAGTCGAGCGCCTGCTGGCGCAGCACGGCGACGGCAGCGCGAATCACACGCGCGAGCTGCGCGCGCTGGCTGCCCTGGCGCTGTGGGACGCCCAGCGATGAAGGCGCTGTTCGTGAGCTACGGCGGCGGCCACGTGGAGATGTGCCTGCCGGTGATGCGGGCCCTGCGTGCGCTGGTCCCCGGCTGCGATGCGCGCATCCTGGCGCTCACCACCGCGGCCGGCGTTGCCCGGCGCGCCGGCGAGCAGCCGCTGGGCTACCGCGACTTCTGCACCGGTGCGGAAGGCGAACAGGCTCTCCGCTACGGCGAGCAGTTGCTGGGCGAGCAGCAACATCCGGACGTCGCCCGCGAGGATTCGCTCGCCTACCTCGGGCTCAACTTCCAGGAAACCGTGCACGCGCTGGGCGCGCCGGCGGCCTGGGAGCAATGGCGCCTGGGCGGCCGACAGGCGTTCCTTCCGGTGCGCTTCATGCAGCGCGTGCTGCGCGAACTGCGCCCGGACATCGTGGTGGCCACGAACTCGCCGCGCAGTGAACAGGCGGCCATCGTCGCGGCGCAGGCCCTGGGCATCCCGTCGCTCTCCATGGTGGATCTCTTCGCCCTGCCGGGCGATCCCTACCGCGAACGCGCGGTCCACGCCGACCGCATCACGGTGCTGTCGGAAGGCACGCGCCGCAACCTCGTCGATGCGGGCGTGGATGCGGGCCGCATCGTCGTCACCGGCAACCCGGCCTTCGACGCGCTCGCCGGCCCGCAGGCGCGCGAGGCCGCGGCGCGCCTGCGCGCGGAACGCGGCTGGGGCGAGCGCCCCGTGGTGCTCTGGGCCGGCCACATGGAACCGGAAGACGCCGACCCGCGCTGGGCGGGCCCGGCGCTGGGGCAAGCCGTGCAGGACCTGCTGCTGCACGAGGTGCTGGCGCGCGACGATGCCTGCCTGGCGATCCGCTACCACCCCAACGAGTGGCACCGCTTCACGCCGCCCGCGCCGCACGCGCGCGTGCACTGGAGCCAGCCCGATCGCGAAGGCCTCGTGCCCGTGCTGGCGGCCGCGGACGTCGTGGTGGTGCAGGCCACCACCGTGGGTGCGCAGGCGCACGCGGCGGGCAAGCAGGTCCTCGCGCTGTCCTTTTCGCCCCTGGTCCAGCGTTCGGGCATGGACTATGGCCGCCTGGGGCTGGGCACGGGGGTGCCTGGTCTCGAAGCGCTGCCGGCGCTGCTGGCGCAACAGCTCGCCGCCGTCCGTCGCGACGCCTCCGCCGCCGGGCCGCAGGGGGGCGCGGCACAGCGCGTGGCGCAGGAAATTGCAACCCTGGCCGCGCGCCGGCCCACAGGACCCCGCCCATGAAGGCGCCCCGCATCCTTGCCCTCATCCTCGCCCGCGGCGGCAGCAAGCGCCTGCCCGGCAAGAACATCCGGCCGCTGGCCGGCAAGCCGCTGATCGCGTGGAGCATAGAAGCGGCGCGCGCGTGTGCCGCCATCGCGGATGTCGTGCTGTCCACCGACGACGAAGCCATCGCGCAGGTCGCCCGCGCGCATGGTGCCCGCGTGCCCTTCCTGCGCCCGCCTGCGCTGGCCGGCGACACCAGCACCTCGGCCGACGCGGCGCTGCACGCGCTGGAATTTCTGCGCGAGCAGGAAGGCGAGACCTTCGACGCGGTGATCCTGCTCGAACCCACCTCGCCCTTGCGGGCCGGCAGCGACCTGCCGGGCGTCGCCGAACTGCTGCGGCGGCGCTGGGACGAGACCGATGCGGTGGTCACCGTCGGCCGCGTGCAGCTGGAACAGCCCGCGGTCATGAAGCGCATGGACGACGACGGGCGCCTCGCCCCCTGGGCCGAGGCGGTATCCGGCGATGCGCCGGTCGCGTGGTTTCCTTATGGCGTGGCCTACGCCGTCAAGACCGAGGCTCTGCAGCGCCACCGCACTTTCTATCCGCCCCGCGTGCTGGGGTACACAATCGAACGCTGGCAGAACTACGAGGTCGACGACCTGTTCGACTTCCTCTGCGTGGAAGCCGTGATGCAACATTTCAAGGGAAGGCTGCCGTGAAGGCGTTGGTGATCGGACTGGGTTCCATGGGGCGGCGCCGCGTGCGCTGCCTGCGCCAGCTGGGCGTGCAGCAGGTGGAAGGGTTCGACCTGCGGGCCGACCGCCGCGCGCAGGCGGCGCAGGAGTACGGCATCCCCGTGCGCGAGCAGCTCGCGGCGGCCGACGTGCAGGCCTTCGACGCCGTCGTGGTCTCCACGCCGCCCGACCAGCATCACACGGCGATGGCCTGGGCGATCGCTGCGCGAAAGCCGGTGTTCGTCGAGGCCAGTGTGGTGCGCGACCCGCTGCCGGCGCTCGACGAGAAAGCCCGCGCCCAGGGCGTGGTGGTCGCGCCGTCCTGCACGCTGCGCTTTCACGCGGCCATCCGCGAGATCACGCAGATCGTGCACTCGGCGCGCTACGGCAAGGTCTGCAACTTCTCCTACCACTGCGGCCAGTACCTGCCCGACTGGCATCCCTGGGAGCAGGTCAGCGACTACTACGTGTCCAATCCGCTCACCGGGGGCGCGCGCGAGATCGTGCCCTTCGAGCTCACCTGGATGGTCGCCGCCTTCGGCTGGCCTGCGAAGGTGCAAGGCACGAAGCTGCGCACCACCGACGTGGGCGCGCCCATCGACGACACGTACGCGGCCTTGCTGCGCTTCCAGGGGTTCGTCGGCACGCTGGTGGTGGACGTGGTCGCGCGCCAGGCCGTGCGCAACCTGACGCTCAACTTCGAGCGCGCTTCGCTGTCCTGGGACTGGGACAGCGGCGTCGTGCGCGTGTGGGAGGCCGAGCCCGGCCGCCTGGTGGAGCTCCACCAGCCCAGGAGCGTCGCCCACGCCGGCTACCACCAGAACATCGGCGAAGCGATGTACGTCGCCGAGGTCGCCAGCTTCCTCGCGGCCGCCCGCGGCGAAGCGCGCTTCCCGCACACCCTGCAGGACGACATCCGCGTGCTGTCGCTGCTGGAAGAGATCGAGAAATGAGCAAGAGCGCCGCACGGCCGCCCGAAGGCGCTCGCCTCCTCCGCTTGCGGAGGGGGGAGGCGCAGGCCACGGAGTGGACAAGCCTGGGGGAGGTTTCCTGATGTCCTACAGCGAGCGCCTGCACCGGGTGATCCCCGGCGGCGCCCACACCTATTCGCGCGGCGACGATCAGTACCCGGCCAACGCGCCCGAGATCCTCGTCAGCGGCAAGGGCGCCTACGTGACCGCGGCCGACGGCCGCACCCTGCTGGACTACGGCATGGGGCTGCGGGCGGTGACGATCGGCTATGCGGACGCGCGCATCAACCGCGCCGCGATCCGTGGCATGGAGCTCGGCGTGAACCTCACGCGCGCCTCCGTGCTGGAGCTGGAGGCCGCCGAGAAGATCGTGGACCTGATTCCCGCCGCCGACATGGTCAAGTTCGCGAAGAACGGCTCCAACGTCACCACGGCCGCCGCCAAGGTCGCGCGGGCGTACACCGGCCGGCGCTACATCTGCGTGCCGCGCCAGCATCCCTTCTTCTCCTTCGACGACTGGTTCATAGGCGCCACCGCGATCAAGCGCGGCATCCCCGAGGTGCACCACGCCACGACGCTGGTGTTCGACTACGGTGACCTCGCCAGCCTGCAGGCGCTGTTCGCCGCGCACCCCGGCGAGATCGCCGGCGTGATGCTGGAGCCGGCCACGACGGTCGGGCCTTGCGATGCGGCCCCGGGTCACGACCGCATGCGGCCGGCCACGCCGCAAGTCGCGCAGTGGCCAGGCAATTTCCTCAAGCAGGTGCAGGACCTGTGCCGGCGCGAAGGCGCGCTCTTCATCCTCGACGAGATGATCACCGGCTTCCGCTGGGACCTGCGCGGCGCGCAGCGCCTGTACGACGTGCAGCCGGACCTGAGCACCTTCGGCAAGGGCATGGCCAACGGCTTCGCGGTGGCCGCGCTCGTGGGCCGGCGCGAGGTGATGGAAGTGGGCGCCATCAACCGGCCGGGACAGGAGCGCACCTTCCTGGTCTCCACCACCCACGGCGGCGAGATGGCGAGCCTCGCCGCCTTCCTCGAGACCGTGGCGGTGTACGAGGAGAAGGACGTGGTGCGGCACCTGTGGGACTACGGCGCGAAGCTGATCGCGGGGCTGGAGGCGCTGGCGCGCGAGGCCGGGGTGGACAAGCACTTCCAGCTGCAGGGCAGCGCCGTCTCCATGAGCTACCTCACCTTCGACCGGCAGGGCCAGGCCAGCCTGCCGCTGCGGACGCTGTTCTCGCAGGAGATGATCCGCCACGGCGTGCTCATGCCCTGGGTCGCCCAGAGCTTCGCGCACGGCGAGGGCGAACTGCAGCGCACGCTGGAGGCAGCGCGCCAGGCCCTCGCGGTTTACGCGCGCGCGCTCGAAGGCGGCGCCGAGCGCTTCCTCGAAGGACCTGCCATCAAGCCCGTGTTCCGGCAGTTCAACTGATGACGACCGACAGCTTCCGCCTCGACGGCAAGACCATCGCCATGACCGGCGCGGCCGGCATCCTGGGGCAGGGCGCCGTCGCGGCCTTCCTCGCGGCCGGCGCCCGCGTCTGCGCGCTCGATCGCAGCACGGAGGACCTGGCCAGGCTGGGCGCCGACAGCGGCGAGCTGCTGAAGGTCCCCACCGATGTGAGCGACCCCGCCAGCGTGCGTGCGGCCGCCGAACGCCTGCATGCGCACTGGGGCGTGGCGGACGTGCTGTTCAACAACGCGGCCACCAAGAGCGAGAACTTCTTCGCGCCCTTCGAGGAGTTTCCGCTCGAGGACTGGAACGCGGTGATGGCCGTGAACCTCACCGGCGCCATGCTCTGCGCGCAGGCCTTCGGCGCGCCCATGGCCAAGCGCGGCCGCGGCGCCATCGTGAACACGCTGTCGATCTACGGCATCGTGGCGCCCGACCAGCGCATCTACGAAGGCTCCGAGTACCAGGGCCGCGCGATCAACACGCCCGCGATCTACTCCGCGAGCAAGGCGGGCCTGTGGGGCCTGACGCAGTACCTCGCGAGCTACTGGGGGGCGCAAGGCGTGCGGGTGAATGCCATCACGCCGGGGGGCGTGTTCAGCGGCCAGAACGAGACCTTCGTGCGCAACTATGCGCAGCGCGTGCCGCTGGGCCGCATGGCCAGCCGCGACGACATCGTCAACAGCATGCTGTTCCTCGCCAGCGATGCCTCTTCCTACCTCAATGGCCACAACCTGGTGGTCGACGGCGGCTGGACGGTCTGGTGATGGAGGCCGTGTTCGTCATCGCCGAAGCCGGGGTCAACCACAACGGGGACCTCGGCATGGCGCTGGCGCTGTGCGATGCGGCGCGCGCCGCGGGCGCCGACGCCGTGAAGTTCCAGACCTTCCGCGCCGAGGACCTGGTGGTGCCCGGCGCGCCGACCGCCGAATACCAGAAGCGGCAGACCGGCGAACAGGACCAGTTCGGCATGCTGCGCAAGCTGGAGCTCTCGCGCGAGCAGCACGAGCGCATCCGCGACCACTGCGCGGCGGTCGGCATCGAGTTCTTCTCCACGCCGTTTTCGCTCGACGCCGTCGACTTCCTGGTCGCCCTGGGCGTGCGGCGCATGAAGCTGCCTTCGGGCGAGCTGACGCACCGCGCGCTCGTCCAGCATGCCTGCGCCACGGGGCTGCCGGTGCTGCTGTCCACCGGGATGGCGACGCTGGACGAGGTGCGCGAGGCGCTCGCCTGGGCGGCCTCCGCCCGCGGCTCGCTCGCCGATCTCACCGTCCTGCATTGCACGTCCGCCTATCCCGCTCCGGACGAGGCGCTGAACCTGCGCGCGATCACCACCATGCGCGCGGCCCTGGGCCTGCCGGTCGGCTATTCGGACCACAGCACGGGCATCGAGGCGGCGCTGGCCGCCGTGAGCCTGGGCGCCAGCGTCATCGAGAAGCACCTCACCCTGGACCGCAAGCTGCCGGGCCCCGACCACGCAGCGTCGCTCGAGCCGGGAGAGTTCGCCAGCATGGTGCGCGGCATCCGCCGGATCACGGCCATGCTGGGCGACGGCGTCAAGGCGCCGCAGCGCGACGAGCAGGACGCGGCGGGCGTCGCCCGCCGCAGCATCGTGGCGGCCGTGGACATCCCCGCCGGGACGACCCTGCAGGCGGCCATGCTGGCCTGCCGCCGTCCCGCCACCGGGATCGCGCCGGGCGAGTGGGACCGGGTGCTGGGCCGCAGTGCGCGCGCTGCCATCCCGGCGGGCAGCGTGCTGCAATGGGACTGGCTGCAGGACTGAACGCATGGGCCAGCGGCGCATCCTCTATCTCACGGGCACGCGGGCCGACTTCGGCCTGATGCTGGCGACCCTGCAGCGCATGCAGGCGACGCCGGGATTGCAGGTGCAGGTGGCGGTGACCGGAACCCACCTGAGCCCCGCACACGGGCAGACGGTGGACGAAGTGCGTGCCAGTGGCCTGCCCGTGCTGGCCGAGATCCCGGTCGACGTGCTCACGCGCACGGGCGCCAGCATGGCGCTGGCCATCGCGGACGTCACCCGGGGCATGACCCAGCTGCTGGAACGGGCCCGTCCCGACGCCTTGCTGCTGCTCGGGGACCGCGGGGAGATGCTGGCCGGCGCCATCGCCGCGCTGCACGTGGGCGTGCCCGCCGTGCACGTGCACGGCGGCGAGCGTTCCGGCACGGTGGACGAGCCGGTGCGGCATGCGATCAGCAAGCTCGCGAGCTATCACTGCGTGGCGACCCAGGCCGCGCGCGAGCGCCTGCTGAAGATGGGCGAAGACCAGGCGCGCATCGTGCTCACGGGGGCGCCGGGGCTCGACGGCCTGCAGGCCCTTGCCGCGGCGTCCCGCGAGGACACGCTCGCCGCGCTCGGCTTGCCCCCTGGCCAGGAGTTCGTGCTGGCGCTGTTCCACCCCGTCGTGCAGCAGGCCGGCGAAGCGGCGCAGCAGACCCGCTCGCTGCTGCAAGCCCTGGCCGGGCTGGGCCTGCCCGTGCTCTGGCTGGAACCGAATGCCGACGCCGGCGCGCGCGAGATCCTCGCTGCGCTCGCCGCGGCGCAGCTGCCCCCCGGATCGCGCCGCCTCCAGCACCTGCCGCGCGCGCAGTTCTGCGCCGCCATCCGTCACTGCGCCGTGATGGCGGGCAATTCCTCCTCGGGCATCATCGAGGCGGCGAGCTTCGGCACGCCGGTGGTCAACGTGGGCAGCCGCCAGCACATGCGCGAACACGGCCCCAACGTCGCCGACGTGGCAACGGACGCGGCCGACATCCTCGCTGCCTTGCGCGCGGCGCGCAGCCACGGCCGCTGGCCATGTGACAATCCCTGGGGCGACGGCCATGCCGGTGAACGCATCGCACGGGCTCTCGCCACATGGCCGCTGGACCGCGCCGTCCTCGAAAAGACCAACAGCTACTGACGTGACGGTCCCCACCTCCATCCTCCTCGTGCTGGGCGCCGGCGGCCATGGCCGCGTGGCGGCCGATGCCGCGCTGGCGCAGGGCCGCTGGGCGCGCGTGCGCGTGAGCGACCGCGACCCGGCGCGCACGGGCGAGGCGCTGCTGCCGGGACTGGACGTCGAGGCGCTGGACACGGCGGTCGCGCTCAGCAGCGAGCTGCATGTGGCGATCGGCTCCGCGGCCGCGCGGGAGCGCGAAGCCCGGGCGATCGGCCTGCCGCTCGCGACGGTGATCCACCCCGATGCGTCCGTGTCCCCGCACGCGGAGGTGGGCGAGGGCAGCTTCGTCGCGGCGCGTGCCGTGGTCGCACCGGGCGCACGCCTGGGCCGCTGCGTGATCGTCAACCACGGTGCCGTGGTCGACCACGACGTACGGGTGGGTGCCTTCACCCATGTCGCGCCGCTCGCCGCGCTGGGCGGCAATGCGCGCATCGGCGAACGCGTGCTGGTGGGCGCCGGCGCCGCGGTGCTGCCCGGCGTGCGCATCGCCGATGACATCGTGGTGGGCGCCGGGGCGGTGGTACGCGGGCACCTGGACGTGCCGGGGATCTATGCCGGCGTGCCGGCCAGGAGGGTGCGATGAACGAGCAGCTGTTCCGGGCCCTGTGCGTGCCCGCGACGTGCACGATCCGCGAAGCGCTGGACGCGCTGGAGCGCACGGCGAAGAACATCCTGCTGGTCCTGGACAGCAAGGGCAAGCTGCGGCGCACGCTCACCGACGGCGACCTGCGCCGCGCGGCGCTGGCGCGCACGCCCGAGGATGCCTACATCGCCACGCTGCCCGGCCAGCCGCCCGTCACGCTGCCGGAACTCGAAGGCGTGGGCCGCGCGCTCGCGCTGATGGACGAACACCAGATCGACCAGCTCCCCGTCGTCGATGCGCAGGGCCATCCCGTGGACCTGCTGCTGCGGCGCGAGCTGTCGCAGCGCATCTGGCTGTCCTCGCCGCACCTGGGCGAGGAGGAGACCGCCTTCGTGCAGGAGGCCTTCCGCAGCAACTGGATCGCCCCGCTGGGCCCCCACGTCGACGGCTTCGAGCGCGAGCTCGCGGCGTATGCAGGGGTCGGCCATGCCGCGGCCCTGAGCTCCGGCACGGCCGCCATCCACCTGGGCCTGCTGCTGCTGGGCGTCCAGCGCGGCGACACCGTGTTCTGCTCCTCGCTCACCTTCGTGGGCAGCTGCAACCCCATCCTGTATTGCGGCGCGCAGGCGGTGTTCATCGATTCGGAGCCCGGCTCCTGGAACATGTCGCCGCAGGCGCTGGAGCGCGCCTTCGCCTGGGCCAGCCGCGAGAACCGGCTGCCACGCTGCGTGGTGCTGGTGAACCTGTACGGCCAGAGCGCCGACATGGACGCGCTGCTGCCGATCTGCGAACGCTACGGCGTGCCGGTGCTGGAAGACGCGGCGGAATCGCTGGGCGCCACCTACAAGGGCCGCCAGAGCGGCAGCTTCGGCCGCGTGGGCGTGTACTCCTTCAACGGCAACAAGATCATCACCACCTCCGGCGGCGGCATGCTGGTCGCGGACGATGCCGACCTGGTCGCCCGTGCCCGCAAGCTGTCCACGCAGGCACGCGAGCCGGCGCCGCACTACGAGCACGTGGAGGTGGGCTTCAACTACCGCATGAGCAACGTGCTGGCCGGCATCGGCCGGGGCCAGTTGCGCGTGCTGGACCAGCGCGTGCAGCGGCGGCGCGAGGTGCACGCGATCTACCGGCAGGCGCTCGCCGACCTGCCCGAGGTGCGGTGGATGCCCGAGCCGGAGGGCATGCGCTCGACCCGCTGGCTCACCTGCATGGAGCTGCAGGGCGAGGACGCCCCGCGCCGGCGCGACCACGTGCTGCGCAGCCTGGAGCGGCACTCGATCGAGGCGCGGCCGGTGTGGAAGCCCATGCACCTGCAGCCGCTGTTCCGCGGTGCGCCGTACTTCGCGCACGCCGAGGGCGAGGACGTGTCCGCGCGCCTGTTCGGCGCCGGCCTGTGCCTGCCTTCGGGCTCCAACCTGGCGGACGAACAGCTCGCCCGGGTGATCGACCACCTGCGGCGCGCCCTGCAGCGCGCGGAGGCGCTGGGTGCGGCTGCTGTCTAGGAGGGCGCTGTCGCTGCTGGTGCTGGACCTCGCGCTGGGGCTGGCGGCCTGGTGGGCGGCGTTCTGGCTGCGCTTCAATTTCGAAATCCCGGGCGACTTCGCGCGGCTCGCGCGGGACGCGAGCCCGTGGTGCGTGCTGGGCCTGGCCGCCGGACTGGTCGTGCGACGTGTCGACCGCCAGGTCTGGACATACATCGGCCTGCCGGAATTTCGCCAGCTGGCCGGCGGCGTCTTCCTGGGCGGCGTGTTCACCGCGCTGGCGGTGCTCATGCTGCGCTTGCCGGAGTTCCCGCGCTCGGTGCTGCTGCTGCAGCCTATCCTGGCCTTCCTGGCGATGGGCGGCGCGCGCGCGGCCTGGCGCACCTGGGCCGAGCGCGGCACGCAAGGGCAGGGCGGCACGCCGGTGCTGGTGGTGGGCTCGCTGGACGAGGCGGCCGGCGCGCTGCGCGCGCTCAAGGGCTCGCAGCGCTGGCGGCCCGTGGGCATCCTGTCGCCGCTGGCCAGCGAGCGCGGGCGCTCCCTGCAGGAGGTGCGCGTGCTGGGCACGATCGAGGACCTGCCCGAGGTGTGCGAAGCGGCCGATGCGCGCACGGCACTTGTCGCCAGCCCACCGGGGTCGAACGAGCGGCGCCAGGTGCTGCTGCTCGCTTCCGAGGCGCACATCACGCTGCTGACGCTGCCGCGGCCGGACGAGTGGCTCAAGGCGGAAAGCACGGGCCCGCGCAAGATCGAGCTGGAGGACCTGTTGGGGCGCGCCCCCGTGGCCCTGGACGTCGCCGGCCTGGCGGAACTCTTCTCCGGCCAGGTCGTGGCCGTCACGGGCGCCGGCGGCTCCATCGGTTCCGAATTGTGCCGCCAGATCGCGCGCTTCGGCGTCGGCAAGCTGGTGTGCATCGACGTGTCCGAGTACGGCATCTACCAGCTCGAACAGGAGCTGCGCCGCTCGCATCCGCAGATGCAGGGCCAGTACTACACGGCCAACGTGCGCGAGCCGGAACGCCTGCAGGCCGTGCTCTGCCAGCACCGGCCGGCCGTGGTCTTCCACGCCGCGGCGTACAAGCACGTGCCCCTGATGGAGGAGTCCAACGAGATCGAGGCGCTGCGCACCAACGTGCTGGGCACGCTCAACGCGGCGCGGGCGGCCTCGGCCTGCGGCGCGCGGCGCTTCGTGCTGATCTCCACCGACAAGGCGGTGAACCCGACCAACGTGATGGGCGCGAGCAAGCGGCTCGCCGAGCTGGTGCTGCAGGCGCTGGCCGCGCGCGAGCCGCACACCCAGTTCGTCTCCGTGCGTTTCGGCAACGTGCTGGGGTCCAGCGGCTCCGTGGTGCCCTTGTTCACGCAGCAGATCGACCGCGGCGGCCCGGTGACCGTCACGCATCCCGAGATCGTGCGCTACTTCATGACCATCCCCGAAGCGGCGCAGCTCGTGCTGCAGGCGGGGCTGATGGGCCGCACGGGCCAGATCTTCGTGCTGGACATGGGCGAGCCGGTGAAGATCGTGGAACTCGCGCGCATGCTGATCCGCCTCTCGGGCAAGACCGAGCAGGAAGTGCCCATCACCTTCACCGGCCTGCGTCCCGGCGAGAAGCTCTACGAGGAGCTGCTCGCCGACGACGAGACCACCGAGCCCACCCCGCATGCGAAGCTGCGCATCGCCAAGACCGGCGGCGCGCTGCCGGACATCGAGGCGGTGGTGCGCTGGATCGAGCAGGCGGGGGCGGCGCCGGCCGGAGCGCCGCTGCGCCAGTGGCTGCGCGGCCAGGTCCCCGAATACGCGCCGCGCTGAGCTGCTGCCACGCACGTAGGCACGCACCGTCAGTGTTGCCGGAAGCGGACTACGGGCCGGGGCCGCGCCCTCTTCGATACTGCCTCTCCCACAGGGAGAACCAACATGAAGAGAACGCTCATCCCCATCCTCCTCGCCGTCAGCAGCATGGCCTTTGCCGCCGACAAGGTGTCCCACGGCGACAAGGAGTTCTTCGACAAGGCCGCCGCCGGCGGCATGTTCGAGGTCGAGGTCGGCAAGCTCGCCGAGTCCAAGGCCAGGAACGCCGACGTCAAGGCTTTCGGCGCCATGCTCGTGAAGGACCACAGTGCGGCCAACGACGAACTGAAGGCGCTGGCGCAGAAGAAGAACGTGAAGCTGCCCACGGCGCTGCCCAAGGCGGAGCAGAAGCAGTTGGACAAGCTGTCCAAGGCCAAGAACTTCGACCAGGACTTCATCCAGCACGTGGGCCTGCAGGACCACAAGAAGGACATCAGCCTGTTCGAGAAGACCAGCAAGGGTTCCAAGGACGCCGACGTGAAGGCCTTCGCCGAAAAGACGCTGCCCACGCTGCACCAGCACCACGACAAGGCCGAGGAACTCTCCAAGGCCGTGAAGAAGGGGTAAGCCCGAGCGAGCCGCCTGCGCGCCTGCGCTGGCGACTCAGTTCATGATGCCCGTCCTGGTGAGCACGTCGCTCACCAGTTCGAGGCGCACCAGCGGGTTGTCGAGTTCCATCAGCCGCTGCTTCAGTGCGACCGGCAGCGGCAGCAACTCGCACCAGCGGTTGGCGACCCAGCCGCAGTCGTCCAGTTTCCAGGGCGGCTGCAGCGGCATCGGGCCGGGGTTGCCCGGGTTGATCTGAAGCGACTGGATCAGGCGTTCCAGGGCCTCGCTCGCCGGCCGCAGGTCCTCGGGCACGGTCACCGCCATGTCGGCGGCCAGGCTTTCCACGTTCGCGACCCACAGGCCGTGCTTGAGCTGGTCGCTGTCGCGGATGCGAAAGCGCTGGGCACCCACCGCGCGCACCAGCATGAGGCCGGGCTGCGGTTGCTCGAACTCGGCGATCGTCGCCAGGGTGCCCACCGGCGCGAATGCCTCCTGCACGCCGGGCTGCCGCACCTCGTTGCCCTCGGTGAGCGAGACCACGCCGAAGGGTGCGCCGGCCTTGCGGCACTTGTTGATCATGTCCAGGTAGCGCACCTCGAAGATGCGCAGGGACAACAGGCCATCCGGGAAAAGCACCGCGCTCAGGGGAAACAGGGGAAGCGACTGCAGGGTGAGGGCGGCGGGCACGGCGGGTCCAGTGGGTGCCGCTATCATCCCACGACCCAACCTGAACCATGTTCTTCCAGATCGCCACCTTCCTGCTCGACGTCGTTGCCGGCCTGCTCGGCGGCGCATGCCTGTTGCGTGCCTACATGCAGCACCAGCGCATTCCTTTCGGCAATCCGGTCGGGCGTTTCATCTTCGCCCTGACCGACTGGATCGTGCTGCCCTTGCGCAAGGTCATGCCGGGTTACAGGCGATGGGACTTCGCGAGCATCCTGGCCGCCTTCCTGTTCGAGCTGGCGCAGTTCCTGATCCTGGCGCTGATGCTGGGCGGCGGTTACGCGGCGGTGCCGCTCCTGGCGCTGTTCGGGCTGGTGCGCCTGCTGATCTCGGGCGCGGTGGGCCTGACGATCGTCTACGCGATCTTGTCCTGGGTCAGCGCAGACTCGCCCATGGTCGACGTGATCGACCGCCTGGCCGCCCCGCTGCTGCGGCCCTTCCGCCGCATGATCCCGCTGGTCGGCGGCTTCGACCTGTCGCCCCTGGCCCTGCTGATCGTCCTGCAGGTCCTGGCGATCGTCGTCGCGAACTTGCAGGCGGCGGTGTTGCGCTAGTGGCGCGCGCTGCGCCCCTGCGGTGAAGGGATCCGGTCTTTATCCGACCGCGTCGGCCGACTGGCGCGTCAGCATCGCCAGCACGTTGGCCACGGTCTTGCGCAGTTCGCGGCGGTCGCAGATGAAGTCGACGGCGCCTTTTTCCTGCAGGAACTCGGCACGCTGGAAGCCTTCGGGCAGCTTAACGCGCACGGTCGACTCGATCACGCGGGGACCGGCAAAGCCGATCAGCGCCTTGGGCTCGGCAATCACGAGGTCGCCGACGAACGCAAAGCCGGCACTCACGCCGCCCATGGTCGGGTCCGTCAGCACGGAGATGTAAGGCAGTCCCTTCTTCGCCAGGCGCGTGAGCGCGGCGTTGGTCTTGGCCATCTGCATCAGCGACAGCAGCCCTTCCTGCATGCGGGCGCCGCCGGTGGCGGTGAAGCACAGGAAAGGCACTTTCTGTTCGATGGCGGACTCGACGCCGCGCACGAAACGCTCGCCCACCACGCTGCCCATGGAGCCGCCCATGAAGTCGAACTCGAAGGCCGCGGCAACCAGGTTGATGCTCAGCACCGAGCCGCCCATCACGACCAGCGCGTCGGTCTCGCCGGTGTTCTCCAGCGCCTCCTTCAGGCGTTGCGGGTACTTGCGGCTGTCCTGGAACTTCAGCGCGTCGACCGGGATGACTTCCTGGCCGATTTCGTAGCGCCCCTCGGCGTCGAGGAAGGCGTTCAGCCGGGCGCGCGCGCCGATGCGGTGGTGGTGGCCGCAGGTGGGGCACACGTTGACGTTCTGCTCGAGGTCCGTCTTGTACAGCACCGTCTCGCAGCTGGGACACTTGATCCACAGGCCTTCCGGCACGCTGCGGCGCTCGTTCGGATCCGTCGGCTGGATCTTCGGGGGCAGCAGTTTCTCCAACCAGCTCATGCAGGGCTCCTCAGGAATTCTTCGAGTCTAAAGCAGCGCGAATGCCGCTCAGGAATTGGGAAAGTGCCGGCTGGACGTTTTCCCGCGGCTGGTCCTCGACGACCTGGATCACCTTGGTGCCGATCACCACCGCGTCCGCCACCCGGCCCACGCTGCGGGCGGTGTTCTCGTCGCGGATGCCGAAACCGACGCCCACGGGGATCTTCACATGCTTGCGGATGCGGGGCAGGGCCTCTTCCACGGCGGAAGTGTCCAGGTGGCCGGCGCCGGTGACGCCCTTGAGCGACACGTAGTAGACATAGCCGCTGGCGATGCGCGCGACCTGCTGGATGCGCTGCTCGGTGCTGGTCGGGGCCAGCAGGAAGATCAGGTCCAGCCCGTTGACCTTCAGCTGCGCGGCGAAGGCTTCGCATTCCTCGGGCGGATAGTCGACGATCAGCACGCCGTCGACGCCCGACGCGGCCGCGTCGCGCGCGAACGCGCCGCTGCCATGGGCCAGCTCGTAGCGCTCCACCGGGTTGGCGTAGCCCATGAGCACGACCGGCGTCGTCCCGTCACCGGTGCGGAAGTCCTTCACCATCGCCAGCACCTGCGTGAGGCCGATGCCGAAGCCCAGGGCCTTCTCCCCGGCCTTCTGGATCACCGGGCCGTCCGCCATGGGGTCGGAGAAGGGCACGCCCAGCTCGATCACGTCCGAGCCCGCCGCTACCATGGCGTGCATCAGCCCGGGGGTGATGTCGGCATAGGGGAAGCCGGCCGTGATGTACGGAATGAGCGCCTTGCGCTGTTCCCTGGCCAGCCGCTCGAAGGTCGCCTGGATGCGGCTCATGGCCTGGGCCCTCCCTTGAGCGTGAGGCCGCGCATGGAAGGCCGGTCGTAGAACTCCACGCCCGCGAGGTCGGCGACGGTGCCTATGTCCTTGTCGCCCCGGCCCGAGAGGTTGACCAGGATGTGCTGGTCGGGCCGCATGGTCTTGGCCAGCTTCATCGCATAGGCGATGGCGTGGCTGGACTCCAGCGCCGGGATGATGCCTTCGGTGCGGCACAGGTAGTGGAAGGCCGCCAGCGCTTCCTTGTCGGTGATGCCCACGTACTCCGCGCGGCCGATGTCCTTGAGCCAGGCGTGCTCGGGGCCGACGCCGGGATAGTCCAGGCCCGCGCTGACGCTGTGCGTCTCGATGATCTGGCCGTTGGGGTCCTGCAGGATGTAGGTGCGGTTGCCGTGCAGCACGCCGGGGCTGCCCCGCTGCAGCGACGCGGAGTGCTTGCCCGAGTCCAGCCCCTCGCCCGCGGCTTCGACGCCGATCAGGCGCGTCCCCTCGTACGGGATGTAAGGGTGGAAGATGCCCATCGCGTTGCTGCCGCCGCCCACGCAGGCGACCACCGCGTCGGGCTGGCGGCCGGCCAGTTCCGGCATCTGCTCGATGCACTCGCGGCCGATCACGCTCTGGAAGTCGCGCACCATCATCGGGTAAGGGTGCGGGCCCGCCACCGTGCCGATGATGTAGAAGGTGTTCTCGACGTTGGTGACCCAGTCGCGCATCGCCTCGTTGAGCGCGTCCTTGAGCGTCTTGCTGCCGGACTCCACCGGCACCACGCGCGCGCCCAGCAGGTTCATGCGGTACACGTTGGGGCTCTGGCGCGCGACGTCGTTGCTGCCCATGTAGACCACGCATTCCAGCCCGTAGCGCGCGCAGATGGTGGCGGTGGCCACGCCGTGCTGGCCGGCGCCGGTCTCGGCGATCACGCGCGGCTTGCCCATGCGCCGCGCCAGCATGGCCTGGCCGATCACGTTGTTGATCTTGTGGGCGCCGGTGTGGTTCAGGTCCTCGCGCTTGAGGTGGATCTGCGCGCCGCCCTGTTCGCGGCTCATGCGCTGCGCGTGGTAGATCGGCGAGGGGCGGCCCACGAAGTGCTTGAGCTCGTACTCGAATTCCTGCAGGAACTCGGGGTCGTGCTGGAAGCGCTCGTAGGCGTCGCGCAACTCGCTGATCGCATGGGTCAGCGTCTCGCTGACGAAGCTGCCGCCGTAGATGCCGAAGTGGCCGGTGGCGTCAGGCTGCTGGTAAAGGGACATGGGATGACCTTGCAAGGCGTTCGTCCGCGGCCCGCACGGCCGCGACGAACTGATGGATCTTGCCGGCGTCCTTGATGCCCTTGCTGGACTCGACGCCGGAGCTCACGTCAACGGCCAGCGTCCGGAAACGCGGCCGCACCTGCGCGATGCCATCGCCCACGTTTGCAGGTGTGAGCCCACCAGACAAAACGGCGTGAAAGCTGGCGCTTGTTGGCAGGCGTGACCACGGGAAGGTTTGGCCGGCACCGCCGAAGCCCTCGACGTGGGCGTCGAGGAGCAGGGCCTGCGCCGCGCTGAAATCAGAGGCGAATTTTAGCAAGTCGAAAGGCGCGGCCGGATCCACGGGAATGCGGGCGGCGCGCATCCACGGGCGGCCGGCGGCGGCGTCGCGGCATTGCTGCGGCGTCTCGTCGCCATGGAATTGCAGCAGGGCCGCCGGCACGAGCTCGCAGGCGGCACGCACGGCGGTTGGCGACTCGTTCACCACCAGCAGCACCGGCGTGACGAAAGGCGGCAGCCGGCGCGCGAGGTCGGCGGCGCGCTGGGGCGTCACGCAGCGCGGGCTCTTCGCATACAGCACCAGGCCGATGGCGTCGGCACCGGCTTGCACCGCGGCGTCCACGTCCTGCTCGCGGGTGAGCCCGCAGATCTTGATGCGCGTACGGCCGGGGCTCGTCATGGCAGCCAATCATACGCAGGGGCCTGGCTCGGCAGCCCCCAGTGGTCTTCGTACACGGGACCCAGGAAATAGAGGCCGTCTGGCGAAAAGGTCGGCGCGGCCGCGTCGCGGCTCCTGGCCTCCAGCACCTCGCGCATCCAGGCCGGCGGGTGCAGCCCCTGGCCGACGGCGACCAGGCAGCCCATGAGGTTGCGGATCATGTGGTGCAGGAAGGCGTTCGCCTCGAAGTCGAAGCGCCAGTAGGGCCCGCGCCGCGCGATGCGGATGGGCGCCAGCGTCTTGACCGGCGTCGGCGACTGGCAGGACGAGGCGCGGAAGGAGCTGAAGTCGTGCTCGCCCACCAGGTGCGTGGCGCCCTCGCGCATCGCCTGGGCATCCAGCGGCCGGAACACCCAGCCCACCCGCCCGGCTTCGACGCTGGGGCGCACGGGCGACTCCAGCAGCACATAGGCGTAGCGGCGCGCCCGGGCGCTGTTGCGCGCGTGGAAGGCGTCGGGGACCGGGCGTGCCCATTGCACCGCGATGTCGGGCGGCAGGAAGGTGTTGGTGCCACGGACCCAGGAAAAGTCTTCGCGCCTGAGCTCGGTGTCGAGGTGCACCACCTGCCGCAGGGCATGCACGCCGGCATCGGTGCGGCCGGCGCAGACGGTGGCGAGGGGGACGGTGGCGAAACGCGCGAGCGCAGCTTGCAGGTGGTCCTGCACCGTGCGGCCCGAAGGCTGGCTCTGCCAGCCGTCGTAGGCCTGTCCGTTGTAGCTGATGCCGAGGGCGAGTCGCACGGGCGTGCAGTCCGTAGGCTGGCGGTGAATGAAATGAACCCCAGGGTTGCACGCAACGCTGGGGTTCCTGCATCACCCTCGCTGCGAGGGTGACGTGCTGCGGTGAACCTTAACCGATCTCGGCCAGCAGGCGCTGCGCCCGCGACTTCAGGTCGCCGGAAGCCTCGGCGAGCACTTCCTCGGCCAGGCTGCGCGCACCGTCGGCGTCGCCGATCGCGTTGAATTCCTCGGCCAGCGCCAGCTTGGTCGCCAGCGGGCTGTCCGCTTCCTCGGCGCCACCCATGGCGGCCACCGGGGGCGGCATGTCCAGGCCCATGGCCGGGGGGCTCATCGCTGCCGCGGGAGCGGAAGCGGCGGGCGCCGGTGCGGGAGCCGGGGCAGTGCCGGGCAGGTCCAGCGAGAGTCCACCGAGGTCGAACTCCAGCATGTCGTTCTTCGCCACGGCCGCGGGCGCCGCTGCGGGAGCGGCCTTGGCCGCGGGGGCCGGGGCGGGCGCATCGAACTCGAGGCTGTTGCCCAGGTCCAGGGACGGCGCAGGGGACAGCGCCGGCGCCTGCACGGGCGTCGAGGCGAAGTCCATGTTCAGCGGCGGCGGCTCGACCACGGCAGCCGGTGCGGGTGCCGCAGGCTTGGCGACCGGTGCCGGTTCGGGGCGGACCACCGGTGCGGCAGCGGCAACCGGGGCAGGATCGTCGTCACCGAGCGAGAAGTCCAGGTCCAGGTCCAGGTCGCCCGGGGGCGCGGACGGCGCCGGTGCGGCGGGGGCCGGTGCACGGGCAGCGACTGCGGCGGCGCCCGCAACCGCGGCGGCGCCGGCGACGGCAGCGGC
>NZ_JBYNTT010000012.1:0-171103 GCF_057784995.1 Ramlibacter sp. G4-7
TGAACACGGGTTGCCCCCCGCGGCGAGCGTTCGTCGCCAGCGACGCCCGTCGCCGTGGACAACCCTGCGCAGCGGCACGCCTACGCAGACGAATGTCAGGAGGGTAGTCCAGTGAGCGCCGAGCGGCACGACGCCGAAGTCCATGCCCACCAAGGCCGGTCCAGGAGCCGGTGCGGAAGTGTTCGTGGGAGCGCCGGCAGTGTTGGCGGCGTCCGCATCGGTGGTGGAACTGCTGGAACCGCCACCACCACCACAGGCGCTGAGCGCGAAGGCGAGCGTCAGGATGCTGCCGCTCCAGTGAAGCGTGCGCGTCGGAATCGGAGTTTGCTTTCTGCGTGTCATTTGAATTCGGGAGAAGAGGTGTGACAGCGGACCCTTTGCGAGTCGTCTTGTTGGGCTGCGGGCTTCAATGGCCGAGCGGGCCGATCTTAGTCAGTGAGGGCCTACACCGACGTCCCCTCTCTCCTACAAACCGTAATCCGCGGCGCAGAGGCTTACATCTCAGCCTGCGGGCGCGGGCGCTGCAATCACCCGGTGGAAGCTCTGCTGTGGGGAGCTGGGTGTACGTCAGCAGCCCTAGGGCGAGCGCAGTTGAAGGGATGGATGCGGCGGTCCAAGGCATAGTTGTAGAGCCAGTCTGCCGAGTCCTTAGGTAAGTTGGCATTCACGCGGCTCGGCACAGGGCGTTGCGGACCGATACTGATGGGATGCGAAAAATTCCCGCACTTCATTGCAGTTCAGGGTCTTGGAGGGATAGGACCCTCTTTCACGCCGCCTGAAGGGCTAGGTTATCCATGCCGGCGTTTTTCGATCGCCGCTCCTGGGCGTCACCAGTTCGCGGCGGCGGTGTGTCGCCGCGTTCCTCGCATGCCCAATCCCACCAGTCCAGGCGTGTCGATCCCCTATGTGCCCACGCACCCCGTCGGCATGAAGGAAGGCCAGATGAGCATTCCCCGCTACAAGCTTCGCACGCGCGAAGAAATCGCCCGGCGCATCGCCGATGCGATTCCCGAGGGTTCGCTGGTCGCGCCTTCTGGCCGACGTTCTTGCCCTTGTTCCACGGCTGGCGATGAGTGGCATTGCGTCCGGTTTCCATGATGGTCTCCCATCGAGTTGAGGGCCATCCAGGTTGCGCTTGTCGGCCGCTGGTGTGCCACTATCAGCCACACGCGGGCGATGCCGAAGGCTGGCGATGAGGTCAGCTCCGGATCAAGCGTTCTAACTCACGGCCCACGTCATGAACGGTGCTTTGCGGCGGCGGGAGGAAAGATCGGTCAAGACTGAGTGCTGCCGATCGGGTCTTGGGCGGCGAATGTCAGCTGCCGCCAAGTGCGGACGTCCCAACCCGACGCGTTCGTCACGACGCATACCTGCGCCAAGCGGCGGCACGCGTCGCCTCGGAACGACCTAGCTCGACGCGAACGCTGCGGCGTTCATCGGTGGACTGCTGCGGGGAAGGCGCCGTCGAACAAGCACTGTATCCAGATGGCTCATAACCGCCTCGCCGCCAGCATCGAGCAGCGTGAATCGGATGGTGACAATTCCTCGGTCGGGCTTCGATTCCGAGACGCGGCGGCTCACCCAATCCGCTTGCAATGTGACTCGCGTGCCTGGTCGGAGCGGTTGGTGAAAACGAACCTCGTCATAGCCCAGTGAGGCAATCACGGCCAAAGGCTTTAGACCATGGACAAGGCGCTGCTTCACGGCCAATGCAAACAACCCAGGCGCCGTGATGCCGCCAAATGCGCGCTGTCCCGCGTCTTCGTCGACATGGAACGGCAAAGGGTCCCAGATCCTTGCGAACGAAACGAGTTCTTCACGGTCGACGACGTGCGGTGCGCTCGTCACACCGGTGCCCGGCTCCAGGTCCTCGTAGAAAAGCCGTGAATCAGCGTCCATATCCTTCACGTCCAAAATCCGACCGTGAACGAAGGTCCACGTACACCGTGGAACCCCCGCTCCCGGAGCGCGCTCCCAGCTACCTGGTGTTTCGAGTCGCGCCGACCAGCACGAACAGCATGGTCGCCGGTCGCTCGCTCTTGTTGCGCCAAGCATGGCGGGTGCCGTTCTGGATCACCACGTCGTGCGGCGAGAGCTTCTTATGCTCCCCGTCGTCCAGTTCGAGGTGGATCTCTCCATCCAGCAGCACACCGTAATCCACCGTGTCGGTGGTGTGCATGCCGGGGTTCTCCATCTCGAACTTTTCGGCCAAGCCCGGAAGGACCTGCACGTACTCCCCTCCAGCAGCCGCCGGATTGAAGTTCGGGCTCATCATCACCGAGTCCGGGGGAAAGGTGATGAACATCAAGTTGGTGCCACCCGCGGCCGGCACCCAGGACTTGGCTTTCACGCTCGGGTCCACGTCGGCTGCGGGAACACCGGTCCCCGGTGCCGTCTCCCACAGCAAGGTGGTGACGAATCCGGGCACGTGCTGAAACGCCGTACTGCGAGGTGCCGGTTGATCCGACTTGAACACCGACTTTCCATCCTTCCCACCGCCTCCTGTGTTTAGCCAGGAACGTGGCACCGGCGTCAGCGGTGGACTTGAATCATAGATTCCCTAGCACACCCGCGTGACTGAGGTTCCCACAGCGCGCGTGGAGAACGCTGTGGACAAGCGTGAGGGGTCGCTGCGCAGGCCGCATCAGCATTGAGTTTCAAGCGCTTGCTGATTTCGCAGGCAGTGTGGTCGCTGGCCGTCGCGATCGCAGCGGCGGCGTCGCGTTCATGCTACGAGGCACGTGCCAGGACCATACGTGACCGTGTCGCGCACACCGGACACGAGATTTTTCGTGCGACAAGCATCGGTGTTCGAAGGGAGGCGCTCGGGTGTTCAGCCGTCACGTTCGAACTGACTACACCATGGCTACATGGACGCAAAAACAAAAAGGCCGCTAGCGTTTTGCTAGCGGCCTCTACTTTTTTGTCTGGTGCCGGAGAGAGGAATCGAACCCCCGACCTTCTCATTACGAATGAGCTGCTCTACCGACTGAGCTACTCCGGCCAAGCCTGCGATTATAGGGGATGTGGTTGGCCCGGATGGACGGCGTCCGGCGGGCCCGCCAGAATCCACGCCAGAAAAGGAAGCAGTGCTTGCAGAGACCCGGAGGCCGCCAAGACGATCGCGCTGGAGCGGCCTGGCCGGTCCCTCCGCACCCAAGGCCTCGCCGCCCCGCCTGGAAGTACTGCTCGCGGCGACGCAACAGCCCATGCGCCGCGGACCGGCCTCAAGGCGTGGCGCCAGGCGCGCGACGCCGGAGACTTTCCTGGCGCACCACCACGACCGGGGCCCGTCCGCGCGGCGGCTTCCGGTCGAGGAACTGTTCGCGCTGACAACGTACGATATTCCCAAGATCCAGACATGACACCTCCCGATCCCTCCCTGCTGGACGACCTCGTCGCCGCCAACCACATCCTCGTCGACGAAGGCGTGCTCGACGCCTTCGGCCACGTGAGCGTGCGCCACGACCAGGTGCCCGATCGCTTCCTGCTCGCGCGCAACATGGCCCCCGGCCAGGTGCGGCGCGAGGACATCCTGCAGTTCGCGCTGGACGGCACGCCGCTGGATGCCGGCGACCGCCGCGTGTACCTGGAGCGTTTCATCCACGGCGCGATCTACCGCGCCCGGCCGGACGTGATGGCGGTGGTGCACAGCCACTCGCCTTCGGTGGTGCCCTTCTCCGTCTCGCGCAAGGCCAGGCTGCGCCCGGTCTGCCACATGAGCGGCTTCCTGGGCGCGGGCGCCCCCCTGTTCGAGATCCGCGACACCGCGGGCGACGCGAGCGACCTGCTGGTGCGCGACGACCGCCTGGGCCGCGCGCTCGCCGACAGCCTGGGCGCGGCCAGCTTCGTGCTGATGCGCGGGCACGGCTCCACGACGGTCGCACCTTCGCTCAAGCTCGTGGTCTATCGCGCCGTCTATGCCGAAGTGAATGCCAAGCTGCAGATGCAGGCCTTGCAGCTGGGCGACCCGGAGTACCTCACTGCCGGCGAGGCCGCGACGGCGATGGTCAACGTCGAGGGCCAGGCGGAGCGCCCGTGGGCGCTGTGGAAGGAAGCCGCGCGCACGAAGCGCGGGCTGTGAACGAACAACAAGGAGACCGCATGTCTTTCCCCATCCCGCGCCGCACCCTCGTCGGCGCACTGTTGCTCGCGCCGCTGGCCGGCGCGCTCGCACAAGGCACCTGGCCGTCGCGGCCCGTGCGCGTGATCGTGCCGTCGTCGGCGGGCGGCGGCACCGATGCCTTCGGCCGCATCCTCGCGCAGGCGCTGTCGGAGCAGACCGGCCAGTCCTTCGTCGTGGACAACAAGCCGGGCGCCAGCGGCAACATCGGCGCCGACCTCGCCGCAAAGGCGGAGCCGGACGGCTACACCATCCTGGTCGCCTCCAACTCCTCGCTGGGCATCAACCCCGGACTGCTCAAGTCCATGCCCTTCGACATCGAGCGCGACCTGGTGCCCGTCACGCGCGGCGTGATGGCGCCGATGGTGGTGGTGGCGTCGCCCTCGGCGGGCTGGAAGACGATGAAGGACCTGGTGGAAGCCGGCAGGAAGGATCCGGGCAAGTTCTTCTACGGCTCCGCCGGCGTCGGCAGCCCCGTGTACATGGGCGTGCGCATGATCGAGGACGTGACCGGCGCGAAGTTCACGCACGTGCCCTACAAGGGTGTCGCGCCGGCCTACCAGGACCTCCTGAGCGGGCGGCTGCAGTTCATGTTCACGGACCTCGCTTCGATCGACCAGCACATCAAGGCCGGCAAGGTCGTGGCGCTGGCCGTCAACCAGAAGACGCCGCTGCTGCCCAACGTGCCGACGCTGGCCGAAGCCGGCTACCCGGGCGTGCGCGCGTGGACCTCGTTCAGCGTGATGGCGCCCGCCAAGGTGCCGCCCGCAGTCGTCAAGCGCCTGGGCGAAGAGGTCGGCAAGGCCTTGCACAACCCCGCGGTGGTGCAGCGCCTGCAGCAGCAGGCCCTGATTCCCGTGCACGACACGCCCGAGGAGTTCGCGGCGGACATGCGCAAGGAGCGGCAGCACTGGGGCGACTTCATCCGCAAGAACAACATCCAGCCGGATTGAGGTGTCCGCGTCCCCCGCGCGCAGGCGCGGGCGCAGGGCGTGCAAAAGCAAAAGCGGCCGATGGCCGCTTTTGACATTCCGGGTCCCCGCCTGCGCGGGATGACGCTACTTTGCGTGGTACGCCGTCACCCGCTCCACCTCGTTCCTCGACCCCAGCACCACGCTCACCCGCTCGTGCAGCTTCGTCGGCACGATGTCGAGGATGCGCTGCCTGCCGTTGGTCGCGGCGCCGCCGGCCTGTTCCACCAGCCAGGACATGGGGTTGGCCTCGTACAGCAGGCGCAGCTTGCCGGGCTTTTCCGGTTCGCGCTTGTCCCAGGGGTACATGAAGACGCCGCCGCGCGTGAGGATGCGGTGCACGTCGGCCACCATGGAGGCGACCCAGCGCATGTTGAAGTCCTTGCCGCGCGGGCCTTCCTTGCCGGCCAGGCACTCGTCGATGTAGCGCTTCACGGGCGCGTCCCAGTGGCGCATGTTGGACATGTTCACCGCGAACTCCTTGGTGTCCGCCGGGATCTGCACATCCTCCTGGGTCAGCACGAACGAACCCTGTTCGCGGTCCAGCGTGAACATGACCACGCCCGCGCCCACCGTCAGCACCAGCGTCGTCTGCGGGCCGTAGATGCAGTAGCCGGCCGCGACTTGCTTCGCGCCGGCCTGCAGGAAGTCCTGCTCGCTCACGCCATGGCCGTGGCCGTTCTCCGGCTTCTTCAGCACGCTGAAGATGGTGCCTATGCTCACGTTGACGTCGATGTTGGACGAGCCGTCCAGCGGGTCGAACAGCAGCAGGTACTCGCCCTGCGGGTAGCGGTTGGGCACGACGTAGATGCCCTCCATCTCCTCGCTGGCCATGGCGGCCAGGTGGCCGCCCCATTCGTTGGCCTCGATCAGCACTTCGTTGGCGATGATGTCCAGCTTCTTCTGGACCTCCCCCTGTACGTTGTCGGTGCCGGCCGAACCCAGCACGTCGCCCAGCGCGCCCTTGTTGACGGCATGCGAGATGTGCTTGCAGGCGCGGGCCACCACCTCGATCAGGAGGCGCAGCTGCGACGGGATCAGGCCGCCGACACGTTGCTGTTCGACGAGGTAGCGGGTCAGGGAAACACGGGCGGGCAAATTCACTCTCCTGCAAGGGCAGGGAGGAATCCTAACCTACACCTCGAAGGGCGCGAGCTTGCGGGGCACCGGAGCGTTCTTCAGCGTCGCGTAGACGGGCAGACCGTTGCGGTAGGCCGGGTAGTCCTCGCCCTCGATCAGCGGGCGCAGGTAGCGCTTGCAGGCTTCGGTGATGCCGAAGCCATCGGTCGTGATGAAGTCGCGCGGCATGAACTTCTCCACGTTCGCCACGTCGGCGAGCCGGGCCATGCCCACCTGGTACGCGTAGGGCGCGTCGCTCACCCGCTCGATGGTCGGCATGATGGCGTTGTGGCCCTGCAGCGCCATGTTCACGGCGGCCGCGCCCAGCTCGTACGCCTGCGTGGCGTCGACCTTCGAGGCGATATGCCGGGCCGAGCGCTGCAGGTAGTCCGCCACCGCCCAGTGGAACTTGAGCTTCAGGTGCTGCCGCACCAGCCCTGCGATGACGGGCGCGGCGCCTCCGAGCTGCGCGTGGCCGAAGGCATCGGTCGTCCCTTGTTCGGCGAGGAAGCGGCCGTCGGCGTACTGGCAGCCTTCGGAGACCACCACGGTGCAGAAGCCGTGCTGCTGGACCAGGGCATCGACGCGCGCGAGGAACTTCGCCTCCTCGAACGGCACTTCCGGGAACAGCACGACGACGGGAATGCCTTCGTCCTCCACCAGCCCGCCCGCTGCCGCGATCCAGCCGGCATGGCGACCCATCACCTCGAGCACGAACACCTTGGTCGACGTGCGCGCCATGGACCGCACGTCCAGCGAAGCCTCCAGCGTGGAGACCGCCACGTACTTGGCCACCGAGCCGAAGCCGGGGCAGCAGTCGGTGACCGGCAGGTCGTTGTCCACCGTCTTGGGGATGTGGATGGCCTGCAGCGGATAGCCCATGCCGGCGGACAGCTGGCTCACCTTGAAGCAGGTGTCGGCCGAGTCGCCGCCGCCGTTGTAGAAGAACCAGGCGATCTCGTGCGCCCGGAACACCGCGATCAGCCGCTCGTATTCACGCCGGTTCGCCTCCAGGGACTTGAGCTTGTAGCGGCAGGAGCCGAAGGCGCCGCCGGGCGTGGAGCGCAGCAGCGCGATGTCGGCGGCGGACTCCTGGCCGGTGTCGATCAGGTCCTCGGCCAGCGCGCCCAGGATGCCGTTGCGGCCTGCGTAGACCGTGCCGATGCGGTCCGGGTGCGCGCGCGCCGCCTCGATCAGCCCGCAGGCCGAGGCGTTGATGACCGAGGTGACGCCGCCCGACTGGGCGTAGAACGCGTTCTGCACTGCCATGCCGACCTCCTTGGCCGCACGCTCACTCCGCCAGGGCGCGCGTCACGACCTCTCGCACATCGTTGCTCAAATCCGGCCGGGCCGCAACGCGCGCGATCGCCTCGCGCGCGGCGCTGCGCAGCGGCTCGGCCAGCTTCTTCCAGCGGTCCAGCGCACGCGCCAGGCGCGCCGCCACCTGCGGGTTGATCGCATCGAGCTCGATGACGCGATCGCTCCAGAACACGTAGCCCGCCGCATCGCCCCGGTGGAAGCCGCCCGGGTTGGCGCTGCAGTAGCTGAAGATCACGCTGCGGGCGCGGTTCGGGTTGCGGATGTTGAAGTCCGGGTGCGCCATCAGCTGCTTGACGATCGGCAGGATGTTGCCGCCGCGGTCCGGTGCGCCGGCCTGCAGGGCGAACCACTTGTCCAGCACCAGCGGCTCGTTGCGGAACATCGCGTGGAAGCGGTGCAGCGCCTCGCCCGCCAGCGCGTGGCCGCTGCTGACCAGCGCGGCCAGCGCGTTGAAGCGGTCGGTCATGTTCGAGGCGTCCTTGAAGCGCTGGTACGCCTTGCCCGGCCACACCGTGTCCCCGCTGGCACGCGCGGCCAGGCAAAGATGCGTCAGCGCCAGACCCGCCAGGGCACGGCGGCCGCTGGACACCGGGTCGGGACGATAGGCGCCGTTGTCCTTGTTGGCTTCGTAGGCCGCTTCCCAGTCCGGGTACAGCGCGCGCGCCAGTTGCTCGCGCATCGCTTCGCGCACCGCGTGGATGCGCTGCGGGTCCACCACGTCCAGCTGCTCGGCGATGTAGGTCTCGGCGGGCAGCGTCAGCACCAGTTCCTTGAAGGCGGAATCCAGCGTGGGGTGGCGCAGCACGCTGCGCATGGCGTCCAGGTAGGGCGCGTCCAGCTCCACGGCGCTCTCGCTGCGGATGAAGGTGAGCGCGCGGCCCGTGGCCAGGCGCTGGGCCGCTTCCCAGCGGTTGAAGGGGTCGGTGTCGTGCGCGAGCAGCGCCAGCAGCTGCTGGTCGCTGTAGTCGTAGTCCAGGATCACCGGCGCGCTGAAGCCGCGCAGCAGCGAAGGCACCGGCTCCGAGGTGTAGCCGGGGAAGGTGAGCGTCTCGCTGGCCTGCGTCAGCACGTGCAGGCCGCTGGTGAGTTCCCGGCCTTCCGCGTCCAGCAGGCCCAGGGCCACCGGGATCACGAAAGGCTGCTTCTCCGGCTGGCCCGGCGTCGGCGGGCAGCTTTGCGACAGCGTCAGCGTGTAGATGCCGGACACCGCGTCGAAGTGCGTCTGCACCCGCACGCGGGGCGTGCCGGCCTGCAGGTACCAGCGCTTGAACTGGTCCAGGGATTGGGCCAGTTGCGAGCCGGGATTGGCATCGGCGATGGCCTGGGCGAAATCGTCGCAGGTCACCGCATGGCCGTCATGGCGCTGGAAGTACAGCGACAGGCCCTTGGCGAAGCCCTCGCGGCCCACCAGGGTCTGCATCATGCGCACGACTTCGGCGCCCTTTTCGTACACCGTGACGGTGTAGAAATTGTTGATCTCCAGGTACTGGTCGGGCCGCACCGGGTGCGCCATCGGACCCGCGTCCTCGGGGAACTGCGCGGTGCGCAGCACGCGCACGTCCTCGATGCGCTTGACGGCCCGGGCCGACGCATCGCCGGACAGGTCCTGGCTGAACTCCTGGTCGCGGAAGACGGTGAGGCCTTCCTTGAGCGAGAGCTGGAACCAGTCGCGGCAGGTGACGCGGTTGCCGGTCCAGTTGTGGAAGTACTCGTGGCCCACCACCGACTCGATGTTGGCGTAGTCGGTATCGGTGGCGGTGGCCTGGCTGGCGAGAACGTACTTCGTGTTGAAGATGTTCAGGCCCTTGTTCTCCATCGCGCCCATGTTGAAGTCGCTGGTGGCGACGATCATGAAGCGTTCCAGGTCCAGGGGCAGGCCGAAGCGCGCCTCGTCCCAGGCGACCGACGCCATGAGCGAGTTCATCGCGTGCTCGGTCTTGTCCAGGTCGCCGGCGCGCACGTAGACCTGCAGCAGGTGGTCCTTGCCGTTGCGGGCGGAAATGCGCTGCTCGCGGCACACCAGCTGGCCGGCGACCAGCGCGAACAGGTAGCTGGGCTTGCGGAACGGGTCGACCCACTTGGCGAAGTGGCGGCCGTCGCCGAGCTCGCCCTGGTCCACCAGGTTGCCGTTGGACAGCAGCACGGGATACCTGTGCTTGTCCGCGCGCAGCGTGACCGTATAGCTGGCCATCACGTCCGGGCGGTCCAGGAAGTAGGTGATGCGGCGGAAGCCCTCGGCCTCGCACTGGGTGAAGAAGGAGTCGTTGCTGACGTACAGGCCCATCAGCTTGGTGTTCTTCGCCGGCGCGCAGGTGGTGAAGATCTCCAGGTCGAAAGGTTCGTTGCCTTCGGGCAGGTTCTCCAGCACCAGCTGGCCTTCCTCCATCTTGAAGGAGGTGCCTTGCCCGCCCACCAGCACCCGGGCCAGGTTCAGCTCCTCGCCGTCCAGGCGCAGGGGCTGTGGCATCACGTCGGGGTTGCGGCGGATGCGCATGCGATTGAGCACCCGCGTCTTGGCCGGGTCCAGGTCGAAGCAGAGTTCGACGGTGTCGATCCAGAACGCCGGCGGCTGGTAGTCGGCGCGGTAGATGACCTTGGAAGTTCCTTCACGCATGGAGGCTCTCCAGAAAATCGTTGTTCATCAGTTGTTCGAAATCCCGCACGCTGGCGATCACGTGCGGCCCGGCGAGCTCGCCGGCCTTGTGGGTGCTGCAGATGGCCACCGCGCGCATGCCGGCGCGGCGCGCCGCTTCGATGCCGAAAGGCGCGTCCTCGAACACGATGCAGGCGCGTGGATCGGCGCCCACCTGCCTGGCCGCTGCCAGGAAGATGTCCGGCTCCGGCTTGCCGGGCAGCCCCTGGTCGCCGCGGACTTCCGCGTCCGGACGGCGCTTCAGGTGCAGCCGTTGCAGCACGAACTCCAGGTTCTGGCGGTCGCCCGCGGTGGCCACCGCGAGCTTCAGGCCGCGGTCCTGCGCCTGCTGCGCAAAGCGGGAGAAGCCGGCGACCTCGCGGAAGTCGCGCGCGAAGATCTCGCGGTAGAGGGCTTCCTTCTCGCCGACCAGGCGCAGCGCCTCCTCATCGGAGATGTCCTCGCCCAGGAGGATGCGCACGCACTCCACGCCATTGCGGCCCGTGGTGCGGCGCAGGATCTCCTCGACGGAAAGGTCCAGGCCGTGCCGCTGGCGAAAGGCGTCCCAGCTCTTCGCATGCGCCGGCATGGAGTCGACCATGGTGCCGTCCATGTCGAAGATGAGGGCGGTGGCGGTGGTCATTGCATGCCATCCCGGGCTGGACCCGGGATCCATGGGGCGTCGGCTGGTGTGCGCAGGCCGCATGGATCGCGGGTCCCGCCCGCAATGACATGGTGGCTCATACGCCCTGCTTCAGCGAAGCCTCGATGAACGCATCGAGGTCGCCATCGAGCACCTTCTGCGTCGCCGAGATCTCCACGCCGGTGCGCAGGTCCTTGATGCGGCTGTTGTCCAGCACGTAGCTGCGGATCTGGTGGCCCCAGCCGACGTCGGTCTTGGAGTCCTCCAGCTTCTGCTGCGCCTCCATGCGCTTGCGCATCTCGAAGTCGTACAGGCGCGAGCGCAGGCGCCGCCAGGCGACGTCGCGGTTGGAGTGCTGCGAGCGGCTGTCCTGGCACTGCACCACGATGCCGGTCGGGATGTGCGTCAGGCGCACCGCGGAGTCGGTCTTGTTGATGTGCTGGCCGCCCGCGCCGGAAGCGCGGAAGGTGTCCGTGCGCACGTCCGCCGGGTTGATGTCGATCTCGATCGAGTCGTCGACCTCGGGATAGACGAACACGCTGGCGAAGCTGGTGTGGCGGCCGCCGGAGGAGTCGAACGGCGACTTGCGCACCAGGCGGTGCACGCCGGTCTCGGTGCGCAGCAGGCCGAAGGCGTAGTCCCCCTCGATCTTGATCGTGGCGCTCTTGATGCCGGCCACGTCACCCGGGGTCTCGTCCTCCACCGTGTACTTGAAGCCCTTGCGCTCCGCGTACTTGACGTACTGGCGCATGAGCATGGCGGCCCAGTCGCACGCTTCCGTGCCGCCGGCGCCAGCCTGCAGGTCGAGGAAGCAGTTGCTGGGGTCGGCCGGCTGGTTGAACATGCGCCGGAACTCCAGGTCCTTGACGATGGCTTCCAGCTTGCCCGTCTCGTCCTCGATGGTGGCCAGCCCGGCCTCGTCGCCTTCCTCCTTGCTCATCTCGTAGAGCTCGAGGTTGTCGGCGAGCTCGCGCTCGAGGTCCTGGATGCTCACGACGATGCCATCCAGCTGCTTCTTTTCCTTGCCCAGCTCCTGGGCCTTCTTCGGATCGTTCCAGACCGTGGGGTCTTCCAGCGCGGCGTTGACGGTCCTCAGGCGCTCCGACTTGGCATCGAAGTCAAAGATACCTCCGGAGATCGGCCGTGCGGGCCTGCAGGTCCTGCAGGGTGGTGCCGATCAGGTTGATGCGTTCTGCGTCCATTTTGTTCTGCTGTCCTTCAAAGCTGCGATTTTCTCATGCCTCGCTGCCGGGCGCCGGGAGGGGGAGTGTCAGGATGAACTCGGAGCCCTGGCCCACGGCGCTGCGCACCTCCAGCCGGCCCTGGTGGGCCTGGGCGATCTGGCGGGCGATGTACAGGCCCAGGCCCAGGCCCGCGACCTGCGCCGCGCCTTCGGTGCGCTCGAACTGCTCGAAGATGCGCTCCTGGTCCGCCGGCGCGATGCCCATGCCCTGGTCGCGCACGGAGACGAAGGCTTCCGGCTCCTGTTCGCGCACGCCCACGGTCACCGCCACGGGCTTGCCGTCGCCGTAGCGCAAGGCGTTGGTCAGCAGGTTGGTGATCACCTGTTCGATCCGGAACTCGTCCCCGACGATCTTCAGGCTCTCGGGCGCCGCCAGCGTGAGCTGCACGCCGGTGGTCCTGGCCTGCTCCTGGATGGCCTCCACCACCGCCTGCGCCGAGGCGGCGAGGTCGAAGGCCGCGGGCACGATCGCCAGGTTGCCGGTGCGTGCGCGCGAGACGTCCAGCATGTCGTCGAGCAGGCGCACCATGCTGCGGATCTGGCGCTCGTCGCGCTCCACCATCTTCTGCATGGCCTGCGGGTCCGGCGGTCGCGCCGCCGACAGCATCTTGCGGCGCAGCTGCGCCTGCAGGTACACCGAATTGAGCGGGTTGCGCAGTTCGTGCGCGATCATCGACATGAAGTCGTCGCGCATGTTCACGGCGCGCTGCAGCTGGGACTGCGCCTCCTGCAGCTCCTGCCGCTGTCGGAACAGCTCGACGAACACGCTGACCTTGCTGCGCACCGTGTGGGGGTCCAGCGGCTTGTACAGGAAGTCCACCGCACCCGACTCGTAGCCCTGGAAGGCGTAGTTCAGCTCGCGCCCGGCGGCGCTGACGAAGACGATCGGGATGTTGCGGGTGCGCTCGGTGCCGCGCATCAGCTCCGCCAGCTCGAAGCCGTTCATGGACGGCATCTGCACGTCCAGGATGGCCAGCGCGAAGGGGTGCTCCAGCATGAGCGACAGCGCGTCGTCGCCGCAGCGCGCGGTGAAGATGCGCCGGCCGGGCCCGCGGATGAGCGCCTCCAGGGCGATCAGGTTCTCCTGCAGGTCATCGACCAGGAGCAGGTTGGCGTCGGGGATGGCAGGACTCATCGGCGGATCACAGTGTGCAGCAGGCGGTGCAAGCCTGTCAGGGGCAGGACGTAATGGGGATGCGCGGCCGCGATCGCGGCCAGCGGCATGGCGGAATGAGCGGCCTCCGCGGGATCCTGCACGGCGGTCAGGCCACCGCTGCCCTTGACGCACGCCAGGCCGGCGGCGCCGTCCTCGTTGGCGCCGGTGAGCACCATGCCGAGGAGGGTGCTGCCGTACGCGTCGGCGCAGGATTCGAGCAGCACGTCGATCGACGGCCGGGAGAACAGCACGGGCGCGTCGCAGCTGAGGGCGAAGGTGCGGTCCGACTCGACCAGCAGATGATAGCCCGGCGGCGCGAAGTAGACCGTGCCGGGCGCCGCGGCCGCGCCGGGCTGCGCCTCCTGCACCGGCACGCGCATGCGCGCGGCGAAGACTTCCACCAGCCGGCTCTCGTGGTCCTCGGGCAGGTGCAGCACGATGATGATGGGCGCGTGCACCGGCGGCTGCAGGTCGCCCAGCAGCGTGAACAGCGCGTCGATGCCGCCGGCGGACGCACCGATGGCGACCGCGCCGGCGGCGAAGGCGAAGTCCTCGGGCAGGCTGGTGTTCATGCGCCGCCCCGCTTGCGGTACAGCCGGTCGGGGCGGCTCACCGGCTCGAAGTGCTCGGCGTACGCGGAGAAGTCGAGCGTCTCCTTGGAGCCCAGCCCCAGGAAGCCGCGCCGCGACAGCGAATCGTGGAACAGGCCCAGCGCCCGGTCCTGCAGCGCGCGGTTGAAGTAGATCAGCACGTTGCGGCAGGACACGAGCTGCGTTTCGGCGAACACCGCGTCGGTGGCCAGGCTGTGGTCGGCAAAGGTGATGCTTTCGCGCAGCTTGCGGTCGAACAGCGCCCCGCCGTAGGCAGCCGTGTAGTAGTCGCTGAAGCTGCGCAAGCCGCCCGCGCGCTGGTAGTTGCGGGTGAACCCCTGCATGTGGTCCAGCGGGAAGATGCCCTGGCGGGCCTTGTCCAGCGAGGTGTGGTTGATGTCGGTGGCGTACAGGATGGTGCGTTCCAGCAGGCCCTCCTCCTGCAGCAGGATCGCCAGCGAGTACGGCTCCTCCCCCGTGCTGCAGCCCGCGACCCACACCTTGAGCGAAGGATAGGTGCGTAGCACCGGCACCACGTGGCGGCGCAGCGCGAGGAAGTACGCCGGGTCGCGGAACATCTCGCTGACGGGCACCGTCAGGTACTGCAGCAGCTGCGCGAACGCGTCGGGATCGTGCAGCACCTTTTCCTGCAGCGCGGAGATGGAAGCCAGCCCCATGCGCTGCTGGCCCTGCAGCACGCGCCGCCGCAGGGAAGCGAAGGCATAGTCGCGAAAGTCGTGGCCGTAGCGCATGTACACCGCCTGCACCAGCAGGCGGATCTCGATGTCGGCGACGGACTGGGTCATGGCACGCCCTCGCTCACAGCATGCGCTCCAGCTTGGGCATCCACACTCGCATCAGCGAGAACAGCCGTTCCAGTTCGATTGGTTTGGCCAGGTAGTCGTTCGCGCCGGCGGCCAGGCACTTCTCCTGGTCCTCCTTCATGGCCTTGGCGGTCACGGCGATCACGGGCAGCTTCTGCCAGCGCGGGTTCTTGCGGATCTCGCGCGTGGCGGTCAACCCGTCCATCTCCGGCATCATCACGTCCATCAGCACCAGGTCGATCCCGTCCGGGTTCTCCTCGAGCTTGCGCAGCGCCTCCACGCCGTTGCGCGCCACGTCCACCTCGGCGCCTTTCTGCTCCAGGGCGCTGGTGAGCGCGAAGATGTTGCGCATGTCGTCGTCCACCACGAGGATGCGCCGCGCCTCGAAGGCCTTGTCGCGGCTGCGCGCGGTGCGCAGCATCTTCTGCCGCTCGCTGGACAGCTGGTGCTCCACCTTGTGCAGGAAGAGGGTGACCTCGTCGAGCAGGCGTTCCGGCGAGCGCGCGCCCTTGATGATGATGGAGCGCGAATAGCGCAGGAGTTCCGCCTCCTCGTCGCGCGTGAGGTTGCGGCCGGTGTACACGATCACCGGCGGGAAGGAGCGGCTCTCGCCCGCCGCCATGCGGTGCAGCAGGTCCTGCCCGCTCATGTCCGGCAGCTTCAGGTCCATGATCATGCAGTCGAACACGGACTCGGCGAGCGCCTGCAGCGCCGCCTTGCCTTCGCCCACCGCGACGATCTCGACGTCCCCGTCGCCGATGAGCGCCCGCACGCTTTCCTGCTGGCGCGGGTCGTCCTCCACCAGCAGCACGCGCTTGAGTTTCTGGCTCAGCTTGGCCTCCAGGCGCCGGAACACGGCTTGCAGCTCCTCGCGCGAGGCGGGCTTGCGCGCATAGCCGATGGCGCCCATCTGCAAGGCCGGGTCGGCGCGGTCCTGCGCGGACAGCGCGTGAACGGGGATGTGCCGCGTGCGTGGGTCTTCCTTCAGGCGTTGCAGCACGGCCAGCCCGGTGTCGTCGGGCAGCTGGATGTCCAGCAGCACGGCGTCGGGCAGCTGCTGCAGCGCGAGCTCGGCCCCCGTCCGCGCATCGTGCGCCACCAGACAGCGGTAGCCCAGTTCGTGCGCCAGGTCGAACAGGATGGCGGCGAAACGCTCGTCGTCCTCGACCACCAGCACCGTGCGGCGGCCGTTGGCGGGCACGTCGCGGTCATCGGGGAAGCCGGCAGCGGCCAGCGCGGGCGGGCTGCTCGCGGCGGGGGCCGGCGCGGGGGGCGCGGGGGGCGCCGTGGCGGCGGGCACGGGTGTCGGGGGCGCCATCGCCACCGGCCCCTTTGCCTTGTCCGCGTGGTATTCCCGCGGCAGCACCACCGTGAAGGTGCTGCCCTGGCCGGGCCTGCTCGCCACGGAGATGTCGCCGCCGAGCAGGCGCGCCAGGTCGCGCGAGATCGATAGGCCCAGGCCGGTGCCACCGTACTTGCGGCTGTTCGTGCCGTCGGCCTGGCGGAAGGCCTCGAAGATCAGGTGCTGCTGGGTCGCGGGGATGCCGATGCCGCTGTCGCGCACCTCGAAGCGGATGCGGTCGTCCGCCTCCTGACCCACGCGCAATGCGACGGTGCCGTGTTCGGTGAACTTCACCGCATTGGCCAGCAGGTTGCGCAGGATCTGTTCGACCCGGTGGCGGTCGGTGAAGAGCGAACCCGGCGCCTCGGGTTCCGCCATCACTTCCAGCTGCAGTCCCTTGCGCGTGGCCAGGGGCTGGAACATGGAGCGCAGGCCTTCCATGAGGGAAGCCACCGAGGTGACCTCCGGCCGCACCTCCAGCTTGCCTGCCTCGACCTTGGCGATGTCCAGGATGTCGTTGATCAGGTTGAGCAGGTCGTTGCCGGCGGTGTAGATCGACTCGGCGAACTTGACCTGCTCCTCGCTCAGGTTGCCTTCGGCGTTGTCGGCGAGCAGCTTGGCCAGGATCAGCGAGCTGTTCAAGGGAGTGCGCAGCTCGTGCGACATGTTGGCGAGGAACTCGGACTTGTAGCGGCTGGCGCGCTGCAGCTCGCCGGCACGTTCCTCCAGCTGCACCTGGGCCTCGCGCAGCTGGTCGCGCTGCTGCTCTAGGCGCTCGGTCTGTTCGCCGAGCTGCACGTTGGTCTGTTCCAGCTCCGCCTGCTGGGTTTCCAGGTGCGCCTGCGACTCCTTGAGCGCGCGGGACTGCTCCTCGAGCTCCTCGTTGGCGGTGCGCAACTCCTCCTGCTGCACCTGCAGTTCCTCGTTGAGCTGCTGCGTCTCTTCCAGCACGTCCTGCAGGCGCTTGCGGTAGCGCGCGGCCTCCAGCGAGGCGCCGAGGATGCCGCTCGCGTACGACAGCAGTTCCCCGTCCCGGGGTGCGAGCGGCCGCAGCAGGCCGATCTCCAGCACGCCGGCGAGCCGGCCTTCGTGTTCGACCGGCGCGAGCAGCACCGATTGGGCCGTCGTCTCGCCGAGCCCCGAGCTGACCTTGAGATAACCCGGCGGAACCTCGCTGAGCGCGATCTGGCGGCGCTGCGATGCGGCTTCCGCAACCAGGCTGCGGTCCCCGGGCATGCGCGCGCCGACGTCCTCGCTTCCGGGGGTCCAGCCCCAGGTCGCCACCCGCACGAATCCGGGTGGCTCCGGGACGTAGAGCGCGCCCACGGCGCTGCCGAGGTACTGCGACAGGAACTCGAGCGCCGCGTGGCCTATGGGAGCAAGGTCCTGCTCGCGCCCGAGCAGCTCGGACAGCCGCGACTGGCCCTCCCGCAGCCAGGCGTGAGCTGCCAGGTCACCGGCCTGGCGTCGCTGTTCCTCCAGCGCCCTTTCGTACGCCCCGGAGAGCCCGAGCAGGTCCCGGCGCCCGCGCCATGCGATCAGGCCGCCCGTGCCGAGCATGAACAACACGAAGGCCACGGCGGTGAGCAGCGCGTTGCGGTTGGTTTCCTCGATGCGCCCCGCGCGATCGCGGCGCTCCACCCGAAAGAGCTCGTCGAACTCTTCGCGGACTTCGTCCTTCAGCTCGCGGCCCGTGCTGGCGCTGATGGGGGCGAGCGGGTCCTTGCGTTTGGTGCCGATGCGGTCGGTGGCGTACTCGCGCCAGCGCCCCTGCAGCAGCTCGATGCGGTCCAGCCGCTGCAGCTGCGCGGGGTTGCCATGCAACAGTTCCCGCAGCTGCCGGCTCGCCGCGGGCATGCGTCCGAGCGCGTCTTCGTACGGCCGCAGGAAGCGTTCGTCCCCGTTGAGGAGGAAGCCGCGTACCGCCGACTCCATGTCGAGGTCCAGCTTCTGCACGAGCGAGGCCTGGCTCAGCAACTCGTCGCTGCGCTGCACATGCGCGATCGCGCTTGCGAGGTACCCCAGGAGGGAGAGGAACACCAGCGCGCTCGCCACGCCGAGGGCGAGCGGAAGCGTCAGGTTGCGCTGGAGAATGCGGCGGAAGGTGTCGGGATCGTTCGGGTTGTTGGGGGGCATCGCGCGGCTGACCGGGGGAAGGCAGCCGGCCAGTGTGCCGGGAAATCGCTCGGCCGTGGGCCGACCCAGGAATCAGGTCCTGGCGCCGCCGCCGCCGGCGGCGGGCCGGATCAGCGCGCCGTGGCGGCGCCCAGGCGGGCCTGCGCCGTGCGGCTGCCCAGGGTGGCGGCGCGCTGCAGCCAGCGCACGGCCTGGGTGGAGTCCTGCGGCACGGTGGCGCCTTCAAGGTAGGCGATGCCGAGGAAGTAGCTCATTTCCATGCGGCCGAAGCGCACGCCCTCGGTCGTGGACTTGCCCGAGCGCTTGACGATCATGGGGACGTCGCCCGCGCCGTCGGCGAAGGTCTGCATCTGGTCGATCGTGCTGCGGAAGAAGCGGTCGCGGGAGGCGGCGGCGCGCTCCTTGTCGGGCATGGAGGCCACCAGTTCGTCGGCCAGCACCGGCAGGACCTCGAAAGGCGTCATGCCGCCGCGCATGCGCGGGGAGTACCAGGCGCGCAGCATCACGCGGTCCAGCGGCAGGAGGCTGTCGACCTTGCCCGGGAAGTAGCTCAGGACCGTCTTGCCGGCCGGATGGCCGCGCACGCCCATGACGTGCATGGCCTCGTGGTAGGCGCAGCGGTAGGCGTCGCGGCTGCGCATCTGCATGGCCGCGGAGTCGATCCGCGTCTCGGTCTGGAAGTTCAGGAAGGTGACGCAGGGCTGGTTCTCTTCCAGCATGCTGTCGGGGACGATCTCGACGCTCACGTTGGCGACCTGGGCGGCGTCCGGCCGGTCGCTGACGTCGATGACGCGGACGCCCGCTTCGGCGCCGACGTCCTTCAGGGCCTGCAAGGTGTGCAGCTTGTGGGTGGACAGGTTCACGCCGTAGACGCGAACCTTGATGTCCTGTTCCCAGCGCACGAGGCGAGTGGGCGTGCCGCTCTGGTGCCAGAGCACTTCCCACATCGTGTTCATCCCCTGGTCGAACTCATCCGATTGAGCAAGGACCGGACTGAGGACTGCAGCCGCCAGAAGGGCCGTCACACCCGACTTCCACATGAGTCACCCCTATCGAAGATGGCTGACTATGGAGTAGGAGCGCTCCTACGGCAAGTGCATTTACGTACAACTGGTTTCAGCGGGCGCGGGCGCCACAAAATTTCACGAAAAAGACGACTGCCGAGGCAGGAATGCCGCGCGCGCCGGCATCAGGTGGCGAGGAAGTCCTCGATCAGCAACGCCACCGCCTCGGGCTGGTCGTGGTGCAACATGTGGCCCGCGTCGGCCACCCGGGCCGTGCGCACGTCGGACACCGCCTTCAAACGTTCGTGGTACTCGGCGAGGGTGTAGCGGCCCTGCCACCACTGCGCCAAGCTGTCGTCGCTGGCCTCGACGTTGAGAACGGAGGCGCTGATCGCCTTGTAGAGCTCGAGCACCTCGTCGACCCGGTACAGGTTCGCGTTGACGATCTTGTGGGCGCCGTCGCCCAGGATGTGCCACCGGCCGTCCGCCTCCTGGCGCGCCCAGTGGCGAGCCAGCCAGTCCGCCTTGTCCTGCGTGAGGCGGCGGTTGGTCTTCATGAGGCGGCGCGCCACGCCGTCCGCGTCCTCGTAGGATTTGAGCGCCATCTCGCCGCGGTGGAAGGCCTTGAGGTCGGCCATCCACTTCGCGTAGCGACCCGGCGCCTGCGCCGGACGCGTGGCGGCCATGCCGAAGCCTTCGAGGTTCACCAGCCGCCGGATGCGCTCCGGGCGCGCGCCCGCATAGAGCATCGCGATGTTGCCCCCCATGCTGTGCCCCACCAGGTCCACCGGCGCCTCGCCCGCATAGTGATCCAGCAGGAAGTCGAGGTCGGCGAGGTAGTCCGGGAACCAGTAGTTGTCCGGGGCCGGGCCTTCGGTGAGGCCGTAGCCGCGCCAGTCCGGCGCGATCACGAGACGCTCCTGCGCGAAGGCATCGACCACGAACTGCCAGGAGGCCGCCACGTCCATCCAGCCGTGCACCATCACCAGCGGCGGCTGGCCCGCGCGCGGCTCGCCCCACAGCCGCACGTGGTAGCGCAGGGTGCGGATCGGGACAAACTCGCTGCGGGACGCGCGCCTGGGTTGGTACATTCGGCCGATGATAGAAGAGCGGACGATGGCAGGCAGTCAGGGCAGCGACAACTGGGCGGCCATGCACCGCGGCTTCCGCTGGCAGGTGCCGCCGGACTTCAACATCGCGCAGGCCTGCTGCGGCCGCTGGGCACGGCGCGCGGACGCCGCGACACGCGTGGCCGTCATCGCGCACGGTGCGTCGCCTGCCGCGACGCTGACTTTCGCGCAGCTGCAACGCGAGGCGAATGCCATGAGCAACATGCTCGTCGCGCTGGGCGTGCGGCGCGGCGACCGCGTCGCCATCGTCATGCCGCAGCGCTTCGAGACCGCGATCGCGTACATGGCGGTGCTGCAGCTCGGGGCCGTGGCGATGCCGCTGTCCATGCTGTTCGGGCCCGAGGCGCTGGAGTACCGGCTGCAGGACAGCGAGGCGGTGGTGGCGGTCTGCGACGAGAGCTCGATCGCGAACATCGCGCAGGTGCGCGCCTCCTGCCCGCTGCTGCGCACCGTGGTCGGCGTGGGCGCTGCGGCGGCCAGGGCGGATGCGTCCTGGGAAGCGCAGCGCGCCGCGCTGCCGACGGAATTCGCGCCGGCGGCCACGCAGGCCGACGACGGCGCCGTCCTGATCTACACGAGCGGCACGACCGGGCCGCCCAAAGGGGCGTTGATCCCGCACCGGGCGCTGGTGGGCAACCTGCCGGGGTTCGTGTGCAGCCAGAACTGGTTCGGGTTCCCGCCGCGGCGCGCTGAGCCTTCCCCGGAGGGGGAGGGAGGGGGGCCGCAGAGCGACGCGGTGTTCTGGTCGCCGGCCGACTGGGCGTGGACGGGCGGGCTCATGGATGCCTTGCTGCCTTCGCTGTACTTCGGCCGTCCCATCGTGGCCTGCAACGCGCGCTTCCATCCGGACACGGCCTTCGCGCTGCTGCAGGAGCACGGCGTCACGCACACCTTCCTGTTCCCCACCGCGCTCAAGGCGATGATGAAGGCGCATCCGCGCCCGCGCGCACGCTTCACGCTGCGTCTGCAGGCCATCATGAGCGCCGGCGAGGCCGTCGGGGACGCGGTGTTCCAGTACTGCAGCGAGCAGCTGGGCGTCACCGTCAACGAGATGTTCGGCCAGACCGAGATCAACTACGTCGTGGGCAACTGCAGCATGAACGGCGCGACGGCGGCAGGCACCGGCTGGCCCGCGCGTGCCGGCAGCATGGGACGTCCTTACCCCGGCCACCGCGTGGCGGTGATCGACGACGAGGGCAGGGAGGTGCCGCCCGGCGTGCCGGGCGACGTCGCGGTGAACCGCCATGACGTGCACGGTGACCCCGACCCGATCTTCTTCCTGGGCTACTGGAAGAATCCGGAGGCGACGCGGCGCAAGTTCACCGGCGACTGGTGCCGCACCGGCGACCTCGCCACGCGCGACGAGGACGGCTACCTCTGGTACCAGGGCCGCGCCGACGACGTCTTCAAGGCGGCGGGTTACCGCATCGGCCCGAGCGAGATCGAGAACTGCCTGGTGAAGCACCCGGCCGTGGTCAATGCGGCCGTCGTGCCCAAGCCCGATGCGGAGCGCGGTGCGCTGGTGAAAGCCTACGTCGTGCTCGCCCCCGACGTGCTGGCCTCGCGTGCCGGCGCCGCGCACGGCCAGGCCGTCTTCGATGCGGAACTTGTGAGCGAGCTGCAGCTGCACGTCAAGGGCAAGCTGGCGCCCTACGAGTACCCGAAGGAAATCGAGTTCATCGAGGCACTGCCGATGACGACCACGGGCAAGGTCCAGCGCCGCGTGCTGCGACTGCAGGAGGAGGAGCGCGCGCGCTCCAGGGTGCCGTCGTAGGAACGGTCCGGCTCCCGCTGTCCTGACTGTCCCGCCTGCCCGGCCCGGGCGCGCCGGTACCGTGGCGGCCATGGTCAAGCACTCCCGCACAAGCGTGATGGTCGGTGTTGCGCTGCTGGTCGGCGTTGCGGCCGGAGCGGTCGGCATGATGAGCCTGCGCGGCGGTGACGGACCGTATGCGAGTTCACCGACGACACGCAAGATGGGCGCCGCACCCGCGCCGACGAGCACGGCCTTCGTGGCCGCCGTGTCCGGCAACTGCGAGATGTCGCCCATGCTGCCCAAAGCCGGGGATGGCGACGGCCGCGAGACGCTGCAGGCCAAGCCCGGCGCGGCCAGTGCCAGCGAGGTAGCGTCGCTGATCCTCGCCGGCAAGGAAGCGGCCGCTGCTGGCCGCCAGCACGATGCCGAGATCGATTTCCTCAACGCCTGCCGCAACGCCGCGATGCTGCGGGACGGTGATCCCGTCCCGCTGGCCGACTCCATGTACCAGCTCGGGCGGCATTACGCGACCGTCGGCGCACTGGGTGGGGCCGGCAAGGGCAAGGAGCTGTTCCAGCGCGCCGAGCGCCTGTACAGCGCGAGCCTGGAAGGCTACCGGGCGCGCTACGGCGAGGAGCACGAGAAGACGCGCTTTGCGCGCGCCGGCCTGGTGACGGTACAGCAGGCGACCGGCGGCACGGCCCCGACCGTCATTGCCAAGGCGCCGCCGCCGGCTCCCGCGCCGGTGGTGGCCGCACCCGCGCCGGCCCCCGTGGCAGCCGCGCCGGTCCCGGCGCCGGCTCCGGTGGCGGCCGCGCCGGCCCCTGCCACGCCCGCACCGGCTGCTACGGCGCCTGCACCGCAGGCTGCACCTGCCGTCGCATCTGCACCGCCCGCCCGACCGGTACGTCCTGCCCAGGTCCAGGCAGACTCGCGGCCGCAGGTTCCGGCGGCCGTCGAGCCGCCCGCAAGCGCCCGGCCGCCGGCAGTCGCGGCGGCTCCCCAAGCGCCGAAACCGGCACCGGCGCCGCACATCGTCAAGGCACCGGAGGCGATCGAACGTCCCGCGTCGCCGGCCGCGCCAGCGACCCCGCCGGTCACCGTCGCGCGCCGCACAGCGCCGTCCTTCGACTGCGCCAAGGCGCGCTCGACGACAGAGAAATTGATCTGTGGCGACGAGGAGCTGGCGCGCATGGACCGCGAGCTGGGTGCGATGCACCAGCGCGCCAAGCAGGCGGCCGCGGACCCGCGCGCATTCCAGCGCGACAGCGATGCGCAATGGCAGCACCGCGAGGACACCTGCCGCGACGCGGAGTGCCTGCGGCGCTGGTACGCGCAGCGGCGCCAGGACCTCGCCAGCGCTTCCACGGCGGCACCGAGCCGGCCGCGGCCGGCACCTGCGCCCCAGGGCAGCGTCGCCGATACCGGCAGGGTGGCCCTCGATTCGCCGCCTCCCGCCCCGCGGCGTCCGCGGCCGGCGCCATTGCCGGAGCCGAGGTACGAAGCACGGCCTCCTTCCCTGGAGCCCGGCACGGCGAGCGGCGCCCCGACCGCGGAGGGATCACCCGGCACGCCGTAAGGGCGCTCGGCCCGGTCAGGAAAGTCCGCGACCCTCGTTGCCGCCAGTCCCCATCACTCGTACAGCACCTGGCAGTTATCGCACCAGAAGCTGCGCCGGTTGCTGCGTCCCAGGTGCGCCTTCTGCAAGGGAATCAGGCAGCGCGGGCAGGTCCGCTTCGTGTGCGCCAGCCAGTGCTTCTTGAGCACGAACTGCTTCTTCCACTCGTAGAAATCGAAGCTGTACTGGCGCGCCTCGCGCACGAGCTCGCGCAGCTTGGCGGCCGGCAGCGCGCCCACGGTCGACAGCGGGTGCACCCGGATGCGGAACAGCACCTCGTTCTTGATGATGTTGCCCACGCCGGCGAACAGGTCCTGGTCCAGCAGCGCGTCGCACACCAGCATGGCCGGCGCGGACTTCAGGCGCTTGAGCGCGAGCTTCTCGTCCCAGTGCTCCGACATGACGTCGGCCCACCAGTCGTAGACCAGGTCCAGCGGCTCCTCGATGAAGCGCACCGAGCAGGCGTACAGGTTGATCTCGCCCACGTCGAACCCGAGCGACAGCCGCGGCACCGCCCAGCTCTTGGCCTCGTTGATGCGGTAGCTGCCGAACAGCATGAAGTGCACCTTCAGGCTGAAGTCGGGCAGTTCGACCAGGAAGTGCTTGCCCCAGCTGCGGAAGGCCTCCACCTTCTGGTCCTGCAGCCGTTCCTTCTCGATCGTCGTGTTGCCGGAGACCCGCCGGATGGTGTGCCCGAGGAAGGGAGTGACCTGTTCTTTGAGGATGACGATCGAAGGACCTTCCGGCATCCCGCTAATATGCTCGACCGACCCCTCACATCGTCAACGCTGTAACTCCATGCAAACCATCCAGCTCGGCCAGAGCGACCTGCGCGTCACCCCCATCTGCCTGGGCACCATGACCTTCGGCGAGCAGGTGGACGAAGCGCACGCGCACGCCATCCTCGATCGCGCCGTGGAGCGCGGCATCAACTTCCTGGACACCGCGGAGATGTACTCCGTGCCCCCGCGTGCCGAAACCTTCGGAGCCACCGAGACCATCATCGGCCGCTGGTTCGCTGCGCGTCCCGGCCTGCGGCAGAAGCTGGTGCTCGCGACCAAGGTGGCCGGGCCGTCGCGCGGCATGCCCTGGGTGCGCGCGGGCCAGGGGCTCACGGGCGCGGACATCGTCGCGTCCTGCGAAGGCTCGCTCAAGCGCCTGCAGACCGACGTCATCGACCTGTACCAGATCCACTGGCCCGAGCGCCACGTCCCCAGCTTCGGCGACATCTACTACCGGCCGGAGAAGGAGACCAGCAGCACCTCGATCCACGAACAGCTGCAGGCCTTCCAGAAACTGGTGCGCGCCGGAAAGGTGCGCGCCATCGGCCTGTCCAACGAGACGCCCTACGGGGTGCACGAGTTCGTGCGGCTGGCGGAGCAGTACGATCTGCCGCGCGTGGCGACGGTGCAGAACCCGTACGCGCTCACCAGCCGCTTCCTGGACAACGGCCTGGACGAGACCATGCACCGCCTGGGCGTGTCGCTGCTGGCGTATTCGCCGCTGGCCTTCGGCGCGCTCACCGGCAAGTACGACGCAGGCGGCCTCGATGCGCCCGAGGTGCGCGAAGGACGCCTGTCCAAGTTCGAGCGCATGCGCAACCAGCGCTGGGCGCGCCCCGACGCGCTGGCAGCCGCGCGGCGCTACAACGCGCTGGCGCGCAAGCACGGGCTCACGCCCACGCGCTTCGCGCTCGCCTGGTGCTACGGCAACTGGCGCGTGGCCAGCACCATCATCGGCGTGACCTCGCTGGCGCAGCTGGAGGAAGACCTGGACGCCTGGGGCACGCAGCTGTCGCCCGAGCTGCTCGCCGAGGCCGACCAGATCCGCTGGGAGATCCGCGACCCGGCGGCCTGAGGCATGGCGAAGAAGGAGCACGTCAGCGAAACGCCGGCCACCGCCTTCCTGCGGGCCAACGGCGTCGCCTTCAGCGAACACCCTTACGAGTACGTGGAGCACGGCGGCGCGCAGCACAGCGCGCAGGTGCTGGGCCTCGACCCGTTCACGGTGGTCAAGACGCTGGTAATGGAAGACGAGAAGGCGCGGCCGCTGCTGGTGCTGATGCACGGCAACCGCAAGGTCTCCACCAAGAACCTCGCGCGGCAGATCGGCGCGAAGTCGGTGGAGCCCTGCCAGCCGGAAGTGGCCAACCGCCACAGCGGCTACCTCGTGGGCGGCACCTCGCCCTTCGGCACGCGCAAGAAGATGCCCGTCTACATCGAGGAGAGCGTCCTCGCGCTGCCGCGCATCGTGCTCAATGGCGGCCGGCGCGGCTACCTGGTGGGCATCGCCCCGCAGGTCTGCGTCGACCTGCTGGAGGCGAAGCCGGTGCGCTGCGCGCTCGAAGAGGCGTGAGCCTCAGGCGTTGAAGTCGATCTCCGTCGCCTCGGGGTTGCCCGTGCCCGTGCTGGGCAGCGTGGCGCGCACGCGCACGTTGGCGCCGTTGGCCAGGTTGGCGGCGATGGTGCCGTCCTTCTCGGCGGTCGTGCCCGGCGTGTAGTGGAAGGTCACGCCGCGCACGACGAAGGTGTGCGCCGAGGTGTCCAGGGCCGAGACCGTGCCGCGCACGTCGACCTTGCGGTCCTCGTTCTCGTTTTCCAGCTCGAACTTGCGCGCCACCAGCACGCCGTTGACGAACTGGCCTTCGACTTCCACGCGCTGGCCGGCGGCCGGAACCGCGCCGGCCGGCAATTGCGAAACGTCGATGACGATGCCGTTGACCGTGAGCACGCTGCCGTTCTGCACCAGGATGCCTTCGACCTCGGCCTCGTTGCGGTCCTCCACCTGCGGCGCCTGGCGCAGGTCGATGCGGTTGACGGGCCACTCGCCGCCGGCGTTCTTCACCGTCTGCGTGCGCACGCGCACGAACTGCCCGTTGGCCAGCGGCGTGGTCGGCAGCCGCGTGGCCCCCGCATAGTTGAACGTCGCGGTGCCGATGCGGAAGGTCTTGGCCACGGTGTCGAGGCCGGCGATCACGCCGCGGACCTTGAATTCGCCGGCCGCGCCTTCGCGCTCGATGCGCGTGGCGGTGATGGCGCCGCTTGCGTCGGCAAAGCCCGAAACCTCCAGGATGTCGCCCACGGCGATCGTCGCGAAGCTGGTGCCGTCGAACACGGTGGCCGCATCGACCTTCACGGTCTGGCCGAACACCACCAGCGTGTCCGGCGCGGTCTTGGACTCGACCGGTCCCTTCAGCTGGCTTTCCACGCTGATCGCGGTGGCCGTGGCACTGGGGAGGTCGTCGCCGCTGCCAGCCCGGCGCGGCCCTGCCTGGATGCGCACGACCATGCCCAGGCGCAGGTCCTGCGGGGAGAGCACCTTGGCCTCGTCGTCGTCGTCCGCGACGCGGGCGGCGTTGTCCTCGAAGCGCACGCCGTTGACGATCACCGAGCCGAAGCCGGTGATGCGGCCGGCCGTGAACGAACCCGTGCCGCCGGTGTCGACGCCGGCGATGCCGCCACCCCCGCCGCCGCCCCCGCAGGAGGGCAGCACCACGATACCGGCACCAGCGAGCAGGGCGACCAGGACACTGCGCCGCGGGATGGGCTGCGCTTCGGACAGGCGATAGTATTCACTCACGGTGGTTCTCCTTGAAGCGGCGGGTGGGCGGCTGCGGGGCGTCCGGTGGGGACGCCATCGCATCCGTATAGGCGAAGAGGCCGATGCGCATGCGCTGCGCCGCGACGCGGCCGGCGGCCTTGTCGGCGTCGATCAGCGCCTGCAGCGTCGGCGCCAGGGTGTGAAGGAGGCGCTGCCACTCTGCGGTGACGAGCGCCCGTGCCTCTCCCAGCGAGGCCTCCGACAATTCATCCGCGAACAGCGCCTGCTCGAAGTGGCGGCTGCCGTCGGCCAGCACGTTGTCCACCGCCGCGGCCAGGTGGTCGCCGACGTTGGCTCCGAGGAAGGCCAGCATGCGGTCGCGATCCTCGCGCGGCACGAAGGCGCTGCGCAGCAGGTGCACGTGCGTGCCGGCTTCGTCCAGGCGGGCCAGCCCCAGGCGCGAGAGCTCTTCCAGCAGCGTGCGGGGATGCACGTCGCGCGTCACCGAGTTGGCCAGGCTGTCGAAGCTGGGAGCGGGCCCTTGCACCGGCAGCGCCAGCGGCAGCTTGTCCTCGCCCTGCAGCGCCCGATCGGTCAGCCAGCGCGTGAACACCTGCGTGGCCGGCGCCGGCCGGGCGGACCCCGGATCGCCCTTGGGGGGCTGCAGAAGGCGGGTGACTTCGCGGCGGTTGATGCCGGTCGCGGCGCTGATGCGGCTCACGGCGCGGTGCGGCGCGACCCCGGGGTGCGCCGCGCGCGCCGCCTCGACGAAGCCGTGCTTGAGCACTTCGGCCACGTCCGCGAACGGCACGCCGCGGCCGACGGCCAGGCGCGCGACCTGCCGCAGCAGCGCGCGGCAGGCGTCGAGCAGCGCCCGCTGCACCAGCGGCGGCGCGCCGTTGGCCGGCGGCTCGCCTGCGAGGCCGGGAGTGTCGGGAGCAACGCGCAGGTCCATGGGAGCGACTGTGAAATGTGCAAATCGCCCAGTCAAGAAAAAATGTGCAAGAAGCACAGATACATTGAGGCTGAGTTGGACACGCTGCCCGGCCGTCGCTGCAATACCCGCTGGCACAATGCAGCCCGTAAAAGAGGAGGAGGCGGCATGGATGCGTGGATTTCGCCGGCCGCGGTGGTGGCGGCTTATCTGCTCGGGTCGCTCGCGTTCGCGGTGCTCGTGAGCAAGGCGATGGGCTTGTCGGACCCGCGCACCTTCGGCAGCAGGAACCCCGGCGCCACCAACGTACTGCGCTCGGGCAGCAAGGCCGCGGCGATCGTCACGCTGCTGCTCGATGCCATGAAGGGCTTCGTGCCCGTGGTGCTGGTGCGGGTCTTTGGCGCGCGCTACGGCTTGCATGCAGACACGCTGGCGCTCGTCGCGGTCGCCGCTTTCGTGGGCCACCTCTATCCGGTGTTCTTCCGCTTCCAGGGCGGCAAGGGCGTGGCGACCTTCATCGGCGTGGTGTTCGGCATCCACTGGCTGCTGGGACTGGCGACCGCGCTCACCTGGATCATCATCGCCTTCTTCTTCCGCTACTCCTCGCTCGCATCGCTGGTGGCGGCGGCGTTCGCGCCGGTGTACTACCTGTTCGGCGACCGGCTGGCCTGGTATGCGGAACGTCCGGTCGCGGTGGCGCTGTTCGTGATGGCCCTGCTGCTCGCCTGGCGCCACCGGGCGAACATCGAGCGCCTCATGGCAGGCAAGGAATCACGGCTGGGGGCGAAGAAGGCCTGAGCTGCCGTGCCGGGGTCGACCCGGCACGCACGCAGCGCTGGATTGCGGGGCGAGCCCGCAATGACCTCGCCTATTCCTGTTCGATGAGGAAGCGCGACACGCGCGGCGGCTCGGCGCCGATGTGGAACGCCAGCCGCCGGTCGCGCAGCGCCACGTCGTCGGCGCTGATGCGGTCGAAGCGGCGCAGGTGCTCCGTCCACGAGGCGTCGACGATCTGCTCCACGTAGCGGCCCGGCTCGTACAGGTCGTGCAGCAGCTGCCAGTCGAGCGCGCCCTGGCGCATGCGGCTGCGGCGGCTCTCCTCCATCAGGGCCAGGAATTCGGGCGCACGGGCCGGGTCGATCTGGTATTCGACGCGCAACTGGATGCGGCCGGCCCGCGGCGGCTCGGCCATCTCGGGCACCTTGAGCACGCGCGAGGGCGTGTGGTCTTCCTCGGTGCCGCGGTCCACCACCATGCGCTGCGCGATCGCCATGGTGGCGATGCCGGTGGCGGCGGCGATGGCCAGCGCCGCCTGGATGCTGGTCCAGGTCGCGACCTGGCCCCACAAGGCGGCACCCGCGGCCGTGGAGCCCATGAGCGCCATCTGGTAGATCGACATGCCGCGTGCCCGCACCCAGTCCGGCAAGGCCATCTGCGCGGCGACGGTCAGCGAGTTGGCCACCGTGATCCACGCCGCGCCGGCAATCACCATGCCCGGCACCGCCAGCCAGATGTTGGGCGAAAACACGACGGCCACCGCAGCCAGCGCCTGCAGCGCGGTGCCCACCAGCACGCGCGGCTGCAGGGGCAGCCAGCGGCGGATCTGCGGCATCGTCAGGGCGGCGACGATCGCGCCGGCTCCCATCGAGGCCAGCAGCACGGTGAAGGTCCCCGCCGTGCCGCCCGGCAAGGCGCGGGCCACCAGCGGCAGCAGTGCGAGCAGGGCGGTGGAGTGCAGGAAGAACAGCGCGATGCGCAGCAGGACCGAGCGCATCCGGCTGGACTGGCGCACGTACTGCACGCCCACGCGCATGGCGCTGGCCAGCGGCTCGCGGCCCAGCGGGCTTTCCTGGTGCACGCGCCGCCAGCGCATGATCGTGATCCCCGCCAGGATGGACAGCGTCGCATTGAGCACGAACACGTAGGCGCTGCCCAGGCTCGCGATCACCGCGCCGGCCACCAGCGGGCCGATGATGCGCGAGGCGTTCATCGCCACGCCATTGAGCGCCAGGGCCTGGGCGAGCTGCGGCCGCGGCACGATCTCGGGAATGATCGCCGCGAACACCGGCCAGCGCATGGCCAGGCCGATGCCGTTGGCGAAGGTCAGGGCCAGCAGCAGCGGCGCCGTGAGCCGGTCCAGCAGGATGACGATGCACAGCAGCGTGGCGATCGCCGCCACCCAGAACTGCGTGGCCATGAAGTAGCGCCGGCGGTCCACGGTGTCCGCGAGCGCGCCGCTGGGCAGGCCGAGGAGGAACACGGGCAAGGTGGAGGCGCTCTGCACCAGCGCGACCCACAGGGGCGAGGGGCCGAGCGTGGTCATCAGCCAGGCCGAGGCCACGTCGTTCATCCACATGGAGGTGTTGGCCGCCATCCAGGTGAACCACAGCATGCGGAACACGGGGGCGCGCAAGGGCTCCAGCGCACTTTCTCGCGGCCGCGCCTCGCGCGGCCCGGGGTACTCGGAGTCGCGCAACTAGTAACGTCTCTCCAGCACCAGCTGGTCGTTGAGGCGCGTCATCTGGAAGCGGCTGAGGAAGCTGTTGCCCAGGAGGATGTGGCCGTTGATGTCCGGCAGCACCGCGGCATCGACGTCGTACACCTCGACGTCGCCCACGCGCACCGAGGTCAGCTTCACGCTGTAGACGTTGACCTGGCCGTTGGCGGTGTTGCCGCGCCCCAGCTGGCCCTTGCGGTAGTCGATGCCCAGGCGCTCGGCATCCGCCACGCCCATCGCCACGGCGGTGGCGCCGGTGTCGACCATGAACTGCGCCGCGCGGCCGTTGATCGCGCCCTGGGTGGTGAAGTGCCCGCCGCTGCCGGCCGACAGCACGATCTTGTTGCCCTTGGGCGCGGCCGTGGCGCCGACCGCCAGGGGCGCATCGCCCACGCGCATCGTCTGGCGCTGCCCGCCCACGTCCAGCACGGCCTGGTCGCCGGCCGTGGAGAGCACCTTCACCCCCTGCCAGGTCTCGCCGGCGGCGACCGCCTTGGGCGCACCACCGTCGACCACCAGCAGGGCCTTGGCGCCCAGCATGCCTTGCAGCGTGACGGATTGCGCGGCAGCGGCCCCGGCCGCGAGCGCCAGCGCGGCGGCGAGCAAGCACTTGTTCATGGCTCTCCCTTCAGTCCCGGAAATTCGTGAAGGTCAAGGGTAGCTCTGCCATCTCCTTGCGCACAAGGGCCATCGTCGCCTGCAGGTCGTCCTTCTTGGCGCCGGTGACGCGCACCGAATCGCCCTGGATCGAAGCCTGGACCTTCAGCTTGCTGTCCTTGATGAGCTTTTGCAGCTTCTTGGCGTGTTCCGACTCGATGCCGCTGCGCACCTTGATGACCTGCTTGACCTTGTCCCCGCCCGCCTTCTGGACCTCGCCCTTGTCCAAAAACCGCACATCCACGTTGCGCTTGGCCAGCTTGCCGACCAGGATGTCCATCACCTGCTGCAGCTGGAAGTCGGCATCGCCGGTCAGGATGATCTCCTTGTCCTTGACCTCGATGGCGGCCGCCGTGCCCTTGAAGTCGAACCGGGTTCCGATCTCCTTGGCGGTGTTTTCCACGGCGTTCTTCACTTCCACCATGTTGGGATCGCACACGGTATCGAACGACGGCATATGGGATGTCCTCCTGCACAGCCGGGGGGCGGCTTGGTCCACAATTCTCCCATGATCGTCGAGACCAACGCGCCGCTGCAGCCGTACAACACCTTCGGCATCGTCGCGCGCGCGCGGACCCTGGTGCGGGTGAAGGGCGCCGCGGACGTCCACGCCGTGCTGGCCCACCCGGCGCTGTCCACCGAGCCCAGGTTCGTGCTGGGCGGCGGCAGCAACATCGTGCTGACCGGCGACGTCAAGGCCGTGGTGCTGAAGGTGGAGGTGCCCGGGCGCACCGTGCTGGAGGACGGCCCCAAGGGCACGCTGATCGAATTCGGGGCCGGCGAGAACTGGCACGAGGCCGTGACCTGGACCATCGAGCAGGGCTTCGGCGGCCTGGAAAACCTGGCGCTGATCCCGGGCACGGTGGGGGCCTCGCCGGTGCAGAACATAGGCGCCTACGGCATCGAGCTGCAGGACCGTTTCGAGTCGCTGGACGCCATCGACCTGATGACGGGACGGGAGTTCACCCTGGATGCGACGCAGTGCGCCTTCGGCTACCGGGACTCGGTGTTCAAGCATTCACCGGCGCGCGACAGCGACTTCGGCCTGGCCGGCCGCGCCCTCATCCTGCGCGTGCGTTTCCGCCTGCCCAAGCCCTGGAAGCCCGTGCTGGGGTACCTGGACCTGCAGCGCAAGGTGACCGAGACCGGGATCACGCATCCGGACGCGCGCCAGATCTACGACTGGGTCTGCGCCGTGCGCAGCGCCAAGCTGCCCGACCCGCGCGTGATCGGCAACGCCGGCAGCTTCTTCAAGAACCCGACCGTCACGCCGGAGCAGTGCCAGGACATCATCGCCCGCGACCCCGGCATCGTGCACTACCCCATGCCCGATGGCAGCATCAAGCTGGCGGCGGGCTGGCTGATCGACGCCTGCGGCTGGAAGGGCAAGTCGGTCGGCCAGGCCGGCGTCTACGAGAAGCAGGCCCTGGTGCTCGTCAACCGCGGCGGCGCCACAGGAGGCGAGGTGGTCACCCTGGCCCGGGCGATCCAGACCAGCGTCTACGAGCGCTTCGGGATCCGGCTGGAGCCGGAACCGGTGGTCGTCTGAGGCGCGGCGGCTGGGCGCCCGCGCTGGCAGGCTGCTAACCGACGTTCCTTTCCCACCACCCGGCCAGCACGTCGTCGCTGGCAAGCACCCACAAGGCCAGGAAAGTGACGATGGCGCCGCAGGCCAGCGCGTTCTGCAGCGCCGTCCGCACGCCGTCGAATCCGAAGACGACCGGCAGCAGCATCAGCGCCACCCCCAGCACGATGTCGAGCCACTCCTCCCAGGCCTGGGAGAACTGCATCGCGCCGAGGCTGGTGGCCAAGAGCAGGGCGCCCACGGCCGTGGTGGTCGCCGTGGCGATCGTCACCGCATGGAAGCCGAGGATCCAGGGAGAGAGGACCAGCCAGACGCCGACCAGGGCATTGACGGGATCCTGCCAGTGCTTGACGCGTGCCATGCGGAACTCCTTTCGCCGCGCCGGCGGCTGTCCGAGGTGCGAATGGCCCATGGTAATCCCGGCGGCGCCGGCGCGCCAATGTCGACCGTGCCGTCTTTCTGCCGGCGGCGTTACAACGCCTGCGGCGGCTGCCGAGGCTGGAACAGCCGCGGTTCCTCGTCGAACGCCACCCACCCGAAGCGGTCGCACAGGCCCTGCACGAAGGCCGTGTAGTCGCTGCGCAGCGAGCAGCGCAGGGCGAGGAAGGCCCCCGTGGACGGGTCGTCGTGCAGCCGGAATTCCACCCACCCCGCCTCGACATCGGCTGCGGCCTGGGTCTGCGAGGTCCAGCGCAAGCCCGGCACGGCTTCGTCCAGCGCCGCCGCGGATTCCGCCGTGGGAAGCGGCAGCACGGCGGCCCGGTCCAACGCGTCCGGGCGCAGCGGCAGCTTCGCCGGCTTCAGGAACGTATAGGACGCCGCCACGCTCAGCGCCGATAGAAGTCCTGCACCGTCTCCCACGCCACCGTCTGCAGGTGCCGCGCCACCGACGGGTCGAGACCTGCCGTGTACGACGATCCCACGGGGGAGCGCTTGAACAGTGCCGCGTAGCTCGTCGCCGCCGCGAGGTAGGTGCCGGCCAGGCTGGGATGGCGCTTGTCGGCGACGTAGAGGTTCACGTCCGGACGCTGCGCGATCGAGCGGGCGAAGGCCAGGCCGGCGGGGATCACGAAAGCGTCGTTGTTGTTGGCCTCGCGCGTGTAGGCCTCGGCTAGTTGCGCCGTCATCTCGGGCTTGTCCTGGTAGGCCCAGGACATAAAGTACACGGGCTTGGCGCCATGCCTGCGGAAGGTGTCCGCATTGATCTTCGCGTACTTGACGAACACCGGCGCGAGCTGCGGGTGGATCGGGCACTGGCTGCAGTCCATCACGATCGCCACGTCGAACAGGCGGTCCAGCTTGTTGAAGGTGACGTTGTTGTTCGCGTCGAAGGAATAGGCGCCCAGCGCATTCGGCCGGAAGTAGGACTCGGCGTCGTGCCAGTCGAAGCCGGAGCCGCTGATGGTCACCGAGGTCGCGCGATGGCGAAAGCCGGGCATGCCGGCGGCGACGAACTGCCCCACGTGCCCGTGCATGCTGTTGTTGTAATAGAAGAAGCTGTTGCCGATCCACAGGGCGGACGACGGATCGGTGATGCCCGCGTCGGTGAGCCTGGGTCGCACCGGCGTCTGGGCGCACGCCGTTGCGGCGACCGCGACGAGCAGGGTGGCGAGCAGGCGCAGGACGCGCGAGGGAAGGCGGCGCATGTTGTCTCCGGTTGTTGGTGTGCCGCCGGCGAGGATAAGCGGCGGACGCGCGGCGGCGAGCGCGGGAAATCCAGGGGGCGCCCAACAAAAAAAAGGGCGACCCCCGGTCGCCCCTTCGCACGTGCCGCGATCGCCTATTCGAGCGAAGGCAGGGGCGCGTCGCCGCTCGTGGTGAGCAGCCCGGTGCGCGCGTAGATGCCCAGCTTCGCACGGGTGTCCGTGATGTCCAGGTTGCGCATGGTCAGCTGGCCGATGCGGTCCTTGGGCGTGAACGGCGCGTTCTCCACCTTCTCCATGGACAGGCGTTCCGGCGCGTAGGTGAGGTTGGGCGACTCGGTGTTCAGGATCGAGTAGTCGTTGCCGCGGCGCAGCTCCAGCGCGACTTCGCCCGTCACCGCGCGCGCCACCCAGCGCTGCGCCGTCTCGCGCAGCATGATGGCCTGCGGATCGAACCAGCGCCCCTGGTACAGCAGCCGGCCGAGGCGGCGGCCGTTGTCGCGGTACTGCTCGATGGTGTCCTCGTTGTGGATGCCGGTCACGAGGCGCTCGTAGGCGATGAACAGCAGCGCCAGGCCCGGGGCCTCGTAGATGCCGCGGCTCTTGGCCTCGATGATGCGGTTCTCGATCTGGTCGCTCATGCCCAGGCCGTGGCGGCCGCCGATGCGGTTCGCTTCGAGGAACAGCTCCACCGGGTCGTCGAAGCTCTTGCCGTTCAGGGCGACCGGCTGGCCTTCCTCGAAGCGCACGCGCACTTCCTCGGCCTTCACGGCGACCTCGTCCTTCCAGAAGGCGACGCCCATGATGGGGTTGACGATCTTGATGCCCGAATTGAGCTGCTCCAGGTCCTTGGCCTCGTGCGTGGCGCCCAGCATGTTGGAGTCGGTCGAATACGCCTTCTCCGCCGACATCTTGTAGCCGAAGCCGGCGGCCGTCATGAACGCGGACATCTCCGCGCGCCCGCCCAGTTCGTCGATGAAGGCCTGGTCCAGCCAGGGCTTGTAGATGCGCAGCGACGGGTTGGTCAGCAGCCCGTAGCGGTAGAAGCGCTCGATGTCGTTGCCCTTGAAGGTACTGCCGTCGCCCCAGATGTGGACATCGTCCTCCTTCATCGCGGCCACCAGCATCGTGCCGGTCACGGCGCGGCCCAGCGGCGTCGTGTTGAAGTAGGTCAGGCCGCCGGTGGAGATGTGGAAGGCGCCGCACTGCAGGGCGGCGATGCCCTCGTGCGCGAGCTGCTTGCGGCAGTCCACCAGCCGCGCCTTCTCGGCGCCGTACTCCATCGCCTTGCGCGGGATCGCGTCGTAGTCGGGTTCGTCCGGCTGGCCCAGGTTGGCGGTGTAGGCGTAGGGGATGGCCCCCTTCTTGCGCATCCAGTGCAGGGCGGCGCTGGTGTCCAGGCCGCCGGAAAAGGCGATGCCGACCTTCTGGGCGAGCGGCAGGTTCTCGAGGATCGTGCTCATGGCGGTTCCGCTCAGCCGAAGTGGCAGACGTAGTGGTAGGCCTCGGTCACGCGGATCTCGAAGCTGGAGTTGCCCGGCACGGAGAACTTCTCGCCGGCCGAGGATTTCTTCCACTCGCTGCTGCCCGCGAGCTTGTACTCGCAGGAGCCGGCGACGCACTCCATGATCTCCGGCGCGCCGGTGTTGAAGGTCAGGGTGGCCGGCAGCACCACGCCGACCGATTTCTTCGTGCCGTCCGCCAGCGTGATGCCGTGGCTCACGCACTTGCCCTCGAAGTACACGTTGGCCTTGGTGGCGACGGACACGGCGTCCAATTTCTCGGTGGTCATGGGGAAGCTTCCGGGGAAACCCGCAATTTTAGGCGAGGCCGCCCGACCTTCCCGCGGGCATGAAAAAGGGCGCCCGCGGCGCCCTTGCGTGGCAGAGGCCGCAGCCCTCAATGGCGATGGCCGTGCCCATGCCCGCCGAACACGAAACCCAAGGACAGGCCGACCGGGAACACCGGGTAAGGGCGGTAGTAGGGATACGGGTAGGCGGGATACGCCGGGTAGGCCGCAGGGTAGGCGACCGGGTAGCCCGGGGGGTACGGCTGGGTGTAGACGACCTGCGGGCTTTGCACGACGACGGGGGTCTGCGCCGTCGCGACCGGCGTCGGCACCGTCACCTGCTGCGCGGGAGCCGCGACCTGCGCGGAGTGCTGCACCGGGGGCGCGACCACCACGCCGCCGCCGTTGCCCAGGGGCTGGGCGGGCTGCGCCTGCGCGAGCGTCTGCTGCAGCTGCACGCTGCGGCCCGGGTCGTAGGGCATGCGGGCGCTGTACTGCTGGCCCCGGTATTCGTAGACCACGTCGTAGCCGACCGTGCGGTTCTCGCTCACGTGTTCGGTGACGCACTGCGGATACGTCTGGGCGTAGCGCTGGTTCTGCGCCTCGACGTTGTTGCCGACGATCGCGCCCATGATGGTGCCCACCGCGATGGCGGCGGTGTTGCCGCTGCCCTGGCCGATCATGCTGCCGATGCCGGCGCCGGTGAGGCCGCCCACCACGGCGCCGCCGCCCGTGGTGGTGACTTGCGAGGGGCCGACGGGCTGGCAGATGGTGCGGGGCACCGCGACCTGCTGGATCACGGGGGTGCTGGAGAGGACGTTGCCGAATTCCTGCGCGGCGGCGCCGACGGCAGCCAGGCCCAGCGCGGCGAAAAGGAGGGTCTGTTTCATGGCAGGGACTCTTTGAACTACGGGTGCTGAAATCTTATGCACCCGCGGATGACCTTGCCAGCCTTTACGGTAAAGCCGTTGTAAACGGTCCTGGCTCAGGCATTTGTTCGCGCCTGCCAGGCGGCGCTGTCGAATCCGACCGTCGTCTGGCCGTCCGGCCACTCGACGACCGGACGCTTGATGATGCTCGGCTGCGACAGCATCAGCGCCCGTGCGCCGGCCTCGTTGCCGGAGCGCAACTGGGTGGCCTCGTCCAGTTTGCGCCAGGTCGTGCCCTGGCGGTTCAGCAACTTCTCCCAGCCGGCCGCGCGCAACCATGCGTCCAGCCGCTGCGGCGGCACGCCCTGCTTCTTGAAGTCGTGGAACGTGTACTCCACGCCCTGGTCTCCCAGCCAGGCGCGTGCCTTCTTCACCGTGTCGCAGTTGGGGATGCCGTAGAGGGTGATCGCCATGCGCCGGATGATAGATCGCGCCGGCGCGGGACAATGCGGGGCATGAAAGAACTCGGCGAATGGCTCGCGCACTGCGAGCGGCTGCACCCCCGGACCATCGACATGGGGCTGGCCCGCGTGCACGAGGTGCGGGAACGCCTGCAACTGCGTTTCGACTGCCCGGTGGTGACGGTGGCGGGCACCAACGGCAAGGGATCGACCTGCGCGATGTTCGAGGCCATCGCCCTGCAGGCCGGCTACCGCACCGGCGTGTACACCTCGCCGCACCTGGTGCACTTCGAGGAACGCTGCCGCATCGCCGGCGAGATCGTGCGCGGCGACGCGCTGGTGCCGCACTTCGAGCGGGTCGAAGCGGCCCGCCAGGGCGTGACGCTCACCTATTTCGAGTTCACCACGCTGGCGATCCTGAGCCTGATGGCGGCCAGCAACCTGGACGTCGCGATCCTCGAGGTCGGCCTGGGCGGCCGGCTGGACGCGGTGAATGCGATCGACACCGACTGCGCCATCATCACCAGCATCGACCTGGACCACATGGAGTACCTGGGAGCGGACCGCGAGAGCATAGGGCGCGAGAAGGCCGGCATCCTGCGCGAAGGCAAGCCGGCCATCGTCAGCGACCCGATGCCCCCGCACTCGATCCTGCAATACGCCGGCGCGCTCGGCGCCGACCTGTGGCTGCTGGGGCGCGACTTCAACTTCTCCGGCGACAAGCAGCAGTGGGCCTGGGCTGGCCGCGGGCGCCGCTACCCGGGCCTGGCCTATCCGGCCTTGCGCGGCGCCAACCAGTTGCTCAATGCCTCCGGCGTGCTGGCCGCGCTGGAAGCGCTGCGCCCGCGCCTGCCGGTGACGGCGCAGGCGATCCGCAACGGCCTGGCCATGGTGGAACTGCCCGGGCGCTTCCAGATCGTGCCCGGCCAGCCCACCCTGGTGCTGGACGTGGCGCACAACCCGCATTCGGTGGCCGCGCTCACCGCCAACCTCGACGCGATGGGCTTCTATCCCGCCACCCATGCCGTGTTCGGGGCGATGGGCGACAAGGACCTCGCGCCGATGCTCGCGAAGATCGCGCCGCTGGTGGACCGGTGGTATTTCACGGACCTGCCCACGCCGCGCGCGGCCGGCGCGCAGGAACTCGCCCGGCGCTGGCAGGCCGTGCCGGGCCGGCGCGACGTGCCCGTGAGCACCCACACGAACGCGCAGGCCGCGCTCGACGCCGCGGTGGCCGCTGCAGAGCCGGCTGATAGAATCCTCGTGTTCGGATCGTTCTACACCGTGGGCGGCGTGCTGGAGAAAGGCATCCCCCGTCTCGCCGCCAGGCACCTCGGCTGACCCTCACCCATGGCCTTGTTCAAGTCGCGCAAGAAAAAGGTCGACGAGCCGGTGGCCGTTGCCGCTCCCGCCGAAAGCATCGAGGTGATGCGCCGCCGCGCGAAGCATCGCCTGATCGGCGCCGTGGTGCTGGTGCTCGCCGGCGTGATCGGCTTCCCCCTGCTGTTCGACACCCAGCCGCGGCCCGTCGCCGTGGACATCCCCATCGAGATTCCCGACCGCACCAAGGTCAAGCCGCTGCCGCCCTTGCCGCCGCAGCCGCCCGCCGCTGGCAAGGTCAGCCCCGCACCCGTGGCCCCGACCGCATCCGCGGCGTCGGAACCTGCGGCCGTGATCACCGAATCGAAAGCCGAGGCGGGCGTGGCGCCGGTGCAGAAGCCCGAAGCCAAGCCTGCCCCTGCCGAAAAGGTGGCCAGGAGCGAGCCGCCGGAGAAGAAGCCGGAACCCAAGGCCGAACCCAGGACGAGTGACAGCGCCAAGGCGCACGCGCTGCTCGAAGGCAAGTCGGTGACCACGGCCGACGCGGCCACCGGCGCGCGCTACGTGGTGCAGGTCGGCGCCTTCGCCGAAAAGGGCAAGGCGCGGCAGGTCCAGCAGAAGCTGGAGCGCGCGGGACTGAAGAACTACACCAACGTGGCCGAGACGAAGGACGGCACCCGCATCCGCGTGCGTGCGGGCCCGTTCGCGTCCCGGGCCGAGGCGGACAAGGCCGCCGAGAAGATCAAGGGGCTGGATTTGCCGGCCGCCGTCCTCACCCTGTAGTGGCGACGCTCGACTGGGTGGTGCTGGCCCTGCTCGCAGCATCGGTGCTGCTGGGCCTGTGGCGCGGCCTCGTGTATGAAGTACTGTCGGTGCTGAACTGGTTCTCGGCCTTCGTGCTGGCGCAGTGGCTGGCGCCGCGGGCGGCTGCGTTGATGCCGCTGAGCCGCGCTGGCGAGGCGATCCAGTACGCTGCGGGTTTCGTGGTGGTGTTCATCGCCGCCCTGTTCGCCGGCGGGCTGCTGGTGTGGATCACCAGCAAGCTGGTGGCCGCGGTGGGGCTGCGGCCCATCGACCGCGTGCTCGGTGGGCTGTTCGGGGTGGTCCGCGGCGTGGTGGCCATCCTGGCGCTGGCCGTGGTGGTGCACCTCGCCGGCCTGGACAAGGGCCCGTGGTGGACGGAATCGAGGACGGCCGGCGTTGCGACGACGGCCTTGCGCGGATTGAAGCCGGTGGTGCCCGACCGTTTTGGCGCGTACCTGCCGGCCTGAAGAAAGCGGACGAACTATGTGCGGAATCGTGGGGGTCGTCAGTCCGGCCCCGGTGAACCAACTGATCTACGACGCCTTGCTGCTGCTGCAGCACCGCGGGCAGGACGCCGCGGGCATCGTCACGCTGCTGGGCCGCAAGGTCTACATGCACAAGGCCAAGGGCATGGTGCGGGACGTGTTCCGCACCCGCAACATGCGCGCCCTGCCAGGCAATGCGGGGCTCGGCCAGGTGCGCTACCCCACGGCGGGGAACGCGCACAGCGAGGAAGAGGCCCAGCCCTTCTACGTGAACGCGCCCTTCGGCATCACGCTGGCGCACAACGGCAACCTGACCAACGCGCAGGCGCTCAAGGCGGAGCTGTTCAGCGCCGACCACCGCCACATCAACACCGAGAGCGACACCGAGGTGCTCGTGAACGTGTTCGCGCACGAACTGGAACGCACCACGCGCGGGCTGCCGCTCACGCCGCAGGACGTGTTTTCGGCGGTGGGCAACGTGCACCGGCGCATCCGCGGCTCCTACGCGGTGGTGGCGCTGATCGCCGGCCATGGCCTGCTGGCCTTCCGCGACCCCTACGGCATCCGTCCGCTGTGCTTCGGCCGCAGCGCCGACGGCACCGTGATGGTCGCCAGCGAGTCGGTCTCGCTGGAAGGCACGGGCCACGTGTTCGAGCGCAACATCGCGCCGGGCGAAGCGGTGTTCGTGGACATGCAGGGCAACGTGCACACGCGCCAGTGCGCCGAGCACCCGCAGCTGTCGCCCTGCATCTTCGAATTCGTGTACCTCGCGCGTCCGGACTCCGTGCTCGATGGCATCTCGGTCTACCAGGCGCGCCTGAATCTCGGGGAGACGCTCGCCAAGCGCGTGGTCTCCACCGTGCCGCCCAGCGAGATCGACGTGGTGATCCCGATCCCGGAGTCCAGCCGCCCGAGCGCCATGCAGCTCGCCCACCTGCTGGGGCTGCCCTACCGCGAAGGCTTCGTGAAGAACCGCTACGTGGGCCGCACCTTCATCATGCCGGGGCAGGCGGTGCGCAAGAAATCCGTGCGGCAGAAGCTCAACGTGATCCAGAGCGAATTCAAGGGCCGCAACGTGCTGCTGGTGGACGACTCCATCGTGCGCGGCACGACCTCGCGCGAGATCGTGCAGATGGCGCGGGACGCCGGTGCCCGCAAGGTGTACCTGGCCAGCGCGGCGCCGCCCGTTCGCTTTCCCAACGTGTACGGCATCGACATGCCCACGGCTTCCGAGCTCGTCGCGCACGATCGCACGGTCGAGGAGATCCGCGAGATCATCGGCTGCGACGCGCTGATCTACCAGGACGTGGAGGGCATGAAGAACGCCATCGGCAAGCTGAATCCGCAGCTGAGCGGCTTCGACGCGTCCTGCTTCGACGGCGTGTACGTCACCGGCGACATCAACGCCGAGGACATCGCCCGGATCAACGAGGCGCGCATCGGCCAGGAAGACCCGCTGGAAGAAAACACCACGCGCCTCGCCATCCCCAATCCGCAAGAGGCCTAGCAATGGCCCACCGACGCGCTGGAGGACGAGCGCCCTGCGCTCTGGAAGACTAAAGTGAAGACCAAGACTTTGCCCGAAGGACTGCACCGCGACACGCTGGCGGTGCGCGCGGGCCTGCCCGCGAGCCAGTGGGGCGAGAACTCCGAGGCGCTGTACCTCACGAGCGGCTTCGTGCAGCCCGACGCGGAGACCATGGCGTACCGCTTCGCCAACCCGCAGGAAGGCTACACCTACGGCCGCACCTCCAACCCCACGGTGACCGGCTTCGAACTGCGGCTGGCCGCCATGGAAGGCACGGAGGCGGCGATCGCCACGTCCACGGGCATGGCGGCCATCCTGCTCCTGGGCATGGGCGTGCTGCGCGCGGGCGACCACGTGGTCTGCTCGCGCTCGGTCTTCGGCTCCACCCTGAACCTGTTCGCCAAGGAATTCGGCAAGTTCGGCGTGGACTCCACCTTCGTGTCGCAGGTCGACCTGCAGCAGTGGAAGGCCGCCGTGAAGCCCAACACCAAGCTGCTGTTTGCCGAGACGCCGACCAACCCGCTCACCGATGTGTGCGACATCGCGGCGCTGGCGGATATCGCCCACACCGCGGGCGCCCTGCTGGCTGTGGACAACGCTTTCGCCTCGCCCGCGTTGCAGCGGCCGGTGGAGCTCGGCGCGGACTTCATCATCCACTCCGGCACCAAGTACCTCGATGGCCAGGGCCGCGTGATGGCGGGCGCCCTGTGCGGCCCGAAGAAGTGGATCGTCGACGTGTTCGCGCCCATCGTGCGCACGGCCGGCATGACGCTCGCGCCTTTCAATGCCTGGGTGGTGCTCAAGGGCCTGGAGACCTTGGGCATCCGCATGCAGGCACAGGCCGCCAACGCCCTGGAGATCGCGCGCTTTCTGGAAGCGCATCCCAACGTGAGCCGTGTGTATTACCCCGGGCTGGAGTCGCACCCGCAGCACGCCCTGGCCATGAAGCAGCAATCCGGCATCGGCGGCGCGGTGGTCTCCTTCGACGTGAAGGGCGCCGACCCCGCCACGCTGCGCCGCAATGCGTTCGCCGTCATCGACAGCTCGCAAGTCATGAGCATCGCCACCAACCTCGGCGACACGAAAAGCATCATCACGCATCCCGCCACCACCTCGCATGGGCGGCTGACGGAGGAGCAGCGGCAGGCGGCCGGCATCGGCCAGGGCCTGATCCGGCTGGCAGTCGGCCTGGAACACGTCAACGACATCAAGGCGGACCTGCTGCGCGGTCTCGACAAGCTGTGAAAGTTCGCACCCGATTCGCTCCGTCGCCGACGGGCTTCATCCACCTCGGCAACATCCGCTCGGCCCTCTACCCGTGGGCGTTCGCGCGTTCGCAGGGCGGCACTTTCATCCTGCGCATCGAGGACACCGACACGGAGCGGTCCTCGCAGGAGGCGGTGGACGTCATCCTCGAAGGCATGCAGTGGCTGGGCCTGGAGCACGACGAAGGCCCGTTCTACCAGATGCAGCGCATGGACCGGTACCGCGAGGTGCTGGAGGAGATGAAGGCCAAGGGCCAGGTCTACCCCTGCTACATGAGCGTGGCGGAACTGGACGCGCTGCGCGAGCGGCAGATGGCCAGCAAGGAGAAGCCGCGCTACGACGGCACCTGGCGGCCCGAGCCGGGCAAGACGCTGCCGGCCGTCCCCGAGGGCGTGCAGCCGGTCTGGCGCTTCCGCAACCCGATCGGCGGCACCGTCGAATGGGACGACAAGGTCAAGGGCCACATCTCGATCGCCAACGACGAACTCGACGACCTGGTGATCGCGCGGCCCGACGGCACGCCCACGTACAACTTCTGCGTGGTGGTCGACGACATCGACATGCAGATCACGCACGTGATCCGCGGCGACGACCACGTGAACAACACGCCGCGCCAGATCAACATCTTCCGCGCGCTCGGCTACGAGCCGCCCGTGTTCGCGCACCTGCCCACGGTGCTCAACGAGCAGGGCGAGAAGATGTCCAAGCGGCGCGGTGCGCAGCCCGTGACCTGGTACCGCGACCAGGGCTTCCTGCCCGACGCCATGGTGAACTACCTGGCGCGCCTGGGCTGGTCGCACGGCGACGACGAGATCTTCAGCCGCGAGCAGTTCCTGCAGTGGTTCGACCTGGACCACCTGGGGCGCAGCGCCGCCCAGTTCGACGAGGCCAAGCTGCGCTGGGTGAACGCCCAGCACCTGAAGGCGATGGCGGACGACGACCTGGCCCTGATCGTCGCCGGCCTGCTCGAGCAGCGCGGGGTGGCGCCCGACGCGCGACTGCCCGCGATCTGCGGCCTGTTCAAGGACCGCTGCGAGACCACGCTGGTGCTGGCCGACTGGGCACAGCGCTTCTACCAGCCCGTGACGCCGAACGCCGACGAAGTGGCGAAACACATCCATGAAGGCGTGCGGCCGGCGATCTCCATGCTGGCGCGCATGCTCGAAGGCTGTCCCTGGACGCGCGAGGACATCGCCGAGGCCGTCAAGGAAACCCTGCGTGCCACCGGCCTCAAGATGCCGCAGCTGGCCATGCCCGTGCGCGTGCTGGTGATGGGCACGGCGCAGACGCCGTCGCTGGATGCTGTCCTTGCGCTGTCACTGCGCGAGCGTGTGCTCGAGCAGCTGCGGAGCGCCTGAATTTCAGTGTAGAATTCGAGGCTCGACACCTGCGAGGGGGTATAGCTCAGCTGGGAGAGCGCTTGCATGGCATGCAAGAGGTCAGCGGTTCGATCCCGCTTACCTCCACCACCAGATGTCGAACGGTTCGTCCAAGGTTTTGACCCTATCGTCTAGAGGCCTAGGACATCACCCTTTCACGGTGAGTACCGGGGTTCGAATCCCCGTAGGGTCGCCAAGTTTTGCCGCACTTGCATTCGAAAGAGTGGAACGCGGCAGCCACGCGGAGTGGTAGTTCAGTTGGTTAGAATACCGGCCTGTCACGCCGGGGGTCGCGGGTTCGAGTCCCGTCCACTCCGCCAGAGGTTTTCCCAGGAAACGGGCCCCACGAAGGCCCGTTTTCTTTGGGCGGGGCCATGCCTCGCCCTTGCCAGTTTTCGGCCCCGACCCTATCGTCTAGAGGCCTAGGACATCACCCTTTCACGGTGAGTACCGGGGTTCGAATCCCCGTAGGGTCGCCAGTTCGTGCCGCGCTCGCATCCGCCAGGATCGAGGCCGGCAGCCACGGGGAGTGGTAGTTCAGTTGGTTAGAATACCGGCCTGTCACGCCGGGGGTCGCGGGTTCGAGTCCCGTCCACTCCGCCAGAGGTTCCACGCAGGGGCCGGCCCGTTCGGGTCGGCCCTTTTTGTTTTCCTGACAGGCCGACTGCGCCCAGCGCGCGCGTCCGCCCCTATCCGCCTGGTGCAGCGGATCGCCTACTTCGCGAGCCCCGCCGGCTTCGGGTCGGCGGCGGCTGTCTTGCCTCCGCTGCCGCCGGCCCCGTCGATTCCCGGCAGGGCGGTCGTGAAGCGGTCCTCGATGAAGCCCTGGATGGTGGGGCGGATGATGTTGGGCGCCTTGAACACGCCGTAGTGCGCCCCCGCATCGGGGAAGTGCGCGAAGATCGCGCCCGGCACCTGTTCGGACGCCTTCCTGGCGTTCTCCACCATCAGCCACATGTCGGTGTCCACGTGCACGACCAGGGTGCGCGCCTTGATCCGCTTGAGCTCCTTGTTGATGTTGTACGAGAAGCCCGCGTTGTTGCGGTACCAGTAGTCGACCGGGTCCTCGTTCTTCGTGCGGTTGATGTAGGTCTGGGTCTCGTCACCCTTGGGCTCCCAGTAGAAGACCTCCTTCTGCAGCGTGGACCAGGGCGTCGCCGAGCGCACGGGGAAGGTGTAGCCCGTGAGCTGCAGCGCAGACCACATGAACTCGAGGCCGCGCTTGGGATGCTTTTCCTCCGGCAGGTCGTAGTAGTTGCCGCCGGTCTGCCGCCACACGGGATCGGATTCGATCGCCGCCTGGCCGAGGCGGAAGGTCCACTGGCCGACCGGATCGTCGCCGTCGGAGGCGGTCGTTCCGCCGATCGGCATGATGGCCTTCACATAGCCGCTGGGCGAGTACATGACGCCCCAGACCCAGCTTTGCGTCGCGCCCATGGAGACACCCGTGGCGACCTCGACCTGCGCCACCTTCAGGTGGTCGCGCAGCAGCTGGTAGTTCGCCTGCACCATGTCGAAGTAGCTGTATTGCGGGAACCTGCGCCCCAACCCCGCCGAGGGCTTGGCCTCGCCCCACAGCCCCAGCGCATCGAGGAACACGACGTAGAAGCGCTCGGTGTCGATGGTGCGCCCCGGCCCGACGATGGGGCCGCCCGAGAACGCATTGGCCGGCTGGCCTTCGTACCAGGTGTTGTACATCCAGGTCGCGTCGCCCGAGTAGAAGGTGTTGATGATCAGCGCGTTGGTGATCTCGCCCCGGTCGTTGCGCCGGGGCGTGCCCACCGCGATGTAGCCCACCTTGAGCGGCGGCGCGCCCAGCGATTCGAGCGTCGTGCCGCCGGCGGCGCCGTTGCGCCACGCGTCCGGGCCCGCGTCCAGGTCGTACTTGCCGCCGATGCGGAAGTTCGGGATGGTGTAGTACTCCTTCTTCGCGTCCTGCGCCATGATCGACGAGGGCGGCGTGATCCGGTGCATCTTTGCCGCGTCGAAGGACTGCGCGGCAGCGGGCAGGCAGCACAGCGCCGCGGCGGCGAGTGCGAGGACCGTGCAGGTCGTGCGGATGGCCATGGGGCACCTCACTTGGCGAGACCGGCGGGTTTGCCGGCGGGGGCTTCGGCGGCGCCCGTGACCGCGGTCGTGCTGTTGACCAGGGCGTCGATCACGATGGGCGACGCGGTATCGACGCGCCGGTTCTTCAGGAAGTCGACCGTGTCGCGGGCGTACTCGTAAGGCACGTCGGTGTGGATGAAGTGCCCGACGCCGGGATAGACCTTGATCACCGGCGCATTGCCCGCGGCCGCCATGCGCTGCTGGAACGGCAGGATGATGCTCTTGGACAGGTCGGTCAGGCCATTGAGCGCGGTCCCGGGGATGAAGGGCTCCTTGGCGCCGAAGGCCAGGAACACCGGTGCCTTGATCTTCACCAGCTGCTTGTACAGGGACGCGGGGTCGTCCACGTTCAGCTCGGAACAGATCGAATACAGGTCGTAGATGAACATGAAGGACCACTGCTCGAACTCGGCCCGGTTGCCGGCGATCATCGCCACGCGCTGGTCGGTGTGCAGGCGCGCGTACTCCGAGTCCTCGAAGAAGTAGCCCGTGTTGGCCGCCACCGCGTTGCCGGCCGCGTCGCGCTTCTTGAAGTAGAAGAAGTCGCGCACGGCTTGCGGGCTGCGCTTGAGCTCGCCTTCCACCAGGCCCATCGGGTCGTAGGCGGCATGCCAGGCCTTCAGGTCGTAGGCGATGGACTTGTCGCAGATCGGCACGTCCTTGTCGCCCATGCGGAAGGTGCGCTGGTACTCCTCCAGGCCCGCGGGCGCTTCCAGCACCAGGCTTTGCACCGCCTCGGGATAGCGCAGCGCGTAGCCCATCACCGTCTGGCCGCCCAGCGAGTGGCCGTGGTAGTTCGCCTTCTTCACGCCCAGCTTGTCGACGATGAGGGCGTGGAATGCGTCGCGCACGTCGTTGAGCGTGCGCGTCATCGGCTTGTCCAGGTTGCCCGGCCCCGAGGTGCCCCACTGCGGCATGTCCGGCGCGATCACGCGGTAGCCGCGCTCCACCGCGTACTTGATCAGGTAGCCGTAGTGCGCGCCGAAGGCGCCCTTGCCATGGACGACGACCAGCACCGGCGGGTTCGCCGCCTTGCCGCAGTATTCGTCCATGTAGCCCAGTTCCCATTCGACGCCGCGCCTGTCCTTCACGCGCGCGAATTTCACGGGGAAGGGCGAGACCATGCCGGTCTTCCAGAAGGACTTGCCGGCGTCCGGCTGCATGTCGATCGTCGGGGTGCGGTAGTTCTTCGCCTCGCACACGATGTCCTTGTCGGCCAGGATGCCGGTCTCGTGCATGTAGGTGGTGAAGACGGGGTCGGGCTTGAGCACGTTGAGCGCCTTGAACACCGCGTAGTGCGCCGTCGGGTCGGACAGGGACACGTACTGCCCGCCGGGGATCGCGTCCGCGGCCGCCTGCGCCTTGTCGGAGATCAGCCACTGGTCGTTGTCAACGTGCACGACCAGCGTGCGCGCCTTCATCTGCGGCAGCAGCTTGTTCACGTTGTGGATCTCGCCGACCGTGTCGCGGTACCAGAGGTCCACGCCGTCGAAGATTTTCGCCAGGTTCTTCAGGTTGGCGCCGGCGCTCGCGCCCATGCGCGGATCGGGTTCCCAGGTGAACACTTCCTTGCCCACCGCCTCCCAGCCCAGGCTCTGGCGGTAGTTCAGGTCATAGCCGGTGATGGACAGCATCGACCAGTGGAACTCCACGCCCTTGTTCGGATGCTGGTCCTTGGGCAGCTTGTAGTAGTCGCCCTGGGTGGCGACCCACACCGGGTCGGATTCGAGGGCGGCCTTGGCGAGCTGGAAGGTCCAGGCGGCCACGGGTCCTTCACCGTCGGTGGCGCTGGCCCCGCCGATGGGCATCACGGCCGCGACCATCCCGGGATGCATCAGGCCCCAGTAATAGGCCTGGGTGCCGCCCATGGATGCGCCGGTGGCGAGCACCACGCGCGCAATCTTCAGGTGATCGCGCAGCAGCCGGTAATTGAGCTGCACGACGTCGTAGTAGCTGTAGACCGGGAACTTGCGGCCCAGGCCGTCGGAGGGCTTCGATGCCCCCCACAAGCCCAGGGCGTCGACGAACACCACGTAGAAGCGGTTCGTGTCGAACAGCAGCCCGGGGCCGACCAGCGCGCCGCCCGAGAACCCGTTGCCGGCCTGCCCCACGTACCAGTTGTTGTACATCGCCGTCGCATCGCCGGAGTAGTAGGAGTTGATGACGATGGCGTTGACGATCTCGCCCTTGTCGTTGCGCCGGGGCGTGCCCACCGCGATGTAGGCGGTGCGCGCCGGGGCGCCGCCCAGCGATTCGAGCGTCACGCCGTCGGGTGCGCCGTTCTCCCACGCCTTCGGGTCGGCGAGCTCGTACTTGCCGCCGATGCGGAAGTTCTTCACTTCGTAGCTCTGTTTCAGCCGGTCGAGGCCGGCGACCACCGAGCGTGGCGTCAGGGGCTCCTGGGCGTGTGCTGCGAGCAGCATCCAGAGCAGGGTGAGCAGAATGGCTGCGCGGCGCGCGAACGGGCCGCGGCACGAGGGATCTTGTCTCACGTGGACCTCCCCGATGTTCCGTCAAGGCTGGCCGGCCAGAGTGCGCCGCGGGGAGCGCGACCGCTAGTTGGACCAAGGGGCAGTACTGGCAGGGCGGCCATCCGGCGCAACATCGCGGCCGTGCCCTTGCTCGCGGAAGGTGTCATGCCCAGCGTCCGATTCGACAAGCTGCAGGTCCACTACGAACTCGCCGGGGACGAGGGCCTGCCTGTCATCACCTTCCTCAATGGCCTCACCCAGAACGCCAACTTGTGGAAGAGCTACGCGGAGTACTTCGTGCCGCGCGGCTACCGGGTGCTGGCCTACGACATGCTGGGACAAGGGCTTTCCTCCAAGCCCGTCCTGGACATCCCGCTGGCGACGCACGCCGACCTGCTCGATGAACTGCTCACGGCGCTAGGCATCCGCAGGACGCACCTGGCCGGCATTTCCTTCGGCGGCGTGATCGCCCTGGACTTTGCCATCCGGCACGGCCGCCGGCTGGAGAGCCTGGTCGCGATGAGCACCTTCGCCGAACTGACCCCGCAGCTCGAATTTCTCGGCGCGGTCATGCTGCAGGGTCTGGTGGACGTCGGCTTCCCGTACATGCAGTCGATGCTGTACCCGATGAACATGAGCTCGGCCTGGATCGCGGCCAACCGCGAGCGCATCGCCGGGATGAAGCGTGCCGGCTACATCGGCAACGACGGCTACGCGATGCAGAACCTCATGGAGTCGTTCGTCCAGTTCGAGCCCCTGACGCCGCACCTGCACCGCATCACCGTCCCCACCCTGATCCTCAACGGGGAGTTCGACTTCTTCACCCCGCGCGAATGCCACGAGCTGATCCGTCGCCGCATCGCCAACTCGCGGCTGGTGATCGTCCAGCGGGCCTACCACGCGTTCACGCTGGAACTGCCTGCCGTCACCATGCGGCAGATCGAGTTCTTCCTGGCACAGGTGAGCGACGGCACCTGGGTCGGCGACCAGAGCGTCTGGGCGGCCGCCGACGATCCCGCCGCGCCGCGCCAGTGGCTGCCGCTGGTCGGGGACTGGCAGCGGGCCATCCAGCTGGCGCCCGTGCCGGTACGCGCCGGCCGCGCCGCGGCGCCCGCACGCGCCAGGCCGGCGGCGCGCCGCAGCCGGCGTCTTCCAGCGTCCCCGTCGCGGCCGTGATCCCCGTCGAACTCTTCGACCAGGCGCGAGACCGGATCGCCGAGCGCGGCTTCGGGCCCGCCGTGCAGGCCAAGGTGGGCCTGGTGCTCACGGCCGCCAAGAGTGGCAACCTGGCGTTCCAGGCGGTGCTGCAGTGGGTGCCGACGCTCGGCCTGGCCCAGCAGTTCGTCATCACCCAGGCCGCGCGCGAGCTCGAGGCGATCACCTTGCTTGCACGCAGCACGCAATGGGTCGCAGTCCCCGCGCTCTCGGTGCAGGCGTGGCGCATCACCGCGCCGCTTGCCGCGGCCTGGGGCCGGGTCATGCAAGCGCCGGGGCCCTTGTTCTCGCCGGCCGCCGTCTACGCCGGCTTGTCCCTGGGGCACGCGCAGTTCGCCCGGATGCGCCTGTCGCCCATCGTTCCCGAGGCCGCCGGCCCGCCCAGCCCTTTCGTGATGGCGCTCGCGCGCATCGAGCAGGAGAACGGACGGATGCTGCAGACGCAGATCCGCCTGCTCAAGGCCCTGGCCAGCGACGTGCCCGCCGAGCAGCGCGAGGCACTGCTCGAGGCCGACCAGGCCCTGGTCGATGGCGTCATGACGGAGTTCCTGCGCTGGCTCGCCACGCCCGAGGCCGACGCACTCCCGGGCCTCGCGCCCGCAGTCCCGAACCCCTGGAGGCTTCCATGGCCCGCATCGCCACCGATACCGTATCGATGAGTTACCTTGCCCACGGCAAGGGCGACAACGTGGTGCTCGCCGTGCACGGCAACCTGGGCTGCGCGAACTGGCTGGACCTCGTGCTGCCGCTGCTGCCGGACGACCTGCGCGTGATCGCCGCCGAATGGCGCGGCTGCGGCGCGTCCGACAAGCCGCAACCCGCCGCCGACTACTCCAACTACACCATGGCCGTGCATGCGCGCGACCACCTGGCGCTGCTGGACGCGCTGGGCATCGCGAAGTGCCATCTGTACGGGCATTCCACGGGCGGCATCATCGCGTCGCACATGCTGGCGATGGCGCCGGAACGCTTCGGCAAGGTGCTGATGCTGGACCCCGTGACGCCGCTGGGACTGCAGCTCGCGCCGGGGCAGGTCGACGTGCTCAGCGCCATGAAGAACGACAGCCAGGTCTGCTTCGCGGGGCTGGCCACTGCCGCGCCCAGCCTGTTCCGCCCGGAGACCCTGGCGCCCGGCCAGTCACCGCGCTTCGCCGACGCGGTGACCGGTGCGCAACGCGAGCTGTTCCAGTTGCTGGTGGACAAGACCCGGGTGCTCTCCGATGGCGTCTGGTTCGGCACGCCGCACAACCTGGCCCTGGAGTGGGAGTCCGGCGCGCTTGCCGAGCGGATGGCGACGATGGCGCACGAGCACCTCATCCTGTACGGCAACATGGACTACTGGATCCCGCGCGAGCACGTGGACCGCATGGTGCAGGGCCTGCCGAACGCGCGGCTGGAACTCTTTCCCTTCATCGGCCACTCCATGAACCTGGAACAGCCTTCGCTGTTCGCGCGCATCTTCACCGACCATTTCCGTGGCTGACGCGGACCATGGGCCGGCTGGCTTCCTTGGCGAGCCGGTCAGCGACCGCGGAAAACCGGCGGCCGCTTTTCCTGGAAGGCGAGCCGGCCTTCGATGCGGTCCTGCGTATCGCGCAGCAGGCCGAAGACGTAGTGCTCGGTCTCCAGGGCCTTGTCCAGCGGCATGTCCAGGCCCGTGCGCACCAGGCGCTTGATGGCGCGCACCGACAGCGGCGCGTTCTGCGCAATGCGCCGGGCGATGGCGAGCGCCGCGGGCATCAGCTGCGCTGCTCCGACCACCTCGCTGACCAGCCCGATGCGCAAGGCCTCGGCGGCGTCGAAGCCGTTGCCGGTCAGCAGGATCTTCATCGCGTCCGACGCACTGACCACCCGCGGCAGGCGCTGCGTGCCGCCCCCGCCCGGCAGGGACCCCAACTGCACTTCCGGCAGGCCGAAGCGGGCATGGCTGGCGGCCAGTCGGATGTCGCACGCGAGCGCCAGTTCCAGGCCGGCGCCGAATGCATCTCCGTTGATGGCACAGACGATGGGCTTGTCCATGTCCATCCCGGCAGTCATCGGGGCCTGGCCCTGGCCGCTGAAGGACAACTGCGCGAAGCTCTCCGCCTGCGGCATGGTCTTCTTGAGGTCGGCCCCGCTGCAGAACGCCTTGTCGCCCGCGCCCGTGAGCACCACGCAACGGATGGCATCGTCGTCCGCGACCCGCCGCCACGCCTCGCGCAGTTCGGCGCGCGTGTCCGGATCGATGGCATTCCTCGCCTCGGGGCGGCTCAGCGTGAGCGTGGCGACGCCATCCTGGAGGTCCAGCAAGACGGGCATGGGCAACTCCCTGGTCAACCAGCCCGGTCGGGCTCGGTCAGCTTGCGGAAGGTATCGCAACCGAGTGCCGTGCCATGGACGGCCAGGTGCGCGCCCAGCTGGATGGCCTGGAGCAGTCCGGCAGGTTTCAGGCCTTGCGACAGCGCCGTGGCCACGATCTGTCTTAGCGCACCAGGGTTGAAGGCGGTGAAACAGGCGTGCAAGGCAAGTTGCACCAGGCTGCGTTCGGCCGGCGACAGGCCTGTCTCGGGCCGGCCTTGCTCGATGAAGGCGAGCAGCACTTCGGCGTAGCCCGGGTCCAGCCGCGCGATGGCCTGCAGCGAGAGGGCGTGCGTGGGCCCCAGTTCGTCGATGCGGGCCTGCAGGGCAGCGTCCACCGCCGGGGCTTCGCCCGGGTCCGTGAACTCGGCCAGGATATCGGCCGCCTGGCCGACGCTGGCGACCCCTTGCACCGCCACCAGGTGCAGCACGTCGAAGATGTCGGCGTCGGTCGCGCCCACCTCGCGTGCACGCTTCATGTGCGTGTGCAAGCCCGAGGCGAACAGGTGCGAGGACGATGCGTCCAGCCCCACGTAGATGAGCTCCACCATGCGCGGCGTCAACGGCCCCGTGCGTGCGGGGTAGCCCGCGTACCGGGCGTATTGCTCGACGAAGCCGGGGCTCACCGCCAGCATGGTCTCGGTCCAGGGACGCCAGTAGCCGCGCTCCTGGATGAAGAACTCCTTGATTCGCGTGCGCTGTGCATCGGCCGCAGTGTCGTCGGCTCTCATCGCGCCTCCTTCGGCGTGCTGCTGCCGCACACCAGCGACTGCCCCGTCAGGAACTGGGCTGCCGATCCGCAGACGTAGCGCAGCAACGGGTGCAGGGACGCGGGGTCCACGTCTTGCGGGATCTCCAGGGCATTGATGCGCAGGGCGCGGCCGCCCCACTCGCAGGCCAGGGTGGAGACCAGCATGCGCGCCGCGGCGCCATCGCCGGCGTCCTGCCAGCGCGCGGCCTGGGCGGGCGGTAGCAGCACCGTCAGGCTCGCCTGCTGCGTGTGCCCGGCCGCGAAGCGCGCGGCGGCCGCATGGACCGCCTGCAACACGGCCCCCGGTGCGCAGGACAGCGGCGACGGATCGAGGCAGGCCGCGTAGGCGGGCCCGTCCGTGAGTGTCGATGCCAGGGCGTGCCATGCACCGGCATCGCTGCCCACCACCTCCAGCCGCAACGGCAGGTCCAGGGGCAGTGGCTCCAGCGAAGCCGGGGGGAAGGGCTGGCTGCCGCCGTAGATGGAGGAGCCGCCGTTGACGGCGAGGATCTGCCCGCTCAAGGGGCGCGCGCCGGGCGTGGCCAGGAAGTACAGGGCCTGCGCCATTTCGGCGGGCGCCGCCATGCGGCCCAGCGGGATCTTGGCCACCGCGCCCTCGGGCTTGAGGCGGCCGGCCTGGATCAGGCCCTCCACCAGTTCGGTCCGCACGAAGCCGGGGGCCAGCACCGTGACGCACAGGTCGGGCCGGGCCTGCGCCAGGGCCCGGGTCTGGGCGATCAGGCCGGCCTTGCTCGGGCTGTACGCGCCACGCCAGGGAATGGCATGCAGCCCCGCGCCGGACGACACGTTCACGACGCGCGCGCCGGGCTTGAGCAAGGCGGAGCAGGCATCGACCACCGCCGCCGGCGCGTGCAGGTTGAGCGCGAGCAGGCGTCCCATCTGCGCCGCACCCTGGTCGGCCAGGGGCGTGTTCGACGCGTCGGACATGCCTGCGTTGTTCAGGACGGCGTCCAGCGCGGGCGTTCCTTCGCCCAGGCGGGCGACCTGCGCCGGATCGGTCAGGTCGATGGCATGCAGCACGTGCGCGGCCGCGGCCGGGGAGGGCAGTTCCTGGCCCAACTGGCGCAAGGCCTGCTCGTTGTAGTCGACCAGCACGCATTGCCAGCCTGCGGCGGCAAAGAGCCGTGCGGTGTCCCGCCCGATGCCGGACGCAGCACCCGTGATCAGGACCGTGGGCATCGGGGCTTCAGTTCCTGATGTCGTAGGTCTTGATCATGTCGGCCATGACCCCGAACCCCTTGTCGATCAGCTTCGAGAACTCGGTGCTGCTGGCGGGGTAGTTCTTGATGCCGTACTCGTTGGCCAGGAAGTCCTTGTACCGCTTGCTGGAGACCACCTTGTGGATGGCCGCCTCGAGGGTTTTCCTGGCGTCTTCCGGGACGCCCCTGGGCACGGCGACACCGATGATGCCGGTGATGCCGATGTCGTAGCCCTGCTCCTTGATGGTCGGGACATTGGGGAACCACGGCAGCCGGAAGTCGCTGGCCGACGCGATGAATTTCAGCTTGCCGGCCTTCACCAGTTCTGCGTACTCGGAGGGACCCTGCAAGGCGACGTCGACCTGTTTTCCCATCACGGCCATGATCGACTCGGCCGACGACTTGTAGGTGACCTGGTCGAACTTGCCCCCCGTCAGTTTCTGCAGCTGCAGGAAGGGGAAGTTGTTGGGAGCGCCGGTGACGCCGTAGAAGACGCCCTTGGGCGTCCTGGATTGCGCGACCAGGTCCTTGATGTTGTTGATCGGCGAGTCCGGCGCGGCCACGATGCCGTAGCTGAATTCGGCCACGCCGCCCAGCAGCGTGAAGTCGTCCCGCTTGTACGGCACCTTCATCAGCTGGGAAGTGAAGGTGGCGGTGCTGTAGGAGTAGAAGCCGATCGTGTAGCCGTCCGGTTTCGCGCGCGCCAGGTTGCCGAGCTGGAGCGTGCCGGACGCGCCGGGTTGATTGAGCACCAGCACCGTCTGCTTCAATTCCTGTCCCAGGAGATTGGCGAATTCGCGCGCAATCCCGTCGGTCGAGCCGCCGGCGCCGTAGGGAACGCTCAGTGACACGGGCCGCTCGGGGTACGCAGCTGCGTACGCGTGGCTGGCCAGCCATCCCAGGGCGCAGAACAGGACGTGCGCCGCTCGTGTGAAGTTCATGTCATCCGCCTCAGATGTTGGTCAGCGTGATGCCGCCATCCACCGTCAGGGCCTGCGCCGTCATGAAGCCGGCCTCGTCGCTCGCCAGGAAGCAGATGGCGCGCGCGATGTCTTCCACCGTGCCCAGGCGGCCCAGCGGTGTGCGGGCAATGCGGTTGGCGTCGCGTTCGGCGTCGCGGTTGCGCTGCGTGCCTTCGGTGGGGACGGCCGAGGGGCACACGGCATTGACGCGGATGTGGCGCCCACCCAGCTCCGCCGCCGCCGCGCGGGTGATGCCCAGGATGCCGGCCTTGATGCCCGAATACACCACCGAGTTGGCGGCCGAGCGCAAGGCCGCGACCGATGCCACGTTGACGATGGAACCGCCGCGCTGCGGGTCCATCACGGCCACGGCCTCCTGCAGGCTCCAGATGACGGACTTGAAGCCCACGTCCAGCATGCGGTCCACCGTCTCCGGCATGATTTCCGGGATGGCCTGGTAGCGCACCCAGGCCGCGTTGTTGACCAGGATGTCGAAGCGCTTGCCGTGCTCGAAAGAGCGCCGGATCGCCTCGCGGATGCCTTCGCGGGTGGCGATGTTCACCGCCACGCCAAAAGCCTTGCCGCCCTTGGACCGGATGGCCTCCACCACGGGCGTGACGAGGTCTTCCTTGAGGTCGTTCACGCAGACGAGGGCGCCGCGCGCAGCCATCTGGAAGGCGGTTTCGCGGCCGATGCCGGCGCCCGCGCCGGTGATGAGGGCCACGCGGCCCAGCAGATCCTGATTCATGGATGTCCCCTGGTTCAAACCGACCGGATGAAGTCCTGGCCCACTTGCTTCGCCAGCGCGCCCGAGCCGAAGGCGGCATCGAACTTGCGCACCTCGCGCAGTGCGTAGTGCAGGTCGACTTCCCAGGTGAAGCCCATGCCGCCGTGCAGGTGGATGGACTTCTCCAGCACGAAGGCCGCATTGGCCAGGGCATTGGCAAGCACCGGCCGGGCATCGCGCACGCGGTCGAATTCGTCGGGGCCGAGCACGCGCGCGATGCCCGCGTTGGACGCTTCCTGCAACAGGCGCATGCGCGCCAGCAGGTGCCGCACCGCCTGCTTGGCCGAAAGGGGACGGCCGAACTGCACGCGGGTGGACATGTAGGCGGCCGTCGTCGCGATGGCGGCTTCGGCAGCGCCGTTGACCCAGCCGGCCACCAGGACCTGCGCGTCGCGCTGCAGGGCGGCAAAGGTGGGGGCATCCAGTTCCGCCAGCACCTTGACGGTGTCCAGCAGCAGCCAGGACTGCGGATGTTCGGGGTCCAGGGCGCCGTCTTCCTGGATGTCCACGCCGGCCAGGTCCAGCAGCGCGGCACCGCCGCCGTCGGCCACCAGCACCCAGTCGCTGTCCTTCGCGTGGCGTGCCTGCCCGGCCAGGCGCTCCTGGAGGCTGCCTTGCAGCGCCCAGGTGGCGACCCGGGCGCCGCTGGCCAGTTCCGCCGCGAGCGGCGAGTCGCCCAGCGCCTTGGCAATCAGGATGGTTTCCAGCAGCGGCCATTGCAGGTGCAGCTTGCCCGCCTCGGCCACGATGGGCAGGGCGAACTCGATGCCCAGGGCCAGGCCGCCGGCATCTTCCTGCGCGCACACGCCGCACAGGCCGGCGGCGGCCAGCACCTGGCCGGCGGCGCGGAAGTCGCGGGCCTGCGCATCGGCAATCGCTTCGGCCGCAGCCTGGGCGAACTCTTCGGGTTGGAGATCGGTGTCGGACATCTCAGTTCATTCCGTGGGCAGGTTCATGATGCGCTGGGCGATGATGTCCATCTGCACTTCGCTGGTGCCGGCATAGATCGTCTCGGCGCGGGCGTACAGGTAGGCGGTGCTGAAGTGCTTGCGGGCACGCTGTGCCAGCGCACTGGAGCGCGGATTCACATGCGACACCAGCGACAGGGCCAGCCCCATGAAGGCCTGGTGGCATTCGGACCAGTACAGCTTGGTCAGCGAGCCACGGGCACCGATCTTGTCGCCCGCCATCATCTGGTTCACGGTGCGCTCGACCAGGCCCTTGAGCGCGTCGATCTCGCCGACCACGTCGCCGATGCGGCGCTGGTAGTACCCGTCCTCCAGCAACTTCGAGAGCTCGGGATCGGACTTGCAGGCGGCGACGAGCTGGCGCAGTTCGCATTCGAAGCGCCATGCGCGGTACATGCGGTTGGTCGCGCGTTCGATGGACAGCACGCGGATGGCCGCGTTCCAGCCGTCGTCCGGTGCGCCCAGGCGCGCGCTGTCGGGCACGACCACGTTGTCGAAGAAGACCTCGGCGAACGAGTCCTTGCCGTCGATGGACTTGATGGGCACCACCCGGATGCCGGGCGTGTCCATGGGCACGGCGAACATCAGCAGGCCGCGGTGCTTGTCGGCCACGGTGCCGGTGCGCGTGAGCAGCAGGCAGTAGTGGGCCTTGGCCGCGCCGCTGGTCCAGATCTTCTGGCCGTTGATGCGCCACGTGTCGCCCTCCTGCACCGCCTTGGTCCGCAGGCGCGCCAGGTCGGAGCCGGCGTCGGGCTCGGAAAAGCCCTGGCACCAGAAGTTGCGCATCGAAAGGATGCGGGGCAGGAAGAGCTGTTTCTGTTCCTCGGTGCCCACGGTCTGGATGATGGGGCCGGCCAGTTCCTTGCCGATCGAGCTCACGCTCTCGGGCATGGCCAGGGCGCCCACTTCCTTGTTGACGACCAGGTGCTCGCGCAGCGTCAGGCCCAGGCCGCCGTAGGCCTTGGGCCAGGTCATGCCCGCCAGCCCGGCGTCGTACATGGACGCTTCCCAGTCACGGCATTCGTCCAGCGTGGGCGTGCGGTACGCGAGGCTGTCCGCGCGCATGTGCTCCGGCAGGTTGGAGCGCAGCCACTGGCGCGCGTAGCTGCGGTAGGCGGCCGGGCCGGCGGCGGCATCGGGGATGGCCGGATTCTTTTCCATGTGCATGAGGGGTCTCACTGGTTCACTCGGGCGGCCGCAACTATCAGGGCATCGAGGACGAGCACACCCTCGCCCTCGGGCCGGACCAGGATGGGGTTCATGTCGATCTCGGCCACGTCGGCGGCATGGCGGCAGGCGAACTCGGACAGGCGTGCCACGGTGCGCGCGGCAGCCGCCACGTCGCCCTTGGCCCTGCCACGGGCGCCGTCCAGCAGCGGGAACATCTTCAGGCCGCGGATCATGCGCGTGGCCTCTTCCTCGGAGACGGGCGCCACCTGGACGGCGACGTCCTTGAGGACCTCGGCATAGATGCCGCCGAAGCCCACCATCACCACGGGACCGAACACGGGGTCGCGCGAGACGCCGGCGATCAGTTCGACGCCGCCGCGCACCATGGGCGCCACCAGCACGCCGTCCAGGCGCGCCTGGGGCGCGTGCTGGCGGGCATTGGCCATCAGGCGCGCAAAGGCCTCGCGCACGGCCTCGTCGTCCTTCAGGTCCAGCGCGACGCCACCGATCTCGGTCTTGTGGGCGATGTCCTCGGATGCGATCTTCAGCACCACGGGGTAACCGGTCGCGCGGGCGCTGCGCACCGCATCGTCGGCGGAGCTCACCACCTCTTCGCGCGGCACGCTGATGCCCGCGGCCGCCAGGGCCTGCTTGGCGTGGAACTCGTTGCGGAACACGGCGGCATCGACCTTGTCGACCGGGCCCGCGTAAGACGGTGCAAGAGGCAGCGTGGTCAGCCTGCCGAGCTTGACCAGGCCCGCCAGGCCGGTGGCGGCCGCCGGAATGCTGCGAAACACCGGCACGCCCAGCGCGTTGATCTCCGCCAGGGCGTCGGGCGGCCCCTGGCTGATGATGATCAGCAGGCGGTCCGGGTGGCTGGCGCGGACCTTGGACAGCGCCTCGAGGTACACGCCGCGCAGGCGCGGGTTGTACAGCGACAGTGCCAGCATCAGCACCAGCGTGCTGCCGTTGGCATCGCCCTGCAGCGCCGTGAGCATCTTCAGCAGGATGTCCGGCCGCGCCGACATCTGGGCCGATGCATCCACCGGGTTGTTGGTGCCCGCGGTGGGCACGGCCTCGCGGATCTGCGCCTTGGTCGTGTCGGCCAGTTGCGGCAGCGTCATGCCGGCTTCGACCATCGCGTCGGCCATCATGATCCCGAAGCCGCCCGACGCAGCCACGAGGGTCACGGCGTCAGTGCCGGGCAGGTGCTGCGCACCCAGCAGGGCCGCGGCGTGGCCCACGTCCAGCAGCTCTTCGAACGATCGCACGCGCAGCGCGCCGTAACGGCGCAACACCGCATCGAACACCGCGTCGGAACCCGTCAGCGCGCCGGTGTGCGAGGCGGCGGCGGCCTGGCCCTGCTCGGTGGAACCGATCTTGAGGACGATCACCGGCTTGTGCTGCCGGCGCGCCATGTTCAGCGCCTCGATGAGCCGGCCGGCATGGCGGCAGGTCTCCATGCAGCACAGGATGATGTGGGTCGCCGGATCGTTCGCCAGCGCGGCGATGCCGTCGGCCACGTCGACGTCGGCCTCGTTGCCGGTGGCGATGAAGCGGCTCACGCCCAGGCCGCGGTCGGCCATGTTGCGCATGGTGAAGCTGCCGATGTTGCCCGACTGCGAGACGATGCCCACCTGGCCGGCGGGCGGCATGCTCTGTTCCAGCGCGATGGAGAACGAGCCCACCAGGTTGTCCGCCACGTTGACCACACCCAGGCAGTTCGGACCCAGCAGACGCATGCCGTGGTGCCGCACCACGCGCACGAGCTCGGCCTGCAGTGCCACGCCTTCGGGGCCGGCCTCGGCAAAGCCGGAGGACAGCACGACCACGCCGCGCACGCCGCGGGTGGCGCAGTCGCGAACGGCCTGCAGCGTGGCGGGCGCGGGCACCGCCAGGATGGCCATGTCCGGGGGCGTGGGCGTGTCCAGGATCGAGGCATAGGCCTGCAGCCCCTGGAGGGTGCCGCCCTTGGGGTTGATGGGATAGATGGCGCCGCCGTAGCCGTACTTGCGCAGCAGCTGGATCGGGCGGCCGCCGATCTTGGTGATGTCGTCGGAGGCGCCGATCACCGCCACGGCCTTGGCCTCGAAGAGAGCATCCAGCCCGGTGCCCGGGGTTTCCTGAACGGAGGTCAGCATGGGATCAACGTCCCTTGAACACGGGGGCACGCTTTTCGAGGAAGGCCATGCGCGCTTCGCGGGCGTCCTCGGTCTTCGACAGGGTCACGGTGAACTCCTGCTCGAAGCGGTAGGCGTCGCGCTGCGGCATGACATCGACCATGTTGGCTGCCCGCTTGGCATAGGCGATGGCCAGGGGCGCCTTGGAGGCGATCTCGCGCGCCAGGGCCATGGTCACCGGCAGCAGGTCCTGCTCGGACACGACGTCCTCGATCACGTTGCGCTTGAGCAGGTCGTGCGCGCTCAGGCGCTGCCCCGTGAAGAACATGCGGCGCAGGGTGGAGCGGCCGAACAGGGTCTTGAGCATGGAAGCGCCGCCGGCCAGGCCGACGTTGATCTCGGGCATGCCCACGGTGGCGTTCTCCGACGCATAGAGGATGTCGCAGGCCGCCGCCAGCCCGAAGCCGGCGCCCAGCGCCGCGCCGTTGATGGCGGCGATCACCGGCTTGGCGCACTCGCGAATGGAGTTGCCGGTTTCGCGGGTGATGCGGTTGTGGTCCAGGAAGTCGCCGGCGATCTCGCTGCTGGGGCGATCCTTCAGGTCGGCGCCCGCACAGAACACGTTCCCGCTGCCGGTCAGCACGGCGCAGCGGATGTCCTCGCGCTCGGAGATGGCGTCGAACGTGGCCACCAGCTGGCGCCGCATGTCCCGGCTCAGGGCATTGACCGGCTTGCGGTCCATGGTGACCAGACCGACGCCGTCGGAGACTTCAAGACGAACCCATTGCTCACTCATATTGCACCTCGAAAAAGCGCCAGGACTGGCTCGCCGAAATCATAGGACGCGGGCACCGATCGATCTCTGGTGGATTCGAGGGAGTGTTCTGCGGAAAACGCAGCATTCGGCTGCTCGTTCGGCGCAGCCCGGTTGCTACGATGCCGACATGGAGATTCGCCGCCTCGGTGACGTGAAGACCGCCCTGGGCGAATGCCCGCAGTGGCACGCTGGGCAGCTGTGGCTCATGGATTGCCGAGCCGGCCTGATCCTGGCGCTCGACCCGGACTCGGGAGAGGTGAGGGCGCGCCACGCAGCGCCTGCGCCCCTGGGTTCCTTTGCCTTCAACGGCGACGGCGGCGACGCGATCGTGCTGGCACTGAAGGAAGAGATCGCCGCGCTGGACCTTCGCAGCGGACAGCTGCGCACGCTGGGCCGCATCGAGGTCAGCAGCCCGCACCTGCGGCTCAACGATGGCATCTCCCTGGCCGACGGCAGCTTCCTGGTGGGCACCATGCACGTGTTGCGCGCGCCCGGTGAGGCGCCGCTGGGCGGCCTGTACCGCCTGGACACGCAACTGAAGCTGGGCAAGCTCGACACCGGCTACGGCGTCACCAACGGCCCCTGCGTGAACCCCGTCGACGGGCGCCTGCACGTGGCCGACAGCGAAGCCAGGGTGATCTACTCGTATGCCTTCGCAGCCGACGGCGCGCTGGACGACAAGCGAGTGTTCGTCCGCACCGATGTCCACGACTCCGGCCCGGATGGCTGCACCTTCGACACGGAAGGCGGACTATGGACCGCGCTGGTCCGCCAGGGGGCGCTCGCGCGCTTCGACATGGCCGGACGGCTCACGCACAAGATCGACCTGCCCGTGGTCCACCCCAGCGCACTGTGCTTTGGCGGGCCCGGCATGGACGACCTGTTCGTGACCAGCATCAGTGACAGCGGCCGCCTGAGCGCGTCCGGACCGTGGGACGGCGGCATTCTCGAGGTGACGGGCCTGGGCTTTCGCGGCAGCGCTCGGCCCGTGTGCCGCATGCCCCTGTAGCCAGCCCCTACGCCGTGGCGGTCGAGCCCTTGCGCGCCGCCTTGCCATGGGCCGCAAACCGCAATTCGGGTCCCGCCACCTGCTCCGTCACGAAGTCCAGGAACAAGCGGATCTTGGCCGGGATCATCGGCGTGTCCAGGATGGTGGCGTACATGCCCGCGTCGAAGCTCGCGTTGCTGATGCGGTAGTCGCCGAGCAGCCGCACCAGCCGGCCCTGACGGATGTCGTTGTGGACGGTGTAGTCCTCCAGCAGCGCCAGGCCTTCCCCCAGCCGGGCGAGTTCCAGCAGGGCGACGCCGTTGTTGCTCACATGCCGGGGCTTGAACCGGATCTCGCGCAGCTGGTCCTGCTGCTTGAACATCCAGGTGTATTCATCGCCGGGCCGCTGGTAGGCCAGGCACTCGTGCTCGAGGATGCTTTCGGGCGTCGTCAAGGACGGGCGCCGGGCGAGGTAGGAGGGCGACGCGACCAGGTGGCGGTCGCTCTGGAACAGGATGCGGCGCTTCACGCCGGCCTCCACCGGCGGCGAGATGCGGAAGTCGATGTCGAACTGCTTGCGCCGCAGGTCCACGGGGGCTTCCGACAGCGTCAGCTCGATGTGGATGGCGGGGTGGCGGCTGCGGAATTCGGCGATCAGCGCCGGCAGGACACCCAGGCCGAACATCATGCGCGAATGCACGCGCAGCAGGCCCTGCGGCGCCGTGCTGATGGCGGTGATGTTGCCCTGCAGCTCGTTGATGCGCAGCAGGATGCCCTCGAGCTGGCGCGCGTACTCCTCGCCCGACTCGGTCAGCGCGACCTGGCGCGTGGAGCGCAGCAGGAGCTTGACCTTCATCTCGTCCTCGATCTGCGTGATCATGCGCGACACCCCCGTCGCCGAGATGCCGAAGCGGCGCGCCGTCTCCGAGAAGTTCTTGGTCTGGGAGATCGAGAGGAACAGCTCCATGGCGCGCAACCTGTCCATGACTCCTCCGGTTTTCGGGGTTCAGATCTGCAGTTTTGGCTATAGCCGATCCGGGCTGCCTGCCTAGAATTTGGCTGCCTATCTAGCGGAGACTGTACATGGAGTTCGGCGTATTCATCCTGGCCCAGCAACGGGGCTACCACCAGACTTCGCAGCAGGTGATCGGCAATTCCGTCGAGCAGACCGTCGTTGCGGAACAGGCCGGATTCCACAATGCCTGGTACGCGGAGCACCACTTCAACAACTACTCGCTGTCGCCGTCGCCGCTGATGATGGTGGCGCACATGGCGGGCAAGACGCAGCGCATCCGCCTGGGGACGGCGGTCTGCATCCTGCCGCTGTACCAGCCGGCGCGTTTCCTGGCCGAGGTCGGTTTTGCCGACACGGTGTCCAACGGCCGCCTGGACCTGGGCGTGGGCTCGGGCTACCAGGAATTCGAGTTCGAGCGGTTCGGCGTGAACATCGCCGAGGCTGCCGCGATGTACAACGAATTCCTGGACATCCTGCCCAAGGGCTTGACCCAGCAGATCTTCGAGCACCACGGCCGCTTCTACGACATTCCCCCCAGTTCCATCGCCGTGCGCTGCGTGCAGGAGCCGGCGCCCCCCTTGTGGATCACCTCGGGCAATCCGGTGGCGCTCGGCCGCGGCGTGCGCGAGCACCACAACCTGTTCGTGACCGCGCTGCTCAAGGGCAACGATGGCATCCGGGAACTGCGCCAACGCCTGGAGAAGGTGGCCGCGGACAACGGCAAGGACCTGGACCGTGACGTGAAGTTCGGTTTCCTGCGCTGCGCCTTCGCCTCGGACAACCAGGCCGAGATCGACGCCTACCTCGATTGCGCGCGCTACCAGCGCCGCATCTCCGAGAGCCTGAAGTTCCGCCGCGCGCACTCCGAGGACGGCTACATGGTCAGGGAAGAGCCGACCGACACGGACCCCACCTTCGAACAACTGCGCAAGAACCTGCCCGTGGGCTCGGTCAACCAGGTCATCGACAAGATGCTGGAGGAGATCAGCATCCTGCGCCCCAAGCACATCGCACTGCAGACCCAGCTGGGCGACTTCGACCAGAAGACCATGGTCAGGCAGATCGAGCTGTGGGGAGAGCGAATCATTCCCGCCATCCGCAAGGAACTGGCCCGCAACCCTTGAGCCTGTGTCCATCCAGCCAGGTCCTCATTGCCACGAAATCCAACAGGAGACATCGATGAACCAAACAACCATCAACAGGCGCAAGGTCCTGCTCGGCGGCGTGATGCTGGGCGCTGGCGTCAGCGCATGGGCCAACACCGGTCCCTGGCCCGAGCGGCCGATCAAGCTCATCGTCGCCGGCTCGCCTGGTGCGGGCGGCGACATCTTTGCGCGCCTCATCGCCGAGCCGCTGTCCAAGGTCCTCAAGCAGCCCGTCCTGGTGGACCCCAAGGCAGGCGCCAATGGCCTGATCGCGTGCGACGCGGTGGCCAAGTCGCCGGGCGACGGCTACACGCTGCTGTTCGCGCCCTCGTCGGCGATCCTGATCAACCCGGTGATCCACCCCAAGATGCCCTACGACGCCGAAAAGGACCTGGTCCCCATCGCGCAGGTCGGGGCCGCGGGCATCCTGCTGGTGGCCAACCCGGCCACGGGCTTCAAGAACCTGGCCGACATGGTGGCTTATGCCAAGGCCAATCCCGGCAAGCTGAGCTATGGCTCTTGGGGCACCGGCTCGTCGGGCCACCTGGCGATGGAAGGCATCAAGGCGCACTACGGGCTGGACATGCCCCATGCGGCCTACAAGACGCTGGTGAGCGAAGTCACGGACCTGATCGCCAACAACATCAGCGTGGGCTTCACCGACATCCAGTCGCCCCTGCAGCACATGCGCAGTGGCCGCCTGGTGGGGCTGGGCCAGACCGGCTCGCAGCGTTGGCCTGCCACGCAGGACCTGCCCACGCTGGCGGAGCAGGGCTACAAGTTCGAGGCCGACGGCTGGTACGGCGTGTTCGCCCCGGCAGGAACGCCGCAGCCCATCATCGACCGGCTCAACGAGGAGATCAACCGCCTGCAGGCGAGCGATGCAGTGCGCCAGAAGATCGAGGCCCAGAACATGGTGGTGCCGCCGGCGCGCAACGCCCGCCAGTTCGCCGCCTCGATCAAGAAGGACGCGGCCATCTGGCAAGGGCTGGCGAAGAACACCAACCTGAAGGACAAGTGAACCCCTCTTGCGGGGAATGACAACCGGGGCCAGGCGCCCCGGTTTTCTTTTGCGGCCTGCGCGTTCCTTTCCGCGATTTTTTGCAGAACTGAATCGCGCTCCTTCCATATTCCCCATCTGCGGCTGCAGCCACAGAATTCCCCATCGCACATCACTTCCAAGCGGAGAGAAACATGGAATTCGGCGTCTTCATCCTGGCACAGCAGCGCGGCTACCACCAGACTTCGCAGCAGGTGATCCACAACTCCATCGAGCAGACGGTGGTGGCCGAGCAGGCCGGATTCAACACCGCCTGGTACGCGGAGCACCACTTCAACAACTACTCGCTGTCGCCCTCGCCGCTGATGATGATCGCGCACGCGGCGGCCAGGACGCGGCGCATCCGCCTCGGGTCGGCGGTGTGCATCCTGCCGCTGTACCACCCTGCCCGTTTCCTGGCCGAAGTCGGCTTCGTCGACACCGTCTCCAACGGCCGGCTGGACCTGGGCGTCGGCTCGGGCTACCAGGAGTTCGAGTTCGAGCGCTTCGGTGTCAAGATCGAGGACTCGTTCGCCATCTTCAACGAGTTCCTGGACATCATCCCCAAGGGCCTGACCCAGAAGATCGTGCAATACGACGGCCAGCACCTGAAGTTGCCGCCCAGCTCCATCGCCGTGCGCTGCGTGCAGGACCCCATGCCTCCGCTGTGGATCACCTCGGGCAACGCCACCACCCTGGGCCGTGGCGTGCGGGAAGGCCACAACCTCTTCGTGACGGCGCTGCTCAACGGAACAGAGGCCGTCGCCGGCTTGCGCGGCCGCCTGGAGAAGGTGGCGCAGGACAACGGCGCCGACCTCGACGAGGACGTGAAGTTCGGCTTCCTGCGCTGCGCGTTCGCCTCCGACAAGTCCTCCGAGATCGACGCCTACCTGGACAACGCGCGCTTCCAGCGCCGCATCTCCGAAAGCCTCAAGTACCGCCGCGCGCAGAGCGACGACGGCTACATGGTCAAGGAAGTGCCCTCGGCCACCGACCCGACCATGGAGGAACTGCGCAAGAACCTGCCCGTGGGTTCGGTCAACCAGGTGATCGACAAGATGCTGGAGGAAATCAGCATCCTGCGGCCCAAGCACATCGCGCTGCAGACGCAGCTGGGGGACTGCGACCAGAAGACCATGCTGCGCCAGATCGAGCTGTGGGGCGAGAGGATCATCCCGGCGATCCGCAAGGAAGTCGAAGCCATGGACGCCGTTGCCGCCTGAGGCAAGCGCATGCCTGGTTCCTCCCCTTTCGACAGCAAGGCCCTGCAGGGCAAGGTGGCCGTGGTCACCGGTGCCGGCGGCGGCCTGGGCCTGGCCATCAGCCAGCACCTGCGCTTGCTCGGCGCGTCCGTGGTGCAGGCCGACATCAGCTACGCGGCCACCCCGGGCAAGACCGATGGGATGCTGGCCGTGCACTGCGACATTGCCGACCCCGCGTCGGTCACTGCCCTGGCCATGCTGACGCGTGAGCGCTTCGGTGCCTGCGATGTGCTGGTGAACAACGCCGCCATCTCGGCCAAGCCGGTCGCCCTGGAGGCCTTGCCGATCGAACTGTGGGACCGCATCTTCAGCGTGAACCTGCGCGGCGCCCTGCTGTGCGCGCAGGCCCTCGTGCCCATGATGTTCCAGCGCGAGGCCGGCAGCATCATCAACGTGGCCTCCATCGCCGCCCAGGTGCCCACCCGCGTGGGCGCCTACGGACCGGCCAAGGCCGCCCTGGGCGCGTTGACGCGGCAGATGGCCGTCGAATGGGGGCCCCGCGGCATCCGCGCGAACTCGGTCAGCCCCGGCATGATCCGCACGCCCCTGTCGGAAGTGCATTACCGCAACGAGCGCGTCCTGCACACGCGCAACGCGCGGATCCCCGCGCGCCGCCTCGGCCGTCCGGAGGACATCGCATCGGCCGTCTCCTTCCTGGCCAGCGATGCGTCCGCGTACATCAACGGCCAGGACGTCGTGGTGGACGGCGGTTTCCTCAAGGCAGCCCTTTCCAACCTGTACAACGAGGCCGACCAGGCCAGTGAGTGAGGCTCCATGGAATCTCCCAAGCGCTTGCAAAACGTGTTCGTGGTGGCCGAGCGGCCGGGCGAACTCCATGCCTTCTATGAATCGGCCCTGGGCCTGCAGCTGAAGTTCCGCGACAAGGACCGCTGGATCCAGTACGGCGTGGGCAATACCAGCGTCGCACTGGCCTGCCGCGAGGAAGCCGTGCCCGCCACCTCCGGCGTCGTGATGGTGTTCGAGGTCGGCGACTTCACCGGGGCCGCCGAGCGGGTCGCGGCCGCGGGAGGCGAGGTGCTCGGCACCCGCGACATGGGTTCCCATGGCGCCGTGCTGTCGCTGCGCGACCCCGAAGGCAACATCGTCCAACTTTTCAAGCGCCAGGGGACGCCGACATCGTGAACACATCCACCCCCCAGCTCGATCCCATCGAGGCCAAGCTGTTCCGCCAGTTGCTCGGCTGCTTCCCGACCGGCGTGGCCGTCGTCACGACGCGCAACGCGCAGGGCCAGCCCGTGGGCCTGACCTGCAACTCCTTCAGTTCCGTTTCGCTGGAGCCGCCGCTGGTGCTGTTCAGCCTGCGCACGGCCAGCAGCCTGCTGGGCACCTTCAGCGAAGCGCCGAGCTTCGCCATCAACATCCTGTCGCAGAGCCAGGACGCGCTGTCCGGCCGCTTTGCGTCGAGCAAGATCGTGGACAAGTTCGAGGGCGTGGCCTGGCGCTCCGGCCCGCTCGGCACGCCGCTGATCGACGACTGCCTGGCCAGTTTCGAGTGCCAGGTGCATGCACGGCACGAGGCAGGCGACCACGTCATCTTCATCGGCGAGGTCAAGCACATGGCCGACGGCTCGGCCGACCACGCGCTGGTGTTCTACAAGGGCGCCTACATGATGCTGGCCGAGTCGCTGCGCAAGCTGGTGCTCGACGGCAAGCTCGACACCGCCGACATCGACGAGGCCTACCGCACCCTGTACGGGACGCTGCTGCGGCTGGCCTGCGAGCGGGCGACCGAAGCGGAACTGGACGCGATCGAAGCGGCCGCCGCCGAGATCGAGCAGTACCAGGAGGCCGAGGCGCTGCCCCAGCGCATCGAGGCGACCGCGCGCTTCTTCTCCTCGATCTCCCTGGCCGGCCACAACGAGGCCCTGCGCCTGATGGCGCAGACGATGACGGCCGTCCTTCGCGAGCGCATGGCCCACGTGCTTCCGGTGCGCCGCCGGCCCGACGTGTTCCCGCTGCGGCGCAAGGTCGTGCAATGCCTGCGCGCGCGCGACGCCGACGGTGCCGTGGCCGCCCTCGACGAGATGATCACCAACCTGCGCAAGGTCGAAGGCACGCAAGCCGGCGAGCCGCTCGCCCTGGCGTCGAACGCGCAGTAGCTCCCGGGCCAGTCGGCGCTGGGCGCGGTGCGGACAGCCCGCCGGCCAGCGATGGGGCGAGCGCCAGGCCCAAGTGGGCCGGTTATGGATGCCAAGGTAGCAAGCGAAAGCACTGCCCCGGGGCGCGGTGCCCTTGCACTACCATCGCCGCCATGGACCTCTCCCGCTTCCCCCGCCGGCGCTACACGCCCTTCGCGACGCCGCTCGAATTCCTCCCCAACTTCACCCAGGCCCTGGCGGCCAGCTGCCCCGGCGGCAAGGGCCCGCGCGTGTGGATCAAGCGCGACGACATGCTGGGTCTCTTTCCGGGCGGCAACAAGACGCGCAAGCTCGAATTCCTGGTTGCCGACGCGCTCGCGCAAGGTGCCGACACCCTGGTCACCTGCGGCGCCCCGCAGTCCAACCATTGCCGCATCACCTTGGCGGCGGCGGTGAAGGAAGGCCTGAAGTGCCGCTTCGTGATCGAGGAGCGCGTGGCCGACAGCTACGACCCGCAGGCCAGCGGCAACAACTTCATGTTCCGTCTCCTGGGCGTGGAGGCGATCACCGTCGTGCCCGGCGGCAGCAACATGGCCGCCGAGATGCAGAAGGTGGCGGAGCAGCTCGCGCGCGAAGGCCGCAAGGGCTACATCATTCCCGGTGGCGGTTCCAATGCGATCGGCGGGCTGGGCTACGTCGCCTGCGCGCAGGAACTGCAGCAGCAGCTGTTCGAGCAGGACGTGCGCATCGACCGCATCGTGGTGGGCTCCGGCAGCTCCGGCACCCACGGCGGCCTCGTCGCCGGCTTCCTGGGGAACAACATCCGCATCCCCATCACCGGCATTGGCGTGAGTCGCGACACGGCCGACCAGCAGCCGCTGGTGCTCAAGGAAGCGCAGGCGGTCCTCGACCTGCTCGGGGTGGCCCTGAAGGTGAAGCCCGAGGACGTGCAGTGCGTCGGCGGCTTCTGGCAGCCGAAGTATTCGGTGCCGAACGCGCGCATGGTGGAAGCCGTGCAGATGCTGGCGCGCACCGAAGGCATTCCGCTGGACCCGGTCTACACCGGCAAGATCATGGCGGGCCTGATCGGCCTGGCGCGCGAAGGCGCCTTCAAGCCGGACGAGAACCTGCTCTTCCTCCACACCGGGGGGCTGCCTTCACTGCATGCCTACGAACGCGAAGTGCTGGGCGAGGTGAAGGGCCTGCCGGCCTGAGGCTGCCGTGGCCGGCCACATCGGCATCGTCGGCTGTTCCGCGGAGGGTGCGGCGCTTTGCTACCGCACCATCTGCATCGAGGGCGCGCAGCTCCTGGGCGGCGCGCACCGCCATCCCGAGGTGAGCGTGCACACGCCCTCGCTGCACCGGTACGTGGAGCGGCTGGACGCCGGCGACCTGCAGGGCGTCGCGGACCTGATGCTGGCCTCGGCCGAGAAGCTGGCGCATGCGGGGGCCGATTTCCTCGTCTGCCCGGACAACACCATCCACCAGGCGTTCGACCTGGTGCAGCCGCGCTCGCCGCTGCCCTGGCTGCATATCGCCGACGAGGTCGCGCGCGCGGCCAAGGAGCGGGGCTTGCGCAAGATCGGCATCCTTGGCACGCACTGGCTGGTGCGCAGCGAGGTGTACCCGCAGCGGCTGCGCGCGCAAGGCCTGGACCATGCGCGGCCCACCGAGGCCGAGAGCATCGAAGTGGGTCGCCTGATCATGGAGGAGCTGGTCTGCGGCATCCAGTCACCGGGGCAGGTCGCCTACCTCGCCGGCGTGATCGCAGGCCTGCAGGCGCAAGGCTGCGACGCCGTGGTGCTCGGGTGCACCGAGCTGCCCCTCATCCTGCACGACGGCAACTCGCCGTTGCCCACGCTCGATTCGACGCGCCTGCTGGCGCGCGCGGCGCTGCGGCGTGCCGCCGCTATTCGGCCGTGATGTTGTTGGCCTTGATCAGCGCGCCATACCTGGCGAGCTGGGCGCGCGTCGCCGTCCCCAGTTCCTCGGGCGTGCTGCCTCGCGGCGTGAGGCCTTGCGCCGCGAGTTTCTCGCGCACCTCCGGATCGGCCAGCGCCTTCTGGACCTCGGTCGCCATGCGGTGGGTGATGTCCCTGGGCGTGCCCGCGGGCGCCATGATGGTGAACCAGGAGTTGAACTCGAAGCCGGCCAGGCCCGATTCGGAGACGGTCGGCACGTCGGGATACTGCGCCATGCGCCTGGGCGTGGTCACGCCGATCAGGCGCACCTTGCCGGCCTTGACCAGCGAGGTGATGGTGGCGATGCCCTGGAAGGCGGCGTCCACCTCCTTGCCCGCCACGCCCATCGCCGCCTGCGTCGCGCCCTTGTAGGGCACGTGCTTCATCTGCAGGCCGGCCTGCGAGGCGAACAGCGCCATGGCGATGTGCTGCGGGCTGCCGTTGCCGCCCGAGCCGTAGTTGATCTCGCCGGGCTTGCGCTTCGCCGCGGCGATCAGGTCGGCCGCCGTCTTCTCGGGCGCGTCCGTGGGCACCACCAGGCCCCATTCGACAGTGGCCACCAGCGACACCGGCTCGAAGTCCTTGAGGATGTCCCAGGGCATCTTCGGATTCATGTTGGGCACCATGGTCATGATGCTGTCGTTGAAGCCGCCGAAGGTGTAGCCGTCCGGCGCCGCCTTGGCCACGTTGCCGGCGCCGATCAGTCCTGCCGCACCCGGCTGGTTCTCCACCACGATGGAGGTGCCCAGGTTGCGGCCCATCTTTTCCGTGACGATGCGCGCGGCGGCGTCCACCGCGCTGCCCGCGGCCAGGGGCACGATGAGGCGGATCGGCTTGTTGGGCCAGCCCGACTGCGCGTGCGCGGACAAGGCCAGGGTGCCGGCGGCGAGCGCCAGGACGAAGCGGCGGGTGTGCATGTCGTGTCTCCTGTGTTGTGTTCAGCTGTCCTGCAGCAAGGGGATGCCCATCTCGCGCGCGAACTTGTCCAGCTGCTCGCGCAGGGCCAGCGGCAAGGCCAGGCCCTCGCGCTCGTTCACCAGCTTTTTCGCATGGCTCTGTTCGCCCGGCATCCAGATGCGGTCCACGCCGGGCATGCGCTCGCTGGCGCGCAACTCGCGCACCAGCTTGTCCACGCGCGCCTTGAAGGCATCGAGCTCGCCGAAGGCGTCGGGGTCGATCGCGACGATCGCTTGCCCGGTGTTGGTGATCGTGGTGTCGTCCTTGTTGAAGTCGATCACCTCGCTGCCCATCGCGGCCCCGTTCAGCGTGCCCGCCAGCAGACCCACGACCATCGCGAGGCCGTAGCCCTTGTAGCCGCCGATGGGCATGAGGAAGCCCTCTTCGGCGCGCTTGGGGTCGGTGAGCGGCTGGCCTGCGCGGTCGATCATCCAGCCCACGGGCATCTGCTCGCCGCGCTGGGCCTTGGCCTTCACCTTGCCGTAGGCCGCCACGGTGGTCGCCATGTCCAGCACCACGGGCGGCTCTTCACCGGCGGGGACCGCGACCGCGATGGGGTTGGTGGACAGGAGCATGTCCAGGCCGCCCCAGGGCGGCAGGTGGTTGGCGTTGCCCACCGCGAAGTACATGCCCACCATGTCGTGTTCGAGGCACATGCGCGCGTACAGCGAGGCGGGGCCGGCGTGGTTGGACACGCGCGAGCCCACCCAGGCGACGCCGCACTGCTTCGCCTTGGCGATGGCGATCTCCGCGGCCTTTTTCATCACCAGGTGGCCCATGCCGTTGTCGCCGTCCAGGAGGGCCATGGCGGCCTTCTCCTTGACGATGCGGATGTCCGGCTTCAGGTTCAGGCCGCCCGCGCGGATGCGGCGCGCGTAAGGCACCAGGCGGATCACGCCGTGGCCGTCGGAGCCCTGGACCTCCGCCTCCGTCATGAGGCCGGCGACGGTGGCGGCATCGGTGGGGGGCAGGCCCAGGCCTTCGAAGGCGGTGGCGAGGAAGCGGCGCACTTGCGCCGCGGGAACGCGGGGTTCAGGCATCGCGCATTGTCCGCAGGAGGGCGAGCACCGCGCAATCGGGGCTGCTCAGGACAGGGCAGGCGAGTTGCGCCTGCGCCGCAGGCGCCGCCGCGGCCATGGAAAACTGCGCCAGCATGACGGCATCGCAATCCGAAAGTTCTCGTGCCGCGGCTGCGATCTTGCGGTCGTGGTCGGCGGGGCGGCCCGCCGCGAGGTCGTCCATCGCCTCGGGAACGAAGGCGGTGCGCAGCGTGATGGCGGTACCGCGCGTGCGGGCCATCGCCTCGAGTTCATGCGCCATGGACCCCAGCGAAGCCTGGAAGGTCGCCAGCAGCCCGAGCTTGAGCGTCTCCCCGCGCGGGCGGCTGGCCAGTGCCTGCTCGAACATGGCCTCGTTCGGCTTGAGCGTCGGCAGGCCGGTCGCGCGACCTGCCGCCTCGATCGCCGGCCCGAAGGCCGAACAGGTGAAGAGGATGCCGCCGCAGCCGGCGCGCTGCGCATAAGACGCCAGGTCGGTGAAGCGCTGCACCAGCGCGTCGGTGAGCTTGCCCGCCTCGGCGCGGTCCACGGACAGGCTGTCGTCCAGCAGGTTCATGCGCCGCGCCGCCGGCCAGTGCCGCTCGAACGCGGCGCGGATCGGTTCGACGGCCAGCGGCGTGGCGTGGATGAGGGCGATGCGCGGTGGGCTCATCGCGTCATCCTAGCCGAGGGTCACGCGGCGGGCACTTCTTCCGTCGTGGCACGCCGCAGCTCCCGCCGCTCGGCCAGGTCGAACCAGCGGCCGCGGTGCACGGTTGCCGTGTTGTCCCACATCACCAGGTCGCCCACCTGCCAGTGGTGGCGGTAGACGAACTCGCGCTGCGTCGCATGTTCCAGCAGGTCCATCAGCAGCATGCGGCCTTCCGCGAGCGTCATGCCTTCGACCTGGCAGGCGTGCACGCCCACGAACAGGATCTTGCGGCCGGAGCGCGGGTCGGTCTGCACGATCGGCCAGTTCGCCGGTGCGATGCTGTTGCGTTGCTCCTCCGTGTAGTTCGTGTCGCCGAGCATGAAGCGCGAATGCAGCGCGTAGTGCAGGGCCTGCAGGCCTTCGACCTGCTTCTTGCGCCAGTCCGGCAGCGCGTCATAGGCCATGCGCAGGTCGGCGAACTCGGTCTCGCCGCCGAAGCCGGGCAACGTGACCGCGGAGAGCATGGAGTACTTGGCGCGCGGCTTCTGGAAGGAGCTGTCGCTGTGCCAGAGCTGGTTGGCGACGTTGCCCACGATCTTGGCGTGCTCGCGGCTGGCGACCTCGCCATCGACCTTGACGTTGGAGATGTCGGCCAGCTCCGCGTACTCGAAGCGGTGCGGACCGCCCTTGAGCTTGCGCAGGCCCAGGTCCAGCGGGCCGAGCGACTTGGCGAACGCGATCTGCTCGTGCTGCGTCAGCGGCTGGTTGCGCCAGACGAGGACCGCGTGCGTGTCCATCGCGTGCTCGATCTCCTTGACCTGCTGCGGCGTGAGGGGCTGGCGCAGGTCGATGCCGCTGGCTTCGGCGGCGAAGGGCTGCAGGGGTTTCAGTTGCAAGGGCATGGTGGTCTCCCGGTCACTCGATCTTGATGTTCGCGGCCTTGACGATGCCCGCCCACTTGTCGATCTCGGCGCGGATCTGCGCGTTGTACTGCTCGGGCGTGGAGCCTACCGGCTCCAGGCCCAGCGTCGCCATGCGCGCCGTGAGTTCGGGGCTGCGCACCGCCTGGGCCACGTCCGCGCTGATCTTGTGCAACAGCGCGGGCGGCAGGCCGGCCGGGGCGATGATGCCGATGGAACTCATGGCGCTGAAGCCGGGCAGCGTGTCGGCGATCAGCGGGATCTCGGGATTGGACAGCGCGTGCTTCGGGCTCGACAGGGCGATCACCTTCAGGCGCTTGTCCTTCACGAAGGGCATGGAGGAATACAGGATGTCGAACAGCAGCGGCACGCGCCCGCCGATCACGTCCTGCTGCGCGGGGGCGCTGCCCTTGTAGGGCACGTGGACCATCTTGATCCCCGCCATGTGCGCGAGCATCTCGCCGGCCAGGTGCGTGCCCGTGCCGGCGCCCGGGGTGGCGAAGCTGAGCGCATCGGGGTTCTTCTTCGCGTAGGCGATCAGCTCCGGCACCGTGTTGACCGGCAGCGAAGGATGCGCGAACAGCCCGAAGTGCGCCTGCGCCACCTGTGCGACGCCGACGATGTCCTTCTTCGTGTCGTAAGGCAGGTTGGCCTGCAGGCTGGGGTTGATCGTCAGCGCCGAGATCGCCATGCCCAGCGTGTAGCCGTCGGCGGGCGACTTTGCCACGGCAGACGTGCCCAGCACCGTGCCCGCGCCCGGCTTGTAGTCGACGACGATGGGCTGCTTCCACGCGGCCTCGAGCTGCGTCGCGACCATGCGCGCGACGGTGTCGGTCGGCCCGCCGGCGGTGAAGGGGACGATCAGCTTGACCGGCTTGTCGGGCCAGCCGGCGGGAACCTGGGCCAGCGCCAGCAGCGGCGCGGCGGCGAGTGCGGCCACGAGGGCGCGGCGGGTGAAGTGGCGGGATGTCATGGGTCTGTCCTCAATCGGCCGTGGCACCGGAGGCCTTCACGACCTGTGCCCAGCGCGGGATCTCGCTGCGGATGTAGGCGTCGAACTGCTCCGGCGTGTTGCCCACGGGCGTGAGCCCGATGTCGGCCATGCGTTGCTTCACCTCGGCGGTCTCCAGCACGTGGTGGATGTCGGCGCTGATCTTTTGCACGACGGCCCTGGGCGTGCCGGACGGCACGACGGCGCCGAACACGCTTTCCACGACGAAGCCGGGCAGGGTCTCGGAGATGGTGGGGATGGTGGGCGCGATCGGCGAACGCTTCGCACTCATGATCGCGATCGGCTTCAGGCCGCCGGACTTGATGTGCGGCAGCGAGGAGAACAGCGGGTCGACCAGCAGGTCCACGCGCCCGGACATGACGTCGGGATAGGCCCCGCCCGCACCCTTGTACGGCGTGTGCAGCAGGTCGATGCCGGCGGTGGTCTTGAGCAGCTCCGCACCCAGGTGCATGGAACTGCCGCTGCCGGGCGACGCATAGCTCAGCTTGTCTTTCCTGGCCAGCGCGATCAGTTCCTTCATGTCGTTCGCGGGCAGCTTGGGCGAGGCCGTGAGCACGATAGGGGAGGTGGCCAGCAGCGATACGCCGGACAGGTCCTTCAGCGTGTCGAAGGGCATGTTCCTGCGCAGGCTGGGATTGATCATGTGGCCGGTGATCACCATGCCGATCGTGTACCCGTCCGGCGCCGACTTGGCGACGAAGTCCGTGCCCATCACCGTGCCGGCGCCCGGCTTGTACTGCACGATCACCGGTTGCTTCCAGGTCTCGCTCAGGTTCTTCTCCAGCAGGCGCGCCAGGATGTCGATGGCGCCGCCCGGCGCGTTCGGCACGATGAGCGTCACCGGCTTGGCAGGGAAGGGCGCCTGCGCGGACGCGGTCAACGGCAGCACGGCGCAGGCGGCCGCGGCCAGGAGGGTCTTGAGGATGTTCATCTGCGGGCTGTCCTTGCGATCACTGTTTCTCGAAGCCGATCTGCTTGATCATCTGGCCCCAGCGGTCGTAGGCGACGTGGATCTCCTGGGTCAGTTCGGCGGGCGTGGAGGGCGAGGCCTCCCAGGCACCGCGGTAGTAGAAGTCCTTCACGTCCGGTGCATTCAAGGCCTGCACCAGCAGCGTGTTCAGCCGTGCGACGAGCTCCGGCGGCATCTTCGGCGGGCCGACGAAGGCGATCCAGCTGGTGAGGTCCATGCCGGCGATGCCTTGTTCGGTGAAGGTGGGCACGTCCGGCGCCGCCGGCATGCGCTTGGGCGCGGCGACACCGACCATGCGGATGCGACCCGTGGCCGCGTTCTGGATGGCGGTCGGCGCGGCGTCGAAGTAGGCCTGGACGCGGCCTTCGAGCAGGTCGCGCGCCGCTTCCGCCGTGCCCTTGTACGGCACGTGCGTCACCTCGATGCCCGCGGCCTTGGCGAAGGCCATGGCGTAGATGTGCGACGAGGTGCCCGTGCCGAAGGAAGCGAAGTTCAGCTGGCCGGGGTGCGCCTTGGCCCACGCCACCAGTTCCTTCGCATCCTTGACGTTCAGCGACTGGTGCACCGTGAGCACCAGGGGACCCCGGGCCGCCACCGTGATCGGCGTGAAGTCCTTGAACGGGTCGTACGGCACGCTGGAGAGCGTGTGCGGGTTCTGCGCGAACAGCGAGGAGGGCGCGTACAGCAGCGTGTAGCCATCGGGCTGCGCGCGCACCACTTCGCTGGCCGACAGCATCATGCTGGCGCCCGGCTTGTTGTCGATGATCACCTGCGTGCCGGCGATTTCGGTGAGGCGGCGCGCGACGGCTCGCGCCTGCGCGTCGAGCGAGCCACCGGCGGCGAGGCCCACGAGGATGCGGATGGGGCGGCCGGCCTGCGGAAAGCCGCCCTGCGCATACGCGGCCAGCGGCGAAGCGAGCGAGGCGCCGGCGACCCAGGCGCCAAAGCGGCGCCGGGAAATGCGCGAGTCAGCCATTTTCTTGTCTCCTGATGTGCTTGAAGTGCGATTTATCGCGTCGGGCATTGCAGATTTTGAACGCGTCGTCCAAAATACGCAAGATGCAAGCGAACGAGGACAACGGCAGCGCCGCGCAGAAACCGGACACGGTGAGCGCGCTGGAGCGCGGCATCGCCGTGCTGCGCTGCTTCGACGAGAACCGGCGTTCGCTCACCTCCACCGAGCTGTCGCGCCTGACGGGGGTGCCGCGGCCGACGGTCACGCGCCTGGCGTCCACGCTCGCGACGCTGGGCCTGCTCAAGCAGGAGCCCGAGGGGGACCGTTTCATGCTCGGGCCGGGTGTCGTGTCCCTGGCCCGCGTCTTCCTGGCCGGCCTGGACGTGCGTGCCATCGCGCGGCCCCACATGCAGGCGCTGGCCGAGGAGGCCGGCGGCTCGGTCTACCTGGCCGTTCCCGATGGGCTGGACATGGTGATCGTCGAGGCCTGCCGGCCGCGCAGCACGATGCTGGCGCCGCGCGTGGACGTCGGCTCCCGCGCCCCGATCGCCAACTCCGCGCTGGGTCGTGCCTACCTCTGGGCCTTGCCCGCCGAGGAGCGCGCGCGGCTGGTCGACAGCTTGCGCCTGGCGCGCGGCAGCGACTGGGCGGCGCTGGAGGCGCCGATGAAGCGGGCGCTCGAAGAGGGCGACAAGCTGGGCTACTGCATCTCCGCGGGCGAGTTCCACCGCGAGATCAATTCCGTGTCGGTTCCGCTGGTGGGACCGAACGGCGAAATCATGGCGCTCAACTGCGGCACGGCGGCCTTCGTCTACACCGAGGAGCACCTGCGCAAGGAGATCGCGCCGCGGCTGCTGAAGATGGGCGAGGCCCTGGCCGCCGACATCGGCGGGCACGTGCCCGCGCCGCGCTGAATCCAAGGACACGAGGAGACCCACGACATGACAGCACCCGCGCGCAAATTGCGCAGCAATTTCCCCCGCGGCTCCTACCTCTGGGCCGTGCGCAACGCGCAATGGCAGGCGATGGGCATCCCGGAAGAGGATTGCGAGAAGCCCAAGATCGCCGTCGTCAACAGCAGCTCGGAGCTCGCCGCCTGCTACAGCCACCTGGACCAGGTGGCCAAGGTGGTGAAGGAAGCGATCCGCGCCGCCGGCGGCGTGCCTTTCGAGATCCGCACCGCGGCGCCCAGCGACTTCGTGACCGGCGCGGGTGCCCGCGGCGCCTACATGCTGGCCGCGCGCGACCTGGTCACCAACGACATCGAGGTGGCCGTCGAAGGCGCGCAGCTCGATGGCATGGTGTGCCTCACCTCCTGCGACAAGACCGTGCCCGGCCAGCTGATGGCCGCCGCCCGCCTGAACGTGCCGACGATCATGGTGCCTTGCGGCTACCAGGCCAGCGGCGAGTACAAGGGCCAGCACGTCGACATCGAGGAGGTCTTCATCCACTCGATGCACGCGCAGATCGGCGGCGGCACCTCGGTCGAGGACGTGGTCGGCATGAGCCGCTGCGCGATCCGCTCGCCCGGCGTGTGCTCGGGCCTGGGCACCGCCAACACCATGCACATCGTCTGCGAAGCGCTGGGCATGGCGCTGCCTGGCAGCGCGCCGGTGGCGGCGCTGTCGGACAAGATGTTCGCCGACGCCAGGGCCGCGGCGGCCCGCATCGTGCAGATGGTGTGGGACGACCTCAAGCCGCGCGACGTGCTCAAGGCCGGCGCCTTCTCCAACGCCGTGCGCGCCGTGCTGGCCATCGGCGGCTCGCTCAATGCCGTCAAGCACCTGCAGGCGGTCGCCACCGAGGCCGGGAACGGCGTCGACGTCTACGGGCTGTTCGAGAAGCTCGGCCCGCAGACGCCGGTGCTGGCCGGCATCCGGCCGATCGGCGAGCACCTCATCGAGGAATTCGAGGCGGCCGGCGGCTGCCGCACCTTGATGCGCCAGCTGCTGCCGCTGCTGGACCCCGGAGCGCTGACCGTCAGCGGCGCCAGCGTGGCCGACAACCTGCGCGCCGTGCACGTGACGGATCCGGAAGTGATCCGTTCGATCGACCGTCCGGTCGCCGCGCATCCCGCCATCATCCTGCTGCGCGGCTCGCTCGCGCCGGAAGGCGCGCTGATCAAGCCCGGCATCGTCGAGCGCAAGGTGCGCCGCTTCGTCGGCCCGGCCGTGTGCTTCGAGACCTCCGACGATGCCGTTCGCGCGCTCAAGGAAAAGTCCATTGCCAAGGGTTCGGTGATCGTGATGCGCGGCGCCGGCGCCTGCGGCGGCCCCGCCATGGGCGGTGGCGCTTCCCGCGTCGTCTTCGCGATCGACGGCGCCGGCATGGGCGACCACGTCGCCATGCTCACCGACGGCCACCTGTCCGGGCTGGTGTGCAAGGGCCTCGTGGTGGCCGAAGTCGCGCCCGAGTCCGCGCTGGGCGGCCCGCTGGCGCTCGTGCAGGACGGCGACAGCATCGCCATCGACCTGGACCAGCGCCGTGTCGACCTGGAGGTCGACCCCGCCGTGCTGGAGCAGCGCCGCGCGCAATGGCAGCCGCCCAAGAAGCTGTTCGACCGCGGCTGGCTGCAGATCTACCGCCGCAACGTCGGCCCCCTGGCGCAAGGCGCCGTCCTGACCCGCGAGAACGCGCAATGACAGACAAGACTCTCCCCGCGATGAAGAGCCTCACGCGCACCGACGAGCGCATCCTGCAGTCCGACATCTTCGAGCGCGACGCCAAGCCGCCGCGCGCGGAACTGGGCACCGTGCACGAGCCGGGCCGCGACATCAGCGTGTACCGCGAGTGCGACGTGCTGGTGGTCGGCGGCGGGCCGTCGGGCACCGCTGCCGCGGCCTCGGCCGCACGCGCGGGCGCCGACGTCGTCCTGCTGGAGCGCTACAACCATCTCGGCGGCCTGTCCACGGGTGGCCTGGTGATCTGGATCGACCGCATGACCGACTGGGAAGGCAAGCTGGTGATCCGCGGTTTCGCCGAGGAGCTGTTCGACCGGCTGCCCGCCGATGCCGTCGCCGGACCCGATCCGGCGGACTGGGGTTCGCAGGACAAGGACAAGGCCCACCACTGGTCCTTCCGCACCGCGGCCTACCACGGCATCGTCACCTGGTCGCCCACCATCGACCCGGAGCGGCTGAAGCTGCTGTCGCAGGAACTGGTGATCGAGCGTGGCGTCAAGCTGGTCTACCACTCCTGGGCCGCGATGCCGCTGATGGAAAACGGCAAGGTCGCCGGCGCCACCTTCGAGAGCAAGGAAGGCCGCATGGCCATCCGCGCCAAGGTGGTGATCGACGCCACCGGCGACGGCGACATCTTCGCCCGCGCCGGTGCCGCCTACGTCAACGACATCGAGGAGGCCGACGTCCACCACTGCATGAACACGTCCTGGCTGTTCGGCGGGGTCGACATGAAGAAGTGGATCGCCTTCCGCTCCGGCCAGCCCGAGGCGTACAACGCGTTCATGGCGGGCGGGCGCGAGGCTTGCGGCCTGTTCGAGCGGCCCTTCGTGTCCTGGCGCGACGACATCGCACTGTTCATGGGCCCGCGCCAGTCCGGCTATTCGGCGCTCGACGTGGACGACCTCACGGCCGTGGAAGTGCGCTCGCACCGTGCGATGGCGCAGCACCTGGACTATTTCCGCGCGCACGCGCCGGGCTTCGAGGACGCGTACATGCTGCTGTCGGCGCCGCAGATCGGCGTGCGCCACGCACGGCGCCTGACGGGCGTGGACGCCGTGCTGCGCGCGCGCTGGCCGCAAGGCACGCCCTTGCCCGACGAGGTGGCGGTGACGCCGGCCGTCTCGCCCAAGTTTCCGAACATCTCCATCCCCTACGGTGCGCTGGTTCCGGAAAAGCTCGACGGGCTGCTGGCCGTGGGCCGCCACGTCTCGTGCGACCGCAATTCGCATGGCTTCATGCGCGAGATCCCGCAGTGCTGGCAGACCGGCCAGGCCGCCGGCGTCGCCGCTGCCATCGCGGTGAAGCACGGCATCGAGCCGCGCGCCGTGAACATCGACGAGCTGCAGCAGGCGCTGCTGGCGCAAGGCGTTTACCTGCGCCCGCGGCAGGAGACCGCCGCCGTAGCGGCCAAGGAGCAGGCATGCGCCTGAGCGACGTCGAAAAGGGCATGCGCGACGGCGCCGGCGGCGAGGCCATCGCGGCCGCCATGGACCTGCTGATCCGCTACGGCGAGGCGCTCGGCGCCGAGAACCTGGTGGAGACGCACAACGTCACGGGCACCGTCACCGCCACCACGCCTTTCATGCGCGACTTCGCGCTGGCCAAGGGCGGCATGGACGCGGTCTTCAGCGAGTTCAGCCTGGACAGCGAGAAGGTCGTGAGCATCCCGAAGGTCAAGGCCTTCACTTCGCACCTGCAGCTCGGCTTCGACCCGCACCATCCCAAGGAGATGGGCCTGTCGGAGGAGATGGTGCGCTTCTACAAGAAGAGCGAAGCGGAAACGGCGCGCCTGGGCGTGCAGATCCTCAACACCTGCACGCCTTACCAGGTGGGCAACGTGCCCACGCGCGGCGAGCACTGCGCCTGGATGGAGTCGTCCGCGGTCGTCTACTGCAACTCCGTGCTGGGCGGGCGCACCAACACCGAGGGCCGCGAGAGCGTCGGCGCCGCCATGCTGACCTGCCGCATCCCCGACTGGGGCTTCCACCGCGACGCATACCGCCGCGGCACGCTGGGCATCCACCTGGACATCCCGGTGGAGACGGTGGAGGACTGGGGCCTGTTCGGCTACTGGATGGGCGACTGGGTGCAGGAGCGGGTGGCGGTGATCACCGGCGCGGGCCAGGTGCCCAACCTGCCCAAGCTCAAGCACTTCGGCGCCGCGGCGTCTTCGTCCGGCGGCGTGGAGATGTTCCACCTGGTGGGCATCACGCCGGAGGCGAACACCGAGGAACAGGCCTACGGCGGCAACACGCCGACCGAAAAGCGCCGCTACGGCGCGCGCGAGCGCGCCGCCACGCTGGAGCGCATCAACGCCACCGGGCAGGACCGCAAGGTCGATTACGTGATGCTGGGCTGCCCGCACTACACGATCGAGCAGATCTGGGAAGCGGCGCAGCTGATCGAAGGCCGCAAGGTGCACGCGGACAGCGCCTTGTGGATCTGGACGCCGCGCGCGATCAAGGAGGTCGCGACGCGCAACGGCTACACGAAGATCATCGAGGACGCGGGCGGCAAGATCATGACCGACAGCTGCTCCGCCATGAGCCGCGCCGTGCCGCCGGGCACCAAGGTGGTGGCGCTCGATTCGGCCAAGCAGGCGCATTACCTGCCCGCGATCCTGGGCGTGCAGGCCTGGTTCGGCACCACCGCCCAATGCATCGACGCGGCCTGCACCGGCCGCTGGAGCACGCAATGAACACCAGCACGCAGGCAGAGAGCAAGGCGCTCGCCGCCGGCGAAACCATCGTGATCCGCGGCCGCAAGGTCGTGCCCGGTGTCGCCGAGGGCGAGGCGCTCGTCACCAACGACCAGATCTCCGGCTGGGGCGGGGTCGATCCGCGCACCGGCACGGTCGTCGAGACGCGCCACGAGCTGCGCGGCCAGAGCTTTGCCGGCAAGGTGCTGGTGTTCCCCGGTGCCAAGGGGTCCTCCGGCTGGTCGGCCCAGTTCCACCTGGCGCGCGTGATGGGAACGGCGCCGGCCGCATGGCTGTTCAACCAGATGACGGCGAAGGTCGCGCTCGGCACCGTGGTCAGCCACGCACCGGCGATGACCGACTTCGACATCGATCCGCTGACCGTGATCCGCACCGGCGACTGGGTGCGCGTGGATGCCGATGCCGGCACCGTGACGGTCACCCGCAGGCAAGCAAAGTGAGCGACCCAGGAGACAAGACGATGGACAAGTACATGACGCGGCGTCGGGTGTTGCAGGCGATCGCGGCGGCAGCCGCCACGTGCGCGCTGCCCGCGGCCTTCGCGCAAGGTGGCAAGCCGGTGCGCATCGTGGTGGGCTTCGCGCCCGGCGGCGCTGCGGACGTCATGACCCGCATCATCGCCAAGGGGCTCGCGACCGAACTCGGCACGCAGGTGATCGTCGACAACAAGCCGGGCGCGGACGGCATCATCTCGGCGCAGGAGGTCATGAAGGCGCCGGCGGACGGCTCGACCATCCTCATGGGCACGAACACCGCGATGGTCGCCGTGCCTTCCTTGCGGCCGAATCCGCCCTACGACCCCTTCAAGTCCTTCACGCCGATCAGCTCGGCCGGCGAATTCTCCATGTTCCTCGCCGTGGCGCCGCAGCTGCCGGTGAAGAACCTGGCCGAGTTCCTCGACCTCGTCGCGGCGAACCCGGGCAAGTACAACTCGGCGTCGAGCAACAGCGCATCGGAGCTGGCGATGCTGCAGCTGCTGTCCACGCGCAACGTCAAGGTGGTGAACGCGCGCTACAAGGGCGATGCCCCGGCGCTCACGGACCTGGCCAGCGGCCAGATCCACATGATCTTCTCCACCGGCACGCTGATGCCCACCTTCGTCAAGGAGGGCAAGGCCAAGGCGCTGGTGACCTTGCTGCCCAAGCGCAGCCCGCTGCTGCCGGACGTGCCGACCGCGGCCGAGCTGGGGATCGGCAAGCTGTCGATCACGCCCTGGGCCGGCTTCTTCGGCCCGGCCGGGCTGCCGCACGACGTGACGGAAAAGCTCAGCGCCGGCTTGCGGGCGGCGCTGGCCCGGCCCGACGTGCGCGACCAGCTCGTCGGCCAGGGCTTCGCCAGCTACGGCATGACGCCGGCTGAATTCAGCGCGTTCTTCCGCAAGCAGTACGACGGCTTCGTCGCCACCGTCCGCGAGAACAACGTCAAGTTCGAATGATGCCACCGGGGCCCGTTGTGTAAAGCTGCACGTCGGGCCGCGTGCCTGCGGGCGCGTTGCGCGCTGTCCTACAGCAATTCCGTGAAGGTTTTCCTAGAGTGCAGAGCATGAGCACGAGGAACGGCCCGCACGCCCGCGCCCATTCGACGGAAGACCGTCCGGGTGGCAGCGGCAACAACAGCAAGAACGCCGCGCGCTACAGCCGCGCGGAGTACGCGAAGGTGGTGGCCCTCCAGGAAGAGGTTGCCCGTGCCGACGCCGACTACCAGCGCCTGCGCAACGCCTACCTGGACACGGTCCAGAACGAGCCGACCCACGAAGTGGCGCTGGCGATGATTGGTGCCGACATGGACCGCGCGCACGCCCGGCTGCAGGCCCTGATCGGCCTGCCGCGGCTGCCCTTCACGCACGAGCCGAGCACCGTGATGCGGCGCGAGGCGCAGCAGCCCGACGAAAAGCACTGACGCGGCCAGGCGCGCCCGACTACAACGGTTCCTCCCCGTCTCCGTAGTCGCGCTCCCGCGGCGCGGCTCACCATCCGCGCAGGAGGCCGCCATGAACCACCAAGACATCGACGCCAGCCTGCGCGCTGCCGAACCGGCGCAGGAAAGCCTGGCCGACGGTTTCTCGCCGCCGACGGATGCGGGTGCGACAGCGGCCCGTGATCCTGACGAGAAGGAAGCGGCCGAGCCCGCGCTCTCGTCCAAGAGCCCGTTCTGAACCATGACCCACACCACGCCCCCCACGCACCCGGTCGAGCCCGAGCCCTATTCGCCCGGGACGGAGGTCCCCGCCAACCCGACGCAGTTGCCGGTCGAGCCCGAATTCGGGCAGGCATTGCCGCTGGCGGAGCCCGAGGACCCGGGCGTGGCCAAACCCACCATCTGAAACCCAGGGAGTCCTTCCATGCCCACCATCCGCACCCCCCGCGGCATCACGCCGCCCGCCCCCGGCCTCGAGCGCGAGGAACCGGCCTTCGTGCCCGAGGACGACATCCCCGCGAGTGACAGCCGCGGCACCGCGCGCAGCGAGCGCAGCACCGGCCGCGAAGAGCGCCCGGCGCGCAAGCCCGAGCGGGAATGACGTCCAACGCCCCGACGCCGGCCCCGGTGCCGGCGGACGCGCCCAAGCCGGCCAACCCGGAGCCGACCACGGCACCCGTGGATCCCGAGAAGGGCGTCAAGAGCGGGCCGGAGCAGGGCCATTCGGAGCATCCGAAGCAGTAGCTGACCGCGCATTCCCCGTGAGCCAGGACGCGAAGCCGTCCTCGGCTCAGTTCAGCGCGTCGTCCAGCATCCCTTGGGCGTCATCGTCCGCGCTCGCCAGCGGCGTGGCCTTGGCCAGCGCCATCCACACGCCGAAGGGCAGTGCCGCCCGCGCCGGCCGCTGCGCCGCGCGCGCCACCGTGAGCCGCTCGCCCTCCAGCACCATGACCCCGCACTCGGCGGGCACGTCCTCCGGCCCGCCGATGGCGCGCCCGCGTGCATCGCAACCGAGCACATACCAGCATTCGCCCAGGTCCTGGTAGGCGGCCCGCTTGCCGTCCTGCCGCAGGTCGGCGAGCAGGTCGGAGCGGCGCACCTTGATCTCGTGCACGATCGGTTCGACATAGCTCTCCACCGAGGTGTGCCGGATCGAGAACACGTCCGGGCGCGCCACGCACCAGCGCATGGGCTTGGCCTCTTCCCCGGTGGCGACCTGCGCGCGCAGGCTCAGCCCGGTCCAGGCCAGGCGGCCGGCGCGCGCCATTTCCTGCGCCACCTTCTGCACCAGGGCCTCGTGCGCCGACAAGGCAGCGCGGTTGCGCGCCAGCGCCGTGGCCAGCCACTGCACGCCGGCGTCCGTGACGCGCAGCGTTTCGTGCCCGCCCGCGGCGCGCAGCCGCTCCAGCATGCCCGCGGCGAGCAGGTCGATCTCCAGCGCGTCCTGGCTCGGCCATCCGGCCGAGCGATAGATGTCCCGCAGGCGCCGCGCATGGGCGCGCGAGAGCACGGACGAGGACACAGGGGCGGCGGACGACATGGCGAGGAGTACAGTGTACGGTCGACGGTAGGCACTCTCCCACGCCTGCACGCGCGCCCCGCTTATCGAGCCGCGGAGGTGGGTGCCCACAATGTGCCGCATGGTCGAGAAATCGTTTTCGTTCCCGCGCACGGCCGCGAGTCACCCCGCCTTCATCGGCGGCCCGGTGTCCACCGTGCTTTACGGCATCACCGCCGTGCGCCTCGAAGGCACGCAGGTTTGCGAGGTGATGATGGGGATGATCGACCCCAGCCTCGAACACTGGGACCTGCGGCCAGCGCCGACGCGCCTGGTGGAGGTGGTGGACCGCCTCGTCGAAGGCGACACCATCGTCACCCTGTTCCCCACCGAGCGCGGCACCCTGCAGATGGGGCCGCAGGTGAAGGTCGACGTGATGGCCGAAGGCACCGAGACGCTGGCGGCGGCGGAAGACAGGCCGGGGCGGCGCCTGACGGATCTGCCGCGGTACTAGGCCCGGCAAACGCCCGCATCGGCGGGGGGTCGGCGCCTCGCAGCTCCCTGCCGCGGTTCCCGCGTCCACCTACAAATTCTTCAGGTCCTTCTTGAGCTGCGCTTCTTGCGCCTGGCGCTGCGCCGAGCGCGACTTGCGGTGGGCGCCGGCCTTGCGTTGCGCCGCGGCTGCCACGAGGGGATTGCGGGGCTTGGGCGCCGTGAGGCGCAGCTTCATCTTGCGCGCCGAACTCATGCCGGCGCCCGCGAGGAGGGCAGCTTGAGCAGGCCCGTCGACAGCGCGGTCCCCAGGACGACCACGGTGCCGCACATCAGCATCCACGCGGTCACCGGCTCGTGCAGGAACAAGGCGCCATAAAGGATCGCGAACACCGGGATGGCGAAGGTCACCGCCAGCGCGCGGGACGGGCCGGTCTGCTCGATCAGGCGGAAGTACAGCACGTACGCGATGCCGGTGCACAGCACGCCCAGCACGAACACGGCCATCCAGGCCTGCACCCCTGGCGCGTGCGCGGGGCGCAGCCACAAGGCAGGCAGCACCAGGACGAGGGTGGCCCCGAGCTGGCTGCCGGTGGCCGTCATGAGCGGCGGCAGTCCGCTGAGGTACTTCTTGGTCGCGCTTGCGGCAATCGCGTAGCACACCGTCGCCAGCAGGCAGGCCAGCACGGCCCAGGCCGGGGCGATGCCGCTGACCGCGTCGGGGCGGAAGCTCGCCTTGTCCCAGGCCAGCGCCGCAACGCCGGAGAAACCTACGAGCAGTCCGAGCAGGCGCGAGCCGGTCGGCCGGTCCTTGAGCCACAGCCATGCGACCAGCGCGCCGAACAGCGGCACGGTCGCATTGAGGATGGCGGACAGGCCCGTGGTGATCGACAGCAGCGAGAAGGCGAACAGCATGAAGGGCAGGGCGGAATTGAGCACGCCGACCAGGCAGACCTTCCACCAGTGCCGGCGGAAGATCGCCCCATGGCCCTTGGCCAGCATCAGCGGCACCAGGAAGGCGGTCGCCACGGCGACGCGCACGGCGGCGGTGCCAACGACGCCGAAGTCGCCCACGGCCATGCGCGTGAACAGGAAGGACGCACCCCAGATCGCCGCGAGGACGACGAAGTCGATGACGGAAGCAAGGGACATGAAGAGGCCTAGTGTCGGGCGATTCGTCGGTCGTTCGCGCCGGCAGTGATGCTATTTGCGCTGCGCATTGATTCGCCGCTCACATCAATGCGCCTTCGAGCTGCAGCAAGGCCGTCTTGCGCTGAAGGCCGCCCGCATAGCCGGTCAGCGTCCCGTTGGTGCCGAGCACGCGGTGGCAGGGCACGACGATGCTCACCGGGTTGCGGCCCACGGCGGCGCCGATCGCACGCGCGGCCTGCGGCTTGCCCAGGCGCCGCGCGAGTTCGGCGTAGCTGGTGGTGTCGCCGCGCGGGATCGCCCGCAGCGCGTCCCACACGCTTTGCTGGAACGCGGTGCCCGCACGCAGGTCCAGCGGCAGGTCGAAGCTCGTGCGCTCCCCGGCAAAGTAGGCGGCGAGCTGGGCGACGGCGGCGCGCAGCACCGGATGCTGCGCATCCTCCCGCCAGCCGCGGCTGTCCGGCCCGTGCCGCTGGCCGACGAACCAGACCCCGGCGACCCCCAGGTCCGTGGCCGCGATCAACATCGTGCCCAGCGGGCTTTCGTAGTGCGTGCAGACGCGTTCGATGGGCTCGTTCATTTCATGCTCCTTGTAGCGCGCTCCACGCGCGCACCACCGCGTAACTGCGCCAGGGCTTCCAGGCCTGCGATGCGGCTTCGGCCTCGCGCGCCGGTTGCCTGGCCTGCTGCACGCCCAGTGCCTTGTGCAGCGCGACGTCGCCGGCGGGGAAGGCATCGGGCCAGCGCAGGGCGCGCATCGCGATGTACTGCGCGGTCCAGTCACCGATGCCGGGCAACTCCTTCAGGGCCGTGCACGTTGCCGCGACGTCGGCTCCCGCATGCAGGGCGACCCGTCCCTCGGCCACGGCACGGGCGATGGCGACGATCGCCGCCTGGCGCTGGCGCACGATGCCCAGCTGCCCCAGCGCGTCGCCGTCGGCTGCCGCGAGCACTTGCGGCGCGGGAAAGAGGTGATGCAGGGCCGGATGCGGCGTCGCAAACGGCGTGCCGAAGCGCTGCACCAGCCGCTGCGCCAGCGTGCGCGCCGCGGCGACCGTGATCTGCTGGCCCAGCACCGCGCGGACCGCCAGCTCGTAGCCACTCAGCGCGCCCGGCACCCGCAGGCCGTCGCCCAGCGGGAAGCTGCCGTGCAGCCGGGCGTTGATCGCATGCGGGTCCGCGTCCAGGTCGAAGGCGGCGCGCACGCGCCGGATCACCAGCGGCAGCACGCCGTGCAGGGACTCGCTCACGCGCAGCAGGACCTGGCAGTGCGCCTCGTCGAAGGTGGCCGTGATCCAGCCTTCGCTGCGGCGGCCGCCGGCATCGAGGGCGAGGGTGCGCGACAGGCTGCGCTCGCCGATGTCTTCCAGGCCCGCGATCGCGCGGGTGCGAAAGAAACCCAGCATCGCGTCCACGTCGTACGGCGGCCGGTAGCCCAGGCGCACTTCGCAGCTCGATTCGCGCGCCGCCCCTTCGCGCCGCAGCGCGCTCGGGCTCAGGCCGTAGTGCCCCGTGAACGCGGCATTGAAGCGGCGCACGCTGCCGAAACCGCTGACGAGGGCGATCTGCGTGATGGGCAGCAGCGTGTCGGCCAGCAGTTGCTTGGCGCTCAGCAGCCGACGCGTCTGCAGGTATTGCAGCGGCGACACGCCCAGGTGCGCCTCGAAGATGCGGCGCAGGTGCCGGTCGCTGACGCCCAGCCGCTGCGCCAGCGCGTCCACGGAGGGGCCTTCGGCGGGCCACGCTTCCGGCTCGTCGAGCAGGCGTGCCGCCTGCTGCGCCAGCACCGCACTGGCGTCCTGCAGCGACCAGCGCAAGGCCTGCGGCGCCAGTTCGGGGCGGCAGCGCAGGCAGGGGCGGAAGCCGGCGCCTTCGGCCTGCGCCGCATGGGCGAAGAAGCGGCAGTTCTCGCGCCGCGGCGTGCGCACGCGGCACACCGGGCGGCAGTAGATGCCGGTGCTGGTCACGCCCGTGAAGAAGCTGCCGTCGAAGCGCGCGTCGCGCGCCTTCAGCGCGAGGTAGCAGGCATCGGGGCTCAGGGGCGGCTCGAGGGGACTCATGCAAACGATGATACGCAGGGCGGCCGGCCGCACTGGCCGTTTTCGGACATGTTCCTGGCGGCCCGGAGCCTAGAATCGCCCCGACCGTCCCCACAATCCTTCCAGCCTCCTCTTCCCATGCAGCTCAGCCCCAGCATCTTCAAGGCCTACGACGTCCGCGGCATCGTCCCGTCCACCCTGACGGAAGAGGTCGCCGAGGCCCTAGGCCGCGCCTTCGGCACCCTGGCCCGGCGCGAAGGGGAGCAATCCGTGGCCGTCGGCCGCGATGGCCGGCTCAGCGGCCCTTCCTTGTCCGCCGCCCTCGTGCGCGGCCTCGTGGCCAGCGGCGTCGACGTGATCGACGTCGGCATGGTCACCACGCCCATGCTGTACTTCGCCGCCAACACGCTCGCCAACAGCGGGATCCAGGTCACCGGCAGCCACAACCCGAAGGACTACAACGGCTTCAAGATGGTGCTGGGCGGCCGCGCCATCTACGGCGAGGAAATCCAGTCCCTGCGCCGCATGATGGAGACCTCCGGCTGGGACCAGCCGCCCGCCCCGGGCAAGGTGCGCAACGTCAACGTGCTCGGCCCGTACCGGGATCGCATCAAGGGCGAGATCAAGCTCGCCCGCCCGCTGAAGGTCGTCGTGGACTGCGGCAACGGCGTCGCGGGGGCCTCCGCGCCCGACATCTTCCGCGCCATCGGCTGCGAGGTGATCGAGATGTTCAGCGAGGTGGACGGCAATTTCCCCAACCACCACCCCGACCCCAGCAAGCCGGAGAACCTGCGCGACCTGATCGCGAAGCTCAAGGAGACCGGCGCCGACCTGGGCCTGGCCTTCGACGGCGACGGCGACCGCCTGGGCATCATCACGCGGGAAGGCAACAACATCTATCCGGACCGCCAGATGATGCTGTTCGCCCGCGACGTGCTCTCGCGCGTGCCGGGCGCGCCCATCCTCTTCGACGTCAAGTGCACGCAGCGGCTGGGCCCGGCCATCGCGGCGGCCGGCGGCCAGCCCGTGATGTACAAGACGGGCCACTCGCTGATCAAGGCGAAGATGAAGGAACTCAACGCGCCCCTGGGCGGCGAGATGAGCGGCCACATCTTCTTCAAGGAACGCTGGTACGGCTTCGACGACGGCACCTATGCCGGCTGCCGCCTGCTGGAGATCCTGTCGCGCTCGGCGGACCCGAGCAAGGTGCTGAACGAACTGCCCACGAGCTACTCCACGCCGGAACTGAACGTGAAGTGCCAGGAGGGCGAGCCGCACCGCGTCGTCGACGAGCTGGTGAAGAAGGCCAGCTTCCCCAGCGCGAAGGTTTCGACGATCGACGGGCTGCGCGTCGACTGGAGCGACGGCTTCGGGCTGGTGCGCGCGTCCAACACGACGCCGGTGCTGGTGCTGCGCTTCGAAGGCCACACGCAGGAGGCGATGCACCGCATCGAAGGCGAGATGCTCGCCCTGCTGCGCACCGTGAAGCCGGACGCGCAGATCGGCGAGGCGGCCCATTGAGGGACAATGGCCGCGCGCCCGGCGCCGGCCTGCTCCCTTGAACATCCTCCTCGTCAAACTCTCGTCGCTCGGCGACGTCGTGCACACCTTGCCGGTCGTGCACGACCTGGGCGCGGCCCTGACCGGCGCGCGGGTCGACTGGGTGGTCGAGCGCGGCTTCGCCCCGCTGGTGCGGCGTTGCGAAGGCGTGTCCCGCGTGATCCCCTGCGACCTGCGCCGCTGGCGCAAGGCGCCGCTGGCGAGCGGCACCCGCGCCGAGTGGCGCGCGTTTCGCCGGGACCTGCATGCGGTGGCCTACGACGCCGTCGTCGACCTGCAGGGCCTCACCAAGTCCGCGCTCATCGCCCACATGGCGACGCTGGCTGCCGGTGGCAAGCGCTATGCCATGGCCAACCGCACGGCGGGTTCCAGCTACGAACGGCCCACCCGCTGGCTGGCCGACGTCGCGATCCCGCTGGAGCCGCAAATGCACGCGGTGCAGCGCGCGCGCGAGGTGTGCGCGCGCGCCTTCGGCTACGCACTGTCGGGAGCGCCGCGCTACGGCATCGCCCGTGCTGCCGATGCGCGGGAGAACACCGTGGTGCTGGTGCACGGCACGTCGCGCGAGGACAAGTGCTGGCCCGAAGCGCACTGGCTGGAATTCGGACGGCGCCTGCTCGCGCAGGGCCACGGCCTGGCCTTGCCGCACGGCAACGAGGAAGAGCAGGCGCGCAGCCTGCGGATTGCCGCGGCGCTCGGTCCGCGTGCCGAGGTCTGGCCGCGCCTGTCGCTGGATGCGCTGACGCAGCGCATGGGGCGCTGTGCCGGCGCCGTCGGCGTCGACAGCGGCCTGAGCCACATCGCGGTGGCGCTCGACCTGCCGCACGTGCAGGTCTACAACTTCGACACCGCGTGGCGCACCGGGCCGCAAGGCAACCCGCGCCAGCAGGCCGTGTATGCCCAGCCTACGCCCTCGGTGGACGCGGTCTGGCGCGCCTGGCAGGCCGTCACAATCGCAGGATGATCCGGCCGCTCTACTCCCTGGTGCTCATCGGCGCCCAGCCGCTGCTGCGCCGCAAGCTGCGGCGGCGCGGCGTGGCGGAGCCCGGCTACCTGGAGCACGTGGAGGAACGCTTCGGCCGCTACCACGGCGCGACCGCGCCGGGACGGCTGTGGATCCATGCGGTTTCCCTCGGTGAAACGCGCGCCGCGGCGATCCTGCTGGACGCGCTGCGCCGCGCGGACCCGGAGCTGCGCGTGCTGCTAACGCACGGCACCGCCACGGGTCGCGCCGAAGGCGTGCGCCTGCTGCGCGAAGGCGATGCGCAGGCCTGGCTGCCCTGGGACACGCCGCAGGCGGTGGGGCGCTTCCTCGACCACTTCCGTCCCAGCGCCGGCCTGCTGATGGAAACCGAGGTGTGGCCCAATATCGCCGCGATCTGCCATGCGCGCGGCGTGCCGCTGGCGCTGGCCAATGCGCGCCTGTCGCCCAAGTCGCTGGCGCAGGCGCGCCGGCTCGCGCGGCTGGCGCGCCCTGCGTACGGCGCCTTGCGCGCCGTGTGGGCACAGACGGAGGACGACGCGCGACGCCTCTCGGAACTGGGCGCGCGCGTCGAAGGTGTGTTCGGCAACCTGAAGTTCGATGCGAACCCGGACCCAGCGCAGTTGCAGCAGGGGCGCGAATGGCGCGGCAGCTCGCCGCGTCCCGTCGTCATGTTCGCCAGCTCGCGCGAAGGCGAGGAGGGCGACTTCCTGCGCGCGATCGCCGCCCACCGCGACGTGCAGTGGCTGCTGGTGCCGCGCCATCCGCAGCGCTTCGACGAAGTCGCGTCCATGGTGGCGCAAGCGGGGCTGTCGGTGTCGCGCCGCAGCGCGTGGAACGGGCAGGCGCCCGCGCCCGCGGATGTCTGGATCGGCGACTCCCTGGGTGAGATGGCGCTGTACTACGCGATGGCCGACGCGGCGCTCCTGGGCGGCAGTTTCGCGCGCCTGGGCGGCCAGAACCTGATCGAGGCCGCCGCCTGCGGCTGCCCGGTGGTGATGGGCCCGCACACCTTCAATTTCAGCGAGGCGGCGGAACTGGCCCTGCAGGCCGGGGCGGCGCGGCGTGTCGCGGACATGGAGCAGGGTGTGCGAGAAGCGGTGGACCTGGTGCGTGATGCGCAGGCGCGCGCGGCGGCGGTGGAGGCCAGCGAGCGCTTCGCCGCGGCGCACCGCGGGGCGGCGGCGCGCACGGCCAAGGCGGTGCTGGGGTTGGTGCGGGGAAGGTGAGGGCCGGTGGGGCCGGTGGGGTTCGCCGGCGCGCACCGTTCGCCGGCAGAGCCGGCGCCACCCTGCGCGTGCGCCGACGTCGTCCGCCGAATCAGCGCGCCAGCAGCGTATTGAGCCGGACCAGGTCTTCCGGCGTCAGCGTCCCGTTCGCCTGCCGCAGGCGCAGGTGGCCCAGCAGCACGTTGTAGCGCGCCTGCGAAAGGTCGCGCTTGGTCTGGAACAGCTGCGTCTGCGCGTTCAGCACGTCGATGTTGATGCGCACGCCGACCTGGTAGCCCAGCCGGTTCGCGTCCAGGGAGCTCTGGCTCGACGCCTCCGCGGCTTCCAGCGCGCGCACCTGGCCTTGCCCCGACACCACGCCGAAGTAGGCGGTGCGCACGGCTTGCGCCACCTGGCGGCGGGTGGCCTCCAGGTCCGTGCGGGCCTTGTCCTCCAGGGCCAGGGTCTCGCGCACGCGGTTCTGCACCGCGAAGCCGGAGAACAGCGGCAGGTTCATGGCGATGCCGGCCGTGCCCTGCTTGGGCGTGTTGTCCAGGATGGAACTGGCGCTGCCGTTGCGGTTGTTGAGCCAGCCGTAGCTGGCGGTGAGGTCCACGGTCGGCTTGTGGCCGGCGCGCGCCTTGTCCGTTTCCAGTTCCGCGATTTCCACGTTGGACTTCGCCGCGAGGATCTGCGGGCTGGCGTCCTCGGATGCGGCGACCCAGGCCTCGGGGTCGGCGGGCTGCGGCGGCGGCACGTTGTCCAGCGAGCGCAGGGTGTTCGGCTGCGATGCCGGCTTGCCCACCAGCGTGTCCAGGGCCAGGCGCTTGATGCGCAGGTCGTTCTCGGCCTGGATCTCCTGGGCCAGCACCAGGTCGAAGCGCGCCTGCGCCTCGCGGGTGTCGGTGATCGTGGTCGTGCCGACCTCGAAGTTGCGCTTGGCCGAGGCCAGCTGTTCGGCCGTGGCTTCCTTGAGCGCGCGGACGAAGGCGAGGGTGTCCTGCGCCGCCAGCACGTCGAAGTACGCCTGGCTCACGCGCACGATCAGGTCCTGGCTCGCGGCGGTCAGCTGGTATTCGGCCTGCTGCATCTGCCGCTGCCCCTGGCGGTAGGTGGCCAGGTTGGCAGGGCGGTACAAGGGCTGCGAGGCGCTGAGCGTGGCGTTCTGGGTGCCGAAGGCCCGCTCCTGCGGCGGGTTGTCGACGTTGAGCTTGCTGCGGCTGACGCCCGCGCTCAGGGCCGCCTGCGGCAGGATGCCCGCCTTGGCCTGTTCCGCCCGGTACAGGTTGGCGTCGTATTGCGCCTTGGCCGACTGCCAGGTGGCGTCGTACGCGCGCGCCTCCTCGTACATCTCCAGCAGGCTTTCCGCGCGGACGGGGCCGGCGCCGGCCAGCCCGATGGCCGCCACGAGGGGCAGCAGGCGCAACTTCGTCATGGTCCGTCCTTTTACGTCTTGCTTTTTCTGGAGTCCTACTTTGACGATTCTGGGCGCCATCAGTACCGAGGAATTCCCGGATCACGCTCGCGCGACCAGGCGTCGATGCCGCCTGCGACATTCGCCACATCGGCGTAGCCTTGCTGTGCCAGGAACATCGCCACCCGCAGGCTGCGCGCACCATGGTGGCACAGGCAGGCCACGGGCCGGTCCTGGGGGAGTTCGGCCAGGCGCGCCGGGATCTCGTTCATGGGGATGGCGACCACGTCGAAGTCGCCGGGCGGCACGCTGGCCGTCTGCACCTCCCAGGGTTCGCGCACATCCAGCAGCACGGGGCGCCCGGCCTGGCTCTGCAGCCATTCGGGCCAGTCGGCGGGGCGGACCTGGGAAATCGTCATGGGGCGGACCTTCAGAAACGGAAGCGCGACGGCTCGGGGAAGTGCGCCAGCCGCGGGGCGGCCGTGTCCCAGGGCTGCGTGGTGGTGGTGCCGCTGTCGCCCGTGCGGGTGATGAAGGTGGCGCGCATCACCGTGTCGTCGCCGACGATGGCGGCCAGGCGGCCGCCGACCTTCAGTTGCGCCACCAGGGCCTGCGGCACCTCGGCCACGGAGCCCGAAAGCACGATCACGTCGAACGGGCCTTCGGCAGCAAGGCCCTTGGCGCCGTCCGCCTCGCGCACCTCCACGTTGCGGATGCCCGCGCGCTGCAGGTTGTCGCGGGCCAGGCGGGCCAGTTCCGGCGAGAGTTCCAGGCTGATGACCCGCTGCGCCCGGCTGGCCAGCAGGGCGGCCATGTAGCCGGAACCGGTGCCGATCTCCAGCACCTTCTCTTGCGCCCGCGGCGCCACGTCCTGGAGCAGGCGGGCTTCCTGCTTGGGCTCGAGCATGCACCAGCCGTGGCGCAGGGCCTCGTCGGTGGGCGTCGCCAGGGGGATCATCATGTCGGTGAAGGCCAGGGCCTTGTGCGCGGCGGGGACGAAGTCCTCGCGCTTGACCTGCGACAGCAGCGCCAGCACGTCGAGGTCCAGCACGTCCCAGGGGCGGATCTGTTGCTCGATCATGTTGAAGCGGGCGCGTTCGAGGTCGGGGACGGCGTTCATGGCAGGATTCTCGTGGCAGTCAGGACAAACCGTCCATTCTAGAAGCCGGCACGGGGTCTGCCCCGCCGCCGCCGGAGCCGGCGGCGTCCTTCGACTTGCGGGCAGCCCGGCGCCCGCCCTTCAGCCAGGCCGCCAGGTCGTCGAGGTAGCAGTACACGACCGGCACCACCACCAGGGTGAGGAGGGAGGAGGTGATCACCCCGCCGATCACGGCCTGCCCCATGGGCGCGCGCTGCTCGGACCCCTCGCTGAGGGCGAAGGCGAGCGGCACCATGCCGAAGACCATGGCCAGGGTCGTCATCAGGATGGGCCGCAAGCGCACCCGCGCGGCGTGCAGCAAGGCCTGCGAGCGCTCCATGCCTTGCTCGCGCATGCGGATGGCGAAATCCACCAGCAGGATGGCGTTCTTGGTCACCAGGCCCATGAGCAGGACGATGCCGATCACGGAAAACATCGACAGCGTGGAGCGGAAGGCCAGCAGGGCCAGCACCACGCCGATCAGCGTCAGCGGCAGCGAGGTCATGAGCGCCAGCGGCTGCAGGAAGCTCTTGAACTGGCTGGCCAGGATCATGTAGATGAAGATGACGGCCATGGCGAGCGCCGAGACGGCGTAGCCGAAGGACTCGGTCATGTTCTTGGTCGAGCCGCTGAACTGGTAACGGTAGCCGGGCGGCAGCTGGATGGCGTCCAGGCGCTGGCGGATGTCGCCCGAGACGTCGCCCGCCGAACGCGCATAGGTGTTGGCGCTGAGCGCCACTTCGCGCATGAGGTCGCGCCGGTTGATCTGGTTCGGGCCGGTCGCCTCGCGCACGGTCGCCACCTGGTTCAGGCGCACGATGCGCGGGCTGCCGTCCGCGTTCGCGCCGACGGCGAAGGGCAGGCGCTCCAGGTCCTGCGGCGCGTTGCGCGCCTCGGGCGCCAGCCGCACGTTGACGTCGTAGGTCTCGTCGTCGGGAGCGCGCCAGTTGCCCACCGTCTGGCCGGCCACCAGCGTGCGCAGCGCGCCTGCGATCTGCGCCACCGACAGGCCCAGGTCCGAGGCAACGTCGCGCCGCACCTGGATGGCGACGGTGGGCTTGTCGGGCTTGACGCTCGAATCCAGGTCGACCAGGCCCGGGACGTCGCGGATGCGCTCGCTCGCCAGCCGCGACAGGCGCTCCAGCTCCTTGAGGTCCGGGCCTTGCAGGGAGAACTCGATCTGCTTGTTGCCGCCCACGGCGTCGAGCAGGCCCGCGTGCGTGACGGTGATGCCGGGCACCTGCTTCAGGCGCTCGCGCAGGACGCCCGCCATCTGGTGCACGCTGCGCTCGCGGTTCTTGCGGTCCACCATGCGCACGTAGACGCTCGCGTAGATCTTGCCCGTGGCGGCGGTGTTGATGGTGGCCACCGTGTAGCGCACCTCGGGGAACTCCCGGATGATGGACTCCACCTGCCGCGCCTTGGCCTCGGTGAGCTCCAGCGAGGAGCCCACGGGCGTGTAGAAGCTGACCGTCGTCTCCGAGAAATCGGCCTTGGGGACGAACTCGGTGCCCAGCAGGGGCACCATGAGGACGCTGGTGAGGAAGATCGCGACGGCTCCCAGCACCGTCGCGAGCTTGTGCGCGAGCGACCAGCGCAGGATCGCCTGGTAGGTGTCCGCCAGGCGCTCGGTGGCGCGGTCGAACCAGCCGGTGACGCGGCCCACGGTGCGGTCGTAGGTGGTGGGCTTCGCCTTGGGCTTGCCGTGCCCTTCGGCGTCCGGGTCGTGCCACACCGAGGACAGCATGGGGTCCAGCGTGAAGCTCACGAACATGGAGATCAGCACGGCCGCCACGATGGTGACGCCGAACTCGTGGAAGAACTTGCCGATGATGCCGCCCATGAAGCCGATGGGCAGGAACACCGCGACGATGGAGAAGGTGGTCGCCAGGACGGCCAGGCCGATCTCCTGCGTGCCGTCGAGCGCAGCCTGGTAAGGCGGCTTGCCCATCTGCACGTGCCGAACGATGTTCTCGCGCACCACGATCGCGTCGTCGATCAGCAGCCCCACGCACAGCGACAGCGCCATGAGCGTCACCATGTTGATGGAGAAGCCGAAGGCGTACATGAACAGGAAGGTGCCGATCAGCGCGATGGGCAGCGTGAGCCCCGTGATGACCGTGGAGCGCCAGGAGTTCAGGAACAGGAAGACGATCAGCACGGTCAGCAGCGCGCCTTCGAGCAGCGTGTGGCGGACGTTCTCCACGCCCACGCGGATGGGCCGCGAGGAGTCGGTGACCTGCTCCAGCTTCACGCCGCCGGGCAGCTGCGCCTGCATCTCCTCCAGCGTCTTGCGCAGGCCGTCGATCACGGCGATGGTGTTCTCGTCCTGTGCCTTGAGCACCTGCAGCAGAAGGGTGCGCTGGCCGTTGTAGAGGGCCAGGTTCTCCACTTCCTGGCCGCCGTCGGCGACGCGGGCGACCTGGTTCACCCGCACCGGCGCTCCGTTCTTGCGCACGACGATGATCTGGCCGAAGTCTTCCGGCCGCTGCATGCGCGCGTCGATCTGCACCACCCGCTCCTGGGTCAGCGAGCGGACCGCGCCCACGGGCAGGTCCTGGTTCTCGCTGCGCACCGCCGAGACGACCTGGTCGGCCGTGATGCCCAGCGCCTCCATGGCGGGCGGGTCCAGGTAGATGTTGAGCTCGCGCTTGCTGCCGCCCACCAGCGCCACCGAGCCGACGCCGCGCACGTTCTCCAGCCGCTTCTTGAGCACCTGGTCGGCCCAGTTGGTCAGCTCCACCGGCGTCATGGCGCGCGCACCGCCGCGGGTGTCGGGCAGCACCGCCAGCGACCAGATCGGGCGATTGGCCGGGTCGAAGCGCAGCACGCGCGGCTCCTTGACCTCGGTGCGGAAGCTGGGCCGCACGGACGCGACCTTCTCGCGCACGTCATCGGCGGCCTTGCGGCCGTCCACGTGCAGCTGGAACTCGATGATGACGAGCGACTGGCCTTCGAAGCTGCGCGAGGTGAGGGCGTTGATGCCGGCGACGGAGTTCACCGCCTCCTCCACCCGCTTGCTGACCTCGCTCTCCACGATCTCGGGCGAGGCGCCCGGGTACTCCGTCTGCACCACCACCACCGGGAACTCGATGTTGGGGAACTGGTCGATGTTCAGGCGCTGGTAGGAGAACAGGCCCAGCACCACGATGGCGAGCATCACCATCGTGGCGAACACGGGATTCTTCAGGCTGACGCGGGTGAACCACATGGCAGGACCCGCCTAGGGGCTGGGTGACTTGCTCGCTCCCCCCTTGGGGGAAGGCTGGGGTGGGGGCGCCGTGAACTTCACCAGGGTCCCCTCGCGCAGCGGCCCGACATGCCCGAGGATCACCGTCGCCCCGGGCGCGACTCCCTGCACCGCCACCCACTGCTCCTTGTTCGCATCGCCGCGCTCGCCCGCCTGCACGCCGCGGTGCGCCACCTTGCCGTCCTCCACCACCTGCACGTAGGGCGAGGGCTTGTCGGTGCGCAGGGCGGACAGCGGCACCGCCAGCGCCGAGGCCTGTCCCAGGCGCACGGTGCCTTGCGCGAAGAGGCCCTGGCGCAGCCCCGTCGTGTCCGCGATCGCGAGGTAGGCCAGCACGCTGCGGCTTCCCGCCATCGCGCTCGGATTGATGCGCGCCACGCGCGCGGCGATGGCGCGCGGGCTGCCTTCGACCTGCAGCGTCGCCTCCTGGCCGACCCGCAGCTCCACGGAATCGGCGGCGCTCAGGGTGGCTTCCATCTCCAGGCTGGACAGGTCGACGATCTCGAGGATGCGGCCGTCGATGGCGACGCGCTCGCCCGGTTGCGCGAGGCGCTGCGCCACCACGCCCGTGATGGGCGCGCGCAGCACCGTGTCTTCCAGCCCCTTGCGCGCGAGATCCACGGCGGCGAGGGCGGCCTGGTGCGTGGCCCGCGCGCCGGTCAGGCTGTTCTGCGAGGTGTCCAGCGCGGACTTGGAGATGAAGCCCTGGTCGACCAGCGCCTTGTTGTTGTTGAACTGGCGCTCCGCGATGTCGATCTGCGCCTTGGCCGCATCCGCCTGCTGCTGCGCCTGGTTCAGGCGCGCCTGCCCCTCGATGCGGTCGATGCGCGCGACCACCTGGCCCGCCTTGACCGGATCGCCCTCGCGCAGCACCAGCGCCTGCAGTTCGCCGGGGACGCGCGCCTTCACGATCGCGGAATGCACGGCCTTGATCGAGCCGGACACCGGCAGCCCGCGGCGCAGCTCGCGCTGCTCGACGCGCACGACGTCGGTGGCGGCGAGTTCGACGATGGGTTGCGCCTTCTGCGCCGCGAGCTGGGCCTGGGCGGCCTGCTGCGCCTGGCGCGCGCCCATGGCGCGCCAGCCCGCCGCGGCGACGAGCAGCACGACGGCCGCGGCCGCCACCCCGTGCCAGCGCTTCATGCCTGCTCTCCTGGCCGCACGCACAGGCCATGGAGCAGCAGCTCGAGCTGCGTCTCCACGTAGCGTTGCGCATCCAGCGGGTATTCCTGCGGGGCGCACGCGCCCAGCGAGTGCTTCATCATGATCAGGAAGATCATGGGCGCGACGATGCCGAACACCGCGTATTCGACGTCCATGGGACGGAACTCGCCGCGGTCGATGCCGCGCTGCAGGATGCGCCGCACGAGGTCGGTGCCGGGGCGGATCACTTCCTGCTGGTAGAAGGCGGCGAGCTCCGGGAAGTTGCGCGCCTCGCTGATCATCAGCTTGGTGATGCCCGAGGCGCGGGTCGCGCCTATGCGCTCCCACCAGACGCGCATGCAGTAGCGCACCATGTCGGCGGTGGAGCCCTCGAAGCTCTCGAATTCGTCGCGCCACTCCGCGAAACGCCCGGACATGTTCTCGCGCACCACCGCCTTGAACAGTTCTTCCTTGCTGGGAAAGTACAGGAACAGCGTGCCCTTGGAAACGCCGGCGCGGGCGGCCACTTCTTCCGAGCGGGTCGCGGCAAAGCCCTTTTCCACGAACAGGTCGAGGGCGGCGTCGAGCAGCTCGCCGGGGCGCGCCTCCTTGCGGCGCTCGCGCTTGGCCTGGATGTCGTCGCCGCGTTCGGCAAGGCGGGTGGGGGGCATGGTTGGGCTGGCGGATGACCGGCTTTAATGACTGACCGGTTAGTAATGTAGAGGCGCCACGCCGGATGCGTCAAGGCAGCCCATCCGTCAGGCGGATCAGGCGGCGCCGGCGCCGCGCGCCAGCCACTCCCGCAGCAACTGGCGGCAGGTGTCGGCGCCGTGGATGGAGGGAAACCACTGCAGCAGGGGCCGCTCGAGCGGGGTGGGGAAATTCGTTGGCGCCGGCAGGACCTGGAGCCCGGCCTGGCGGAAGACCGCGGCCGCGCGCTGCATGTGGGTGGCGTCCGTGACCAAGGCGATCTGGCGGATGCGGTCGCGGCGCAGCAGCTCGCCCATGCGCGCGGCGTTCTCCGCCGTGTCGCGCGATCGGTCGTCCATCCAGCGCAGCGTGAGCCCGTACTCCTCCTGCAGCACGCGCCGCGCCACCGTGCCTTCCGCCTCGGTCGCGGTGCCGGCGGCAGCCCAGCCGATGCCGCCCGCAAAGCCCAGGGGCTTGCCGGTGCGCCGGGCCAGCCAGGCACCGTAGCGCAGGCGCGCCAGCGTGTGCGGCCCGGGCTGTGCTGCACCGTATTCGCTGGCCGATGGCAGCACGCCGCCGCCGAGGATGATGATGGCCTGCACGGGCGCGAGCTGCTGCGGCTGCACGGCCTGCACGGCGGGCAGCAGGCGCTGCGCCAGCGCGAGCGCGATGACGTTCGTGCTCAAGGCCCAGGCGAGCACCAGCCCGATGAAGGCCAGCAGCAGGCCGGCCGCGCGCTTCCACAGGGCCAGCAGCAGCCCCAGGAGCAGCAGGAGCAAGGGCCCGGCAGGAGGCAGCACGAGCGCGGCCAGCACCGGCTTGAGCTCACTCGGCAGCATGGACGGATCCCCTGACGCGAACGATGACGTGCATGGGCGCGCATCCTAAGCCAGGGGCGCTTGCGGCTAAAGTGGCGTGTCAGGAGAATCACATGAGCGACTTGCAGCAAATCGTCCTGGGCGGCGGCTGCTTCTGGTGCACCGAGGCGGTGTACAAGGAAGTGCGCGGCGTCACCGACGTCGAATCGGGCTATAGCAACGGCGACACGCCGGCCCCGAGCTACGAGGAGGTGTGCACGGGCCGCACCGGGCACGTCGAGGTCGTGAAGCTCACCTACGACCCCCAGCAGGTCAGCACCAACCAGTTGCTGCAGATCTTCTTCGTCGTGCACGACCCGACGCAGATGAACCGCCAGGGCAACGACGTGGGCACGCAGTACCGCAGCGGCATCTACTACACCAACGACGAACAGAAGCGGGCGGCGGACGACCTGATCCGCGAGATGAGCCAGGACAAGCTGTTCGGCCGGCCCATCGTCACCGAGGTGCAGCCGCTGAAGAACTACCACCCGGCGGAGGACTACCACCAGGACTTCTTCGAGAAGAACCCCACGCAAGGCTATTGCCTTGCGGTGGCGGCGCCGAAGGTGGCGAAGTTCCGCAAGACGTTCGCCGAGCTGACCAGGAAATAGGCGGCGGGAACGGTGGGGTTCCCACCGAAGCCCCTACGGCGCGAGCCGCTCCCGCACCCAGCTGCCCTGTTCCAGCCGGTACCTGAGCCGGTCGTGCAGCCGGCTCTTGCGCCCCTGCCAGAATTGCCAGGTGTCCGGCACCAGCCGGTAGCCTCCCCAGTGCGGCGGCCGCGGCGGGTTCAGCAGGTACTGCGCGCCGTACTTGGCCGCATTGGCCACCAGCACGCTGCGCCCCGTGATCACCTGGCTTTGCGGGCTGGCCCAGGCGCCGATGCGCGAGTCCAGCGGGCGGCTCGCGAAATAGGCGTCGCTTTCCTCGCCGCTGGTCTTTTCCACGCGGCCTTCGATGCGGACCACCCGCTCCAGCTCCACCCAGTGGAACTGCAGCGCGGCCCAGGGGTTGCCGGCCAGTTCCTGGCCCTTGCGGCTGTCGTAGTTGGTGTACCAGACGATGCCGCGGGCGTCGTAGCCCTTGACCAGCACGACGCGCGTGCTGGGACGCAGGTCGCTGCCGACGGTGGCCAGCGTCATTGCGTTCGGCTCCGGCACCTGGGAGGCGATGGCTTCGCTGAGCCACTGGTCGAATTGCCGAAGCGGGTCGGCGTGCGACGCGTCCTCTCCCAGTTCGGCGCGCTCGTAGCTTTTGCGCAGGGCGGCGATGCCCTCGGCGGTGCTGCTGCTCATGGCGCGATTCTCGCCCACAATCGCCGCATGGGACTGCCCGTCGTGCTCGTGCTCGCCTCCGGCCGCGGGGAGCGCTTCGTCGCCTCGGGCGGGCGGGGCTCCAAGCTGCAGGCGCTGCTCGCGGGCCGGCCCGTGATCGAGCACACCCTGGCCGCCGTGCGCGCCAGCGGCCTGCCTTTCCATGTGGAGGATGCGGGCCACCCGGGCATGGGCGACTCCATCGCAGCGGGCGTGCGCGCCACCGCGGGCGCCAGTGGCTGGCTGGTGCTGCCCGGGGACCTCCCGCTGATCGCACCGGCGTCGCTGCGGGCAGTCGCGGCGGCGCTGGCGCAGGCGAGCGTGGTGCTGCCGTCCTACCGCGGGGTGCGCGGCCATCCTGTGGGCTTCGCCGGCGTGCACGGCCCGGCGCTGCAGGCCCTGGCCGGTGCGCAGGGCGCGGCATCCATCGTGCGGGCGGCGCAGCCGCTGCAGCTGGAACTGGACGACGCCGGCATCGTCATGGATGTCGACACCGTCGACGATCTCGCGCGGGCCGAGGCGCTGCTGGGGCGCAGGGCCTCCTAGCCGGCGCCTTCAGGACGGACCGCGCTCGATCAGCCGCAGCAGCCGCTCCAGGTTGCGGTCCCGGATGTCGTGCCGCTGCAGTTCTTCCAGCGTGCGGTGCGCGTAGTCGAGCGTGGTGCCGTAGATGCCGGAGGCGAACGCGAAGATGGCGCGGTACTCCTCGGCGCTGAGTTCGCCTGTGTGGCTGGGGCTCTTGCGGGAGAGCGTGAAGGCCAGCGCCCGCACCGGGCCCTGCTCGGTTTCGGCCGTGAGCCAGCGCGGGTCGTAGACGGCCAGCGTCATCTCGCGCTTCCACAGGCGCGCGAGCACCTCGGGTCCGCGTTCGCGCGGGATGCGGAACACGACGCCCCGGCAGCAGCCGCCCGTGAGCAGGCCGAACACCAGCCCCGGGCGCTCCGGCGTGCCGCGGTTGATGCGGCTCCACATCTTCAGGGCGCGGTGCCAGCCGTGCACGCGGGCGGCGCGCCGCTCCGCGAAGTCGAACTCCGGCCGCCAGATGAGCGAGCCATAGCCGAAGACCCACAGATCCTCGTTCCCGCCCCACTCGGACAAGGCCTTCTCCAGCATGGCGGTGGGGTCCCGCACCGGCTTCAACGCGTCGCGCACGGGCCAACTCTAGCGGAGCCGCCGCGCGACCGGAAGTTGGTAACCGGTTCGTACCCCGTGGCGACCCCAAGAACAGCGCGGCGGGGTAGCATTCCTGCAACCCATGAAACTCCATCCCGTGCTGGAAGCGGTGACGCAGCGCATCCGCCAACGCAGCGGACCCACGCGGTCCGCTTATCTGAGCCGCATCGATGCCGCCGCCGCCCGCGACCGCGGCACCGACCGCATGGGCTGCGCCAACGTCGCGCACGCCTTTGCCGGCATCCCGCCGAGCGACAAGTTCCGCGTCGTTGCCGAACACGCGCCCAACATCGCGATCGTGAACGCCTACAACGACATGTTGTCGGCGCATGCGCCTTATGGCAGCTACCCGCCGCTGATCAAGGACGAGGCGCGCAAGCACGGTGCCACCGCGCAGGTCGCCGCCGGCGTGCCGGCCATGTGCGACGGCGTGACGCAGGGCACGGCCGGCATGGAGCTGAGCCTGTTCTCGCGCGACACGATCGCGATGGCGACCGCGGTGGGCCTGAGCCACGACGTGTTCGACGCCACGCTGATGCTGGGCATCTGCGACAAGATCGTGCCCGGCCTGCTGATCGGCGCGCTGCACTTCGGCCACCTGCCCACCGTGTTCGTGCCGGGCGGACCGATGCCAAGCGGCCTGTCCAACAGCGAGAAGGCCAGGGTGCGCGAGCAGGCGGCGCAGGGCCTGGTGGGCCGCAAGGAACTGCTGGAAGCCGAAGAGAAGGCCTACCACACGCAAGGCACCTGCACCTTCTACGGCACGGCCAACAGCAATCAGATGCTCATGGAAGCCATGGGCCTGCACGTGCCCGGCGCCGCCTTCGTGCAGCCGCAGGACACGCTGCGCGAGGAGCTCACGCGCGAGGCGGTGCGCACCGCGCTGGCCATCCTCAAGGGCCGCCGGTACGCCCCCATCGGCCGCATCGTGGACGAGCGCTGCATCGTCAACGCGATGGCGGCGCTGCTGGCCACCGGCGGGTCGACCAACCACCTGATCCACTGGGTCGCCGTGGCCCGCTCGGCGGGCATCGTCATCGACTGGGACGACTTCGACCGGCTGTCCTCGGTGGTGCCGCTGCTGGCGCGCGTCTATCCCAACGGCTCGGCGGACGTGAATGCCTTCCAGGACGCCGGCGGCCCCGGCTACGTGATCCGCGAACTGCTCGATGCCGGCCTCATGCACGAGGACGTGCTCACCGTGCGCGCAGGCGGCCTGCGCGAATACACGCGCACGCCCGGCCGGGCGGAGGTGGACGCCGAACTCACCTGGAACGACACGGGCGCCAGCGGCGACGAAGCGATCCTGCGTCCGGCCCGTGCGCCCTTCAGCCCCACCGGCGGCCTCAAGCTGCTCACGGGCAACCTGGGGCGCAGCGTCATCAAGGTGTCCGCGGTCCCCGAGGACCGGCACGTGATCGAGGCGCCCGCGCGCATCTTCGACAGCCAGGAGGCGCTGCTCGCGGCCTTCAAGGCCGGCGAGCTGGAACGCGACTTGGTCTGCGTCGTGCGCTGGCAAGGGCCGCAGGCCAACGGCATGCCGGAGCTGCACAAGCTGACGCCGCCTCTGGCGGTGCTGCAGGGCAAGGGCTTTCGCGTCGCGCTGGTGACCGACGGGCGCATGAGCGGCGCGTCGGGCAAGGTGCCGGCGGCCATCCACGTCTCGCCCGAGGCGGCCGCCGGCGGCCCGCTGGCCTTGCTGCTCGACGGCGACCTGGTGCGCCTCGACGCGCCGGCGGGGACGCTGCAGGCGCTGGTCGACGCGAAGGAGTGGTCGCTGCGCCGGCCCGCCGAGATCACCGAAGCGCAGCTCGCGCAGAATGCGCACGGCGTCGGCCGGGAACTGTTCGCCGGCATGCGGCGCAACGCGAAGGCCGCCGAGGAGGGCGCCTGCACATGGCTTTGAATTCGACGGACCGGCGGCCGACGCCGCTGGAAGTGATGCAGGACGCGGCGGTCATCCCCGTCATCGTGCTGCAGGACCCGGCGCATGCCGTGCCGCTGGCGCGCGCGCTGGTCGCCGGCGGCATCCGCATGCTGGAGGTGACCCTGCGCACGCCCGTGGCGCTGCGCTGCATCGAGGCGATCGCCAAGGAGGTCCCGGACGCCGTGGTCGGCGCGGGCACCGTGCGCAGCGCCGCCGATGCCCAGGCCTCGGCCCTCGCCGGGGCGCGCTTCGCGGTGAGCCCGGGCTACACGCACGCGGTGGGAAAGGCGTGCCACGACCTGGGCATCGCGCTGCTGCCGGGGGTGGCCACGGGCAGCGAGATCATGATGGCGCAGGAGGACGGCTACACGGCGCTGAAGTTCTTCCCCGCCGTGCCTTCCGGCGGCGCCGGCATGCTCAAGGCCTGGCACGGCCCCTTCAACGACGTGAAGTTCTGCCCCACCGGCGGCATCACCGCAGGCAACGCGCGCGAGTTCCTGGCGCTGCCCAACGTGGCCTGCGTCGGCGGTTCCTGGCTCACGCCGGCCGATGCGATGGAGACCCAGGACTGGGCCCGCATCACCCGCCTGGCCAGCGAAGCGGTGGCGCTGCGACGCCCATGATGCCGGGGCGATGCAGCCGGCGCGGCGCCGGACGCGCCCACTGGCCGCGCTAGCCGAGCATGCCGCGCCAGGCCGCTTTCCTGCGCGGGGTCAGCCCCATGAACTGCCAGATGGCCGCGCTCAGGCTCGCCTTCGAAGCGGCCGGCTTCACCGACGTGAAGACGGTGCTGGCCAGCGGCAACGTGGTCTTCGGCGGCAGCGGCACGCGCCAGGCGCTCGAGAAGAAGGCCGGCGCGGCGATGGAGCAGCACCTGGGCAAGTCCTTCGCGCCTTTCGTGCGCCGCGTGCAGGACTTGCAGGAGCTGGTCGACGAAGATCCCTTCCGCCGCTTCAGGCTGCCGGCGCAAGCGAAGAGGGTCGTCACCTTCCTGGCCGACGGCGTCGGCGCGCCAGCGAAGCTGCCGCCGGAGATGCAGCAGGCCAGGATCCTCGCCGTCGCCGACGGCATCGCCTTGAGCGCCTACGTGCCGCTGCAAAACGATCCGGCCTTCATGCGCCTGATCGAGAAGACCTTCGGCAAGGACGTGACCACGCGCACCTGGGAGACCGTGAAGAAGGTGTGCGCCGCCGGCTAGCGGCCGGCTCAGTCCGCGTCGCGCTGGATCAGCTCGATCTTGTAGCCGTCCGGGTCGGTGACGAAGGCGATGACCGTGGTGCCACCCTGGACCGGGCCCGGCTCGCGGGTGACGTTGCCCCCGGCCGCGCGGATGCGGTCGCAGGCAGCGTAGGCGTCGGCCACGCCGATGGCGATGTGGCCGTAGGCCGATCCCATCTCGTACTTTTCGACGCCGTGGTTGTAGGTCAGTTCCAGTTCGGCGTGTTCGGGATTCTTGCCGTAGCCCACGAACGCCAGCGAGTATTTCTGTTCCGGCCGCTCGGTCGTGCGCAGCAGCTTCATGCCCAGGACCTGGGTGTAGAAAGCGATGGACCTCTGGAGGTCCCCGACGCGCAGCATGGTGTGGAGAATTCGCATGTGTCCATGATAGCCACCGGCCCCAGCTCGACCATGCGCCGCATGTCGTCGTCGGCTTGCGCCTACGACGCACCATGCGCGGCCCGGCGATAGTTGCGGGCTTCATGATCCGCACCCTCCTGGTGGCGGCGGTGCTGGCGTGGCCGGCAACGGCCGTCCTCGCGCAAGCCGGCGATGTTGCCAACGGCCCGGTCCCTCCCGGCCTCCCCGCCGAACCGGCGGCCAAGGCGCAGCCGGCCTTCGACCTCGTCGTGCGCGCGCCCGACCCGCTCAAGGCCTTGCTGGAGAAAAACCTCGAGCTCAGGCGCTACCGCGAGGTGAGCGACCTGGACGACGCGGAGATCGCGCGCCTGGTGGTGCTGGGCGAGAAGGACGCGCGCGAGCTGCTGGCCACGCAAGGCTACTTCGACCCGCAGGTGCGCATCGAGCGCGAGCCCGGCGCGCGCACCACGCTGGTCGTGACGGTGGAACCGGGCCGGCGCACGACGGTCGGTGCCGTCAGCGTCGACTTCGAGGGCGACATCGCCGCGAGCACGGACCCGGAAGCGGTCGCCCAGCGCGATGGCATTCGCAGCGGGTGGGCGCTCCCGCCCGGCCAGCCTTTCACGCAGACGTCGTGGGACCGCGCCAAGGCGGTCGCCACGCGCGCGCTGCTGGCGCGCCGCTATCCCGCGGGCCGCATCAGCTACAGCCTGGCCGACGTCGACGCGGCCACCGCCTCGGCGCGCCTGGGCCTGCGGCTGGATTCCGGCCGCCTCTTCCACCTCGGCCCGCTGCACGTCACGGGCGTGCAGCGCTACGACCCGGTCCTGGTGCCGCGGCTGGCACGCCTGCCGGCCGGCACCGTGTACGACCAGGAGCGCATCGTGCAGGCGCAGCTGCGCCTGACGGGCAGCGGCTACTTCGATTCGGCCTTTATCTACGTCGACCCCGCAGCCGATCCCGATGCGGCACCGGTGCAGGTCACCGTGCGCGAGGCGCCGCTGCAGAAGGTGGTGCTGGGCATAGGCTTCACCACCGACGGCGGCCCGCGCGCCACGGTCGAACATACGCACAACCGCGTGCCCGGCCTCGGCTGGCGCGCCGTGACCAAGCTGCAGGCCGAGCAGAAGAACCCGTTCGCGCAGTCGGAGTGGACCGCCATTCCCGACGAGGACGGCTGGCGCTGGTCCGTGCTGGGACGCGCCGAGAAACTGGACGACGACCGGCTGGTGACGCACTCGCAGCGGCTGCGCGCCGGGCGCTTTCGCAACGGCGACCGCATCGACCGGAACTGGTACGTGCAGTACGAACGCGCGCGCGTGCAGAACCCCCGCAACGTGCCGCTGACCGCGGCGGACACGGGCGACGGCTCGGCGCTCACCGTGAACTACATCTGGACCGGCCGCTACTTCGACAGCATCCAGTCGCCCACCTCGGGCTACGGCATCGGCTTCGAGCTGGGCGGCGGCTTCACGCTGGAAGGCGACCGCCAGCCCTTCCAGCGCACGCTGGTGCGCTGGCTCGGGTACCGGCCCCTGGAGCAAAGCCGGCTGGAGCTGCGCGCCGAGGCGGGCGCCGTGTTCGCGCGCCAGCACGCGGAAGTGCCGTTCACGCAGTTGTTCCGCACCGGCGGCGACACGTCCGTGCGCGGCTACAAGTACCTGGACATCGGCGTGGAGCTGCCCGACGGGGTGATCGGCCCGGGCCGCTACCTGGCCGTGGGCAGCCTCGAGTGGCAGCGGCCCATCCGCGTGCGCGGCCAGCCCACGGAGTTCGAGCACACGCTGTTCGTCGATGCCGGTGCGGTCGCCGACAAGCCGTCCGAGCTGCGCGCGCGGGTGGGCGTGGGCACGGGCGTGCGCTGGCGCAGCCCGGTCGGCCCGGTGGAAGCGGCACTCGCATATGGAGTGCATTTCAAGAGCTTCCGCCTGCATTTCAGCGCAGGATTCGTCTTCTGATGAAAGCCGCTGCAGCTTCCCTTGCCCGCTGGACCGTCCGCGTCCTGGTCGGCTTCGGGCTGTTGCTGGCCCTGGCTGCGGCCCTGCTGTGGTGGTGGGCGGGGCAGGAGGGGTCCCTGGAATGGGCTTTGCGCCGCATCCCCGGCACTGTGCCGCTGCAAAGCGAAGGGGTCCAGGGTTCGCTGCGCGGCGGCTGGCACATCCGGCGCATCGTGTGGGAACGCGACGGCCTGCGGCTGGAGGCGGAGGACATCGAGCTCACGTGGCAGCCGCTCGCGCTGTTGAACCGCACGCTGCAGCTGGAGCAGGTGCAGGTCGCCCGCGCGCGGCTGGTCGACACGCGGCCCAGCGACGACGAGCCCCTGAAGCAGCCGGACAACCTGCGCCTGCCCTGGCGGGTGCAGGTCGAGTCGCTGAAGGTGGGCTCCTTCCGGTACGAAGGCAAGGCGCAGGTGGATGCCGCGCAGCTGGAGGCCGGGTACGCTTTCGACGGGGTGCACCACCGCGCGACGGTGCGCTCGCTGCAGCTGGCCGGCGGCAGCTACAGCGGCGAAGCGACGCTGCTCGCGATCGCACCGCTCACGCTGGACGCGAAGCTGCAGGGACGCTTCACGCCGCCTCTGCCGGCAGGCGGACGGCCCGTCCCCTTGCAGCTGCAGGCGAGCGTGCAGGGGCCGGCAGCGGCGCTCGCCGTGCATGCCGAATTGAAGGCGCAGCGTGGCGGCAGCACGGGGGACGCGGCGGCGGCAACGGTCGATGCGAAGCTCACGCCCTTCGAGAAGATGCCGCTGCCGCAGGCCGACGCGGCGTTCCGCGCGCTGGACGCATCGCTCTTCTGGCCGGCCGCGCCCCGCACCGTGCTGTCCGGCACGCTCCAGGTGCGGCCGCTGCCGGACAAGGTCTACCGGCTGCAGGCCGACGTGCGCAATGCGCTGGCCGGTCCCTGGGATCGCGAACGGCTGCCGCTCACGACCTTGCGCGCTGCCGCGGAGTGGCGCGAAGGCACGGCCTTGCTGGAATCGCTGTCGGCGCAGGCGGGCGGCGGCACGGTCGAAGGCAGCGGCCGCTGGCAGGGCGCGGGCTGGCGCTTCCAGGGGCGCATCGAAGGCGTGGACCCCGCGCGGCTGCACACGGCGCTGGCGCCACTGCCCTTGTCCGGGCCGCTGCAGCTCGAAGGGGAGGGCCGCGCCGTGGGCTTCGACGTGTCGCTGGCTGCCGGGCGCCCCCGGGCGCAGGCGCCCGACGTGCTGCAAGCGCTGCAGCTGCGCGACCTGGCGGCGACGGGACGCTGGTCCGGCGACACGCTGCGTCTTTCGCAGCTGCGCGTGCGCACCAGCGATGCGCAGCTCGAAGGCGAGGGCGAGTGGCAGGTTTCGGCCAAGGCGGGCAGCGGTCGCTTGCAGCTGCGCGCGCCCGGCCTGCAGGCGCAGGCGCGCGGCAGCCTCGGTGAAACGAGCGGCCAGGGCTCCGCGGATCTCGCTGCAGGCGACCTCGCGCGCCTGCAAGCCTGGGTGGCGCGCTGGCCCGGCGCGGCCGGCCTGCTGCGGGGCCTGGCGCTGCGCGGGCAGGCCGATGCGCAGCTCGCCTGGCAAGGCGGCTGGCAGGACCCGACGGTGCAGGCAGGCGCCACGGCGCGCTCCTTCGGGTGGGAGCCGCCGCCTCCGGCCAACAGCGCCGCCCCGCCGGCCTGGACCGTTCGCGACGCGGCGGTGCAGGTGCAAGGGCGGCTGCGCGACGCGACGCTGGACCTGCGGGGCCAGGCGGAACAAGGGCAGCGCCGGGTCTCGCTCGCGACGCAGGGCCGCATCGGGGCGCAGCTGGGCGGGGCGGCCACGGCATGGCGCGGCACGGTCGCCGCATTGAACGTGCAGGTGCAGGATCCGTCGATCACGCCGGGGCCCTGGCGGGTGGAACTGCGACGGCCCTTCGACTGGCGGGCAGTCGCAGGCAACATCGAGGTCGGTGCGGGCGAAGCGCTGCTGCGTGCGCCGGCCATGCGAAGCGGAGCGCCGGCGAGCGATGCCGTCCTGAGCTGGTCGCAGGTGCGCCGGCAAGGCGGGCAGCTCACGACCGCGGGGCGGCTTGCGGGGCTGCCCCTGGCCTGGGTGGAACTGCTGGGTGGCGCCCAGCTCGGTGGCGCCGCGCTCTCGGGCGACCTGGTCTTCGACGCCCAGTGGAACGCGCAGATCGGGGCCAACGTGCGGCTCGACGCGTCGATCGCGCGCGTGCGCGGCGACGTGAACGTGCTGGCGGAGACCGTCGACGGCGGCACGGCCCGCGTGACGGCCGGCGTGCGCGATGCGCGCCTCGTGGTCAGCACCCAGGGCGAGCAGCTCGAGTTCCGCGTGCTGTGGGACAGCGAGCGCGCGGGCCATGTCGAAGGCGTGGTGCGCAGCCGCCTCGCGCGCAGCAACGGGGGCTGGACCTGGCCCGAGCAGGCGCCGCTGTCCGGGCGCGTGCAGGCCAACCTGCCGCGCATCGGCGTGTGGTCGCTGCTGGCGCCGCCCGGGTGGCGATTGCGCGGCTCGCTGGTGGCCGACGTGCAGTTCGGCGGCACGCGCGTGCAGCCGGATCTGTCCGGCACCCTCCGGGCCGACGAGCTCGCGCTGCGTTCCGTGGTGGACGGCATCGAGTTGCGCAATGGCCGCCTGCGCGCGCAGCTGGCCGGCCGCCGCGTGATCGTCAACGAGTTCGTGCTCCAGGGCAGCAGCGAGGGCGGCGGCGACGGCGGCCGGCTGTTCGCGCAGGGGGAGGGCAGCTGGACGGCCGAAGGTCCGCGCTTCGACGTGGAAGCGCAGCTGTCGCAGTTGCGTGCCAGCGTGCGCAGCGACCGGCAGCTGACCGTCTCGGGCACCGCCACCGCCCACATGGACCGCGGCGGCACGCGCATCGACGGCGACCTGCGCGTGGATCGGGCGCGGATCCAGATCGCCGACGAGAGCCCGCCGCGCCTGGGCGAGGACGTCGTGGTGCGCAACGCGGGCGGCGTCGCCGCGACGGAAGCGGAACGCCGGCAGCGTCCGCCGGCGGCCGAAGGCGGCTCGCGCGTGGACCTGAAACTGCGCTTCGACCTCGGGCCGGACTTCCGCGTCGCCGGCCGCGGCATCGACACGCGCCTGGCCGGCACCGTGGAAGTGCGGGGCAGCCCCAGCGGCGCGCCGCAGATCGTGGGCGTGATCGGCACCGTGGGGGGCACCTACCAGGCTTACGGCCAGCGCATGAACATCGACCGCGGCGAGCTGCGCTTCACCGGCCCGCCGGACAACCCGGCGCTGGACATCCTGGCGATCCGGCCGAACATGATCCAGAAAGTGGGCGTGCAGGTGACGGGCCGCGCGCAGTCGCCGCACGTGGAGCTGTATTCGGACGCGGGCCTGTCCGATGCCGAGATCCTGTCGTACGTGGTGCTGGGCCGCTCCTCCGCCGGCGGCGGGGCGGAAACCGCGCTGCTGCAGCGCGCCGCAACGGCGCTGCTGGCCGGCCGGGACGGCACGGGCAAGGGCATCGCCGGCAGCCTGGGCCTGGACGACCTGAGCGTCACGCCGGACAGCACCAGCGGTGCCGTCGTGCGGGTGGGCAAGCGCTTCGCGAACAACTTCTACGCGGCCTACGAGCGCAGCCTGCAGGGGGCGATGGGCACCCTGTACGTGTTCTACGACGTGTCGCGCAAGCTGACGGTGCGCGCGGAGGCCGGGGAGCGCACCGGCCTGGACCTGATCTGGACCTTCAGCTGGTAGGGTGGTGCGGCGAACGCCGCAGACGGTGAGCGAAGGCGAACCCCACCGTTGCGCTACTTCATCTCGAACACCAGGCAGGTCGTCGTCCCGTGTGCGTACAGCGTGCCGTCGGGCCCCACCAGCCTGGCTTCGGCCGTCGCGAGCTGCCGGCCGCAGTGCAGCACCCGCCCTTCGGCGCGCACGCGCTTGACGTTCGGGCCGATGGCCTTGACCAGGTTCACCCCGAGTTCCGCGGTGGTGTAGCCACGGCCGGCCGGCATCAGCGTGTGCACCGCGCAGCCCAGGGCCGAGTCGAGCAGGGTCGCGTACCAGCCGCCGTGGATGCCGCCCATGGGATTGAAGTGGGCCGCGCCGGGCGTGCCCTGGAACACGGCGCGCCCTTCGCCGACCTCGATCACCTGGAAATCCAGCGTGCGCGCGATCGGCGCGGCAGGAAGCTCGCCGCGCAACATCGCCTGCAGCAGCTCCAGGCCGCTCCTGCCCGCCACCTGCTGCGGGCTGGACACGCCGTAGCCCGCCCCGGCGACGATGCGTTCGTGCACCTGGCGTTCCTGTTCCAGCCACTCTTGCAGTCGGTCCATGCGCGTCTCCCGAAAAGGTTGCATATGCAATAGTTGCAGCTACAATAGTCGCCATGGACACCGCTGTCAAGCCGCAGGGCTGCACCAACCTCAAGCTGCGCCAGCTGATGCGCCGCGTGGCGCAGCTCTATGACGCGGAGGTCGGCAAGACGGGCCTGCGCGGCACACAGTATTCGCTGCTGTCGTACGTGGTCAAGCTGGGGCCGGTGCGGCCGGTGGACCTGGCCCGTGCCATGAAGGTGGACGCCTCGACGCTGACGCGCAACCTGCGGCCGCTGGTCGACGCGGGGCTGCTGGCCACCGCGCCCGGGCCGGACGCGCGCAGCCGGCTGGTCACGGCCACCGCGGCTGGCCGCGAGAAGCGGCAGGAGGCGCAGCGCCGCTGGCGTGTGGCGCAGGAGTCACTCAATGCGCGGCTGGGCACGCAGCGTGTGCTAGCGTTGCACGCGCTTCTCGACGAATGCCAGGACCTGCTGGCGGACCTTCCCGAAGGAGAGATCCATGACTGAGGCGACGCGCCGCACCGCACTCTGGCTCGTCCTGCTCGCCGCCGCGGGCACCTTCGCACTGACCATGGGCAGCCGCCAGAGCATGGGGCTGTTCCTGCCGGCACTGAACACCTCCACCGGCCTGGGCCTGGGCAGCATCAGCCTGGCCTTCGCCTTCGGCCAGCTGTGGTGGGGGCTCACGCAGCCCTTCGCGGGCGCGATGGCCGACCGCTACGGTGCCGGCCGCGTGCTGGTGGCGGGGCTCGCGCTGATGGCGGTGGGCACGGTGCTCACTCCCTTCATGACGACGACGCTCGGCCTGATCTTCGCCATCGGCGTGCTCGCCGCCGGCGGCTCGGGCATGGCGGGGCCGGCGGTGCTGATGTCGGCCAGCATGCGGATGATCGATCCGGCCCGGCGCGGCATCGCCACGGGCATCGTGAACGCCGGCGGCTCCTTCGGGCAGTTCGCCACCGCGCCGATCGCCGCGGCACTGATCGTCGGCATGGGCTGGTCGCGTGCCATGCAGGTCCTGGGCGTGATGGTGCTGCTGTGCCTGCCGGCGGCCTGGGTGCTGCGCGGCACCGGCGCGCGCGCGCAGGGAGCGGCGGACCGCAAGCCGGTCGGCGCCGCGCAGGCCGTGCGCGAGGCCCTGCGCAATCCGAGCTACGTGCTGCTGGGCGCCGGCTTCTTCGTGTGCGGCTTCCACGTCGCCTTCCTGGCCGTGCACCTGCCCGGGGTGATCGAGGCCTGCGGGCTGCCGACGCAATGGGCCGGCTGGGCACTGGCCATCATCGGCCTGTTCAACATCGCCGGCAGCCTGGCGATCGGCTGGGCGATGGGACGCTGGCGTTCCAAGTCGCTGCTCTCGCTGGTGTACGCGGTACGCGGCGCGGCCGTGCTGGTCTTCCTGTTCGCGCCCAAGACGGGGACCGTCGTGCTGGTCTTCGCGGCCGTGATGGGACTGACCTACCTGTCGACCGTTCCGCCGACGGCCGGGCTGGTGGCCAAGTTCTTCGGGCCGGCCAACATGGCGACGCTGTTCGGCGTCGTGATGCTCACCCACCAGGTCGGCGCCTTCTTCGGCTCCTGGCTGGGCGGCAAGGTGTACGAGTGGACCGGTTCCTACGACTGGTTCTGGTACATGGACATCGTGCTGGCCACCGGCGCCGCCCTGATCCACCTGCCCATCCGCGAAGCGCCGGTGCGGGCGCGCCCGCCGGTCGGCGCCGCGGCCGCCTGACGGCACCTTCCGCCCATCCCTGCCCTCGCCGCGTGCCGGCGGGCGGGGCGGCGTCCGCAGCGGACGCCTTGCGTTGACTCAGCGTGTGCGCAGGACTACAAAACGTCGAGCCAGGAGCCGATGCGCTGACGGTGCGTTTTCCGCAGCAGTGGTCGCGCCAAAGTACTACCATGCGACTCACATAATACGCTCACAGTATTATCATGTTCGGCAAAAAACAGAACGATTGCATGGAAGAGAAACCCGCGCGCCTCACCGTCCTTATCGATGCGGACCGGAAGAGGGCTTTCGAGGAGCTGTGCGCCTCGCAGGACATCACGGCCTCGCAGGTCGTGCGTCAACTGATCCGCGATTACTTGACCAAGCACGGCGTGAGTTATCCGGGCGCATCGGCCCCGCAATCGGACTGATCGCCCCCTCGCGCGGCGGAAACGAATTACAATCCGATTAACATCGGAGTCCCTCGCGCATGGAGCTCAAGACAGCAAGGCTGACCATCCTGATCGACCCGGCGAAGAAGCTGGCCTTCGAGGAGTTGTGCCGCACGCAGGACATGACGCCTTCGCAGGTGGTGCGCAGGCTCATCCGCGAGTTCATGGAGCAGGAGGAGCCCGAGGCTGCCAGGAAGGCGCCGCGCAAGGCGCCGCCCGCCCGCAAGCGCTAGACCGTGTAGTTCAGGGTCATGCGCCCGCCGTCGACGACGACGATCTCCCCGGTCACGTAGCTCGCCGCGTCGCTGGCCAGGTAGGCGACGACATCCGCCACTTCCGCCGGTTCGCCCAGGCGCTTCATCGGCGTGCGGCTCATGATGCGCGCCCTGGCTTCCTCGCTCGTGAGCACCGCCTTCGCGGCCAGTTCCGTCGCGATCGTCCCCGGCGCCACGGCGTTCACGCGCACGCCCTTGTCCGCCAGCGACAGCGCCATCACCCGCGTGAGCTGGTTGATGCCGCCCTTGCTCATGTTGTACGTGGCGATGCTCGGGATGGTGAGCACGGCGTTGACCGAACTCATGTTGACGATGGCGCCGCGCCCCGCCTTCACCATCTCGCGCGCCACCGCCTGGCCCACCAGGAAGGAGCCCTTGAGGTTCACGCGCAGCACCGCGTCGTAATCCGCCTCGGTGATGTCCAGGAAGTCCGCGGCCTTGAAGATGCCGGCGTTGTTCACCAGGACGTCGATGCGCCCATGCGTGAGCATGACCTTGGCCACCAGCGTGTCCACCTGCGCCTTGTCGCCGACGTCGCAAGGCACGTAGAGGCCCTGCAGCTCCTGCGCCAGCGCCTGGCCCCGCCTGTCCTCGATGTCCGCGATCACCACCTTCGCGCCTTCGCGCGCGAAGCGCCGGGCGCAGGCCTCGCCGATGCCTTGCGAGGCACCCGTGACGATGCACACGCGGTCGCGCAGGCCGAACTGGATGGCGGTGGAAGCCGGGGGAGTCGCGCTGGTCATGCGCGCATCGTACCCGTCCAGGCATCGGCGAAGGCCTGGGCCGAGGCGGCGACGGCGTGCAGTTCGCGGCCGGGCTGGTAGAGCGCCGAGCCGATGCCGAAGCCGTTGGCGCCGGCGGCGCGGTAAGGCGCCATGTTGGCGGGCGCGATGCCGCCGACCGGCAGCAGCAGCACCTGCGGCGGCAGCACCGCGCGCATCGCCTTCACGGCCGCGGGCGGCACCATCTCCGCCGGGAACAGCTTGAGCCCGGTGGCGCCGGCCTCCAGCGCGGCGAAGGCTTCGCTGGGCGTGAGGACGCCCGGCAGGGTGACCATGCCGAGCGCCGCCGCCGCGCGCACCACGCGGGCGTCGAAATGCGGCGACACGACCAGCCTCCCGCCGGCGGCGTGCACCGCGCGCACGTCCTCTTCCGTCCGCACCGTGCCGGCGCCGACCAGCGCATCCGGGAAGCGGCGGGCGAGGGCGGCGATGCTCGCCAGCGGATCGGGCGAATTCAGCGGCACCTCCAGCAGGCGCCAGCCGGCGCGGTGCAGCACCTCGCCGACGGCTTCGGCTTCGGCGGGACGGATGCCGCGCAGGATGGCGACCAGGGGCAAGGTGGCGAGTGCGCCTTGCCAGCACGCCGCGAGCGTTGGGTTCATGGGGACTCCAGGGAACGGGCGAGGGCCCACAGTCCGCGCCACGTGGCTTCGGCGCCGAGGCTGCGGCTGGCCCGGCCCAGGGTCGCGAGCGCGATCTGGTAGCGCTGCGTGAGCTGCGGGTTGCCGACGAGGACCAGGTCACCGGCGTGGCTTGCCTGCAGCCGCAGTTCCTCGCCGATGACGAGGCCGGACAGATAGCTCGGCGCCGCCGACGGCGGCAGCCGGTCGAACAAGGACAGCGTGCGGGCGCTGAAGGCCGCGTGCAGCAGGCTGCCGCTGCGCTGGGCGTGCAGCACGCCTTGCGCGAACAGGGCTTCGTCCAGCGCGCCGTCCTCCGCGGCCATCGTGCGCGCGAGGATCGAATGCTGACGCAGCAGCGCGTAGAACTCGCCGGACATGCAGGTCGCGAAGGACTGCACGCGACCGCCTTGCACGCGGACCCACTTGCTGTGCGTGCCCGGGAGCACGAAGCTGCCCTGCTCCACGCGCAACAGGTCCATGGCGCCGAAGACCTGCACCTCCTCGCCGCGCATGACGTCGGGAACGCCGTCGGTTTCACAGGAAAGGCCGGGCACGAGCGCGATGCGCCGGGGTTCGACCCAGCGCAGGGCGCGCGCGAGTTCGCCGAAACCCGCAGGGCAGGGGCAGTAAGGCGCCTCCTGCCAGCCTTGCCGGCTGCCGGCCATGCCGCTCACGAGGCAGAGGGTGGACGGATCCTCCAGCCAGTCGCCGCAGGTCTCGTGCAGCACGTCTTCGAATCCGCCGGCAGGCACCGTGAGGATGCCGCGCTGGGAGGCGCGCTGTTCGACGACGGTGCCGTCCCGCGCGATGCGTGCGGCACGCAGCGAAGACGTGCCCCAGTCGACGGCAACGAGATGGTTCATGCAGGCCCCGGCCCCCCGCCTGTGCGGGGAGGACGGTGGGTCAGTGGTTGTCCCGCGGCACGAAGGCGCCGCGCTTGCCCACCAGGAAGTCCAGGTCGGCCCCTTCATCGGCTTGCAGCACGTGGTCGATGTACAGCTTCCAGTAGCCGGAGGACAGCGGCGGTTGCGGCGGCTTCCACTCGGCGCGGCGGCGGGCCAGTTCCTCGTCGCCCACTTCCAGGTGGATGCGGCGCTTGGGCACGTCCAGTTCGATGATGTCGCCGTTGCGCACCAGCGCGAGCGGACCGCCGGCGGCCGCTTCCGGCGCCGTGTGCAGGACCACCGTGCCGTAGGCCGTGCCGCTCATGCGCGCGTCGCTGATGCGCACCATGTCGGTGATGCCCTTGCGCAGCACCTTGGGCGGCAGCGGCATGTTGCCCACTTCCGCCATGCCGGGGTAGCCCTTGGGCCCGCAGTTCTTGAGCACCAGCACGCAGCTTTCGTCCACGTCCAGGTTCTCGTCGTCGATGCGGGCATGGAAGTCCTCGATGTCCTCGAACACCACGGCCCGGCCACGGTGCACCATCAGCTGGGGCGTCGCGGCGCTGGGCTTGATCACCGCGCCGCGCGGCGCGAGGTTGCCGCGCAGCACGGCGATGCCGGCTTTCTCCTTGAAAGGCGCTTCCAGCGGCTGGATCACTTCCTTGTTCCAGTTCTGCGCGTCGGCGATGTTCTCCCGGACGGTCTTGCCGCTGGCCGTGACGAGGTCCAGATGCAGGTGGGCCGCGATCTCCTTCATCACGACGGGCAGGCCGCCGGCGTAGCAGAAGTCCTCCATCAGATGCTGGCCCGAAGGCTGCAGGTTCAGCAGGCAAGGCAGTTCGCTGCCCAGCTTGTCGAAGTCCTCGATGGAGAGTTCCACGCCGATGCGGCGCGCGATGGCGATCAGGTGGATCACCGCGTTGGTGGATCCGCCGATGGCGGCCAGCGTCTTGATCGCGTTCTCGAAGGCCTGGCGCGTCAGGATGCTGGAAAGCTTCTGGTCCGTGTGGACCATCTCCACGATGCGGCGGCCGGCCATGCGCGCGAGCACGTTGCGGCGGCCGTCCACGGCGGGGTAGGCTGCGTTGCCCGGCAGGCCGACGCCCAGCGCTTCCACCATGCTGGCCATCGTCGAGGCCGTGCCCATGGTCATGCAGTGGCCGTGGCTGCGGTGCATGCAGCTTTCCGCCTCGAAGAAATCCTGCAGCTTGAGCGTGCCGGCGCGCACCTGCTCGCTCATGCTCCACACGCCGGTGCCCGAGCCCAGCTCCTGGCCGCGCCACTTGCCCGAAAGCATGGGACCGCCGGACACGCCGATGGTGGGCAGGTCCACGCTGGACGCGCCCATCAGCAGCGAAGGCGTGGTCTTGTCGCAGCCCATGAGCAGCACGACGCCATCGACCGGGTTGCCGCGGATCGATTCCTCCACGTCCATGCTCGCGAGGTTGCGGTACAGCATGGCGGTGGGCCGCAGCAGCGTCTCGCCGAGCGACATCACGGGGAATTCCAGCGGGAAGCCGCCGGCCTCGTACACGCCGATCTTCACCTGCTCGGCGAGGGTGCGGAAGTGCGAGTTGCAGGGCGTGAGTTCGCTGAAGGTGTTGCAGATGCCGATGACGGGTCGTCCGTCGAACTGGTCGTGCGGCACGCCCTTGCCCTTGACCCAGCTGCGGTAGGCAAAGCCGTCACGGTCCTGGCGGCCGAACCATTGCTGCGAGCGCAGCTCCTGCGGTTTCTTTCTCGGGGGTGTCATAGGGTTGGTCCTGATCGGGCAATCATCTTATGGTCATACGATTGCCAACCCTTTCGGGACAAACCATGAGCGAACCTTCGCGTCCTGCCGTGCTGGCTGTCATGAAGCTGCCGCCGTTCTATATGGAACCGCTGCGCGCGCACTTCACGGTGCACGACCGCCTGCACGAGACGAACCCGGACGAGTTCGCGCGCATTGCGCCGAGCATCCGCGCCGTCACCGGTGGCGGGGAATCCAACGTGCCGCGCGCGCTGATGGACCGGCTGCCGGCGCTGGAGGTTATTTCCATCATGGGCGTCGGCTACGACAAGGTGGACGTCGCCGCGGCCATCGAGCGCGGCGTTCCGGTGACCCACACCCCCGACGTCCTCAACGACGAGGTCGCGGACCTGGCGCTGGCGCTGATGCTCGCCGTCGCCCGCAAGCTGCCGCAGGCCGACCGCTACGTGCGCGAGGGGCGCTGGGCGGAGCAGGGCAACATGCCGCTGACCACGAAGATGTCGGGCAAGCGCCTGGGCATCGTCGGCCTGGGGCGCATCGGCAAAGCGATAGCGGCGCGCGCGCAGGGCTTCGGCATGTCGATCGCCTACACCGGCCGCACGCAGCAGCCGGGCGTGACCTTTCCCTACCATCCGTCCGCCAAGGCGCTGGCCGCCGCCGTGGACTTCCTCGTCGTCATCACGCCCGGCGGCGAGGGCACGCGGCGCATGATCGATGCCGAGGTGCTGCAGGCGCTCGGGCCCAGGGGCTACCTGGTCAACGTCGCGCGCGGCACGGTCGTGGACGAGCCGGCACTGGTGGAGGCGCTGCAGAAGGGCGTGATCGCCGGCGCCGGCCTGGACGTGTTCGAGAACGAACCGAACGTGCCGGCCGCGCTGCGCGCGCTGGACAACGTCGTGCTCACCCCGCACATGGCAAGCGCCACGCACGAGACCCGCCAGGCCATGGCGGACCTCGCCCTGGCCAACCTGCAGGCGCACTTCGCGCGCCGACCGCTTCCGAGTCCCGTGCCCGAATGCCGCAAGGCCTGAGGGCGCCTGCTTTTCGTTCCACCAACTGGAGACACAGCGCATGAAAATGAGGATGGTAGTAGCCGCCGCGGGCGTTGCCTTTGGCCTGATGGCCGCAGCGCCGGCCATGGCGCAGGAAACGCTCACCGTCTGGTGGGTCAAGGGCTTCTACAAGGCCGAGGACGACGCACTGTTCGCCGCCATCAAGAAGTACGAGGCGAAGTACAAGGGCGTGAAGGTCGAGCTCTCGCAGTACCCGATCCAGGACATGATCCCGAAGACGGTTGCGGCGCTGGACTCCGGCAACCCGCCCGACGTCGCCTATGCCGACGTCTACGACTTCCAGGTCACGGCCAAGTGGGCCTTCGACGACAAGCTGGAAGACATCAGCAGCGTCCTCAGCCCGATGACGGCCCGCTTCGAGCCGGTTGCGCTGTCGACCACCTTCCTCTATGACGACAAGGCGCAGAAACGCGCCTACTACGCCTTCCCGATCAAGCAGCAGACCATGCACATCCAGTACTGGAAGGACATGCTGCACGACGCCGGCTTCAAGGAAAGCGACATCCCCAAGGGCTGGAAGGACTACTGGAGCTTCTGGTGCGACAAGGTGCAGCCGGCCTACCGCCAGAAGACCGGCAAGCGCGGCTTCGGCATCGGCCAGCCGCTGGGCGTGGATTCGAGCGATTCGTTCTTCTCGTTCCTGACCTTCATGGACGCGTACAACGTCAAGCTGGTCAACGACTCGGGCAAGCTGCTGGTCGACGACCCTGCCGTGCGCACCGGCCTGATCGGCGCGCTGACCGACTACACCGCGCCGTACACCAAGGGCTGCTCGCCGCCGTCGTCCACGAGCTGGAAGGACCCGGACAACAACGTCGCCTTCCACAACAAGACGACCGTGCTCACGCACAACGCCACCATCTCGATCGCGGCCAAGTGGCTCGACGACATGAACAACACGACGCTCACCGACGCCCAGCGCGCCGAAGCGAAGAAGAACTACAGCGAGCTGATCGCCACCGGCGCCTTCCCGGACAAGCCGGACGGCAGCAAGATGAAGTACCGCGCGGCGGTGAAGACGGGCGTGATCTTCAAGCAGGCGAAGAACATGAAGCGCGCCAAGGAGTTCGTGGGCTTCCTGCTGCAGGAAGAGAACCTGACGCCCTACGTCGAGGGATCGCTGGGCCGCTGGTTCCCGGTGACCAAGGCCGGGCAGCAGAGCCCGTTCTGGAAGAACGACCCGCACCGCCTGACAGTCTACAACCAGTTCATGAGCGGCACGACCACGTTCGAATTCACCAAGAACTACAAGTTCACGGTGCTGAACAACGAGAACGTGTGGGCCAAGGCGGCCAACCGCGTGATCAACGAGAAGATCCCGGTCGACAAGGCCGTGGACGAGATGATCGCGCGCATCAAGACGGTCGCCGGAACCGGCGCGCAATAAGCCGCGAAGGCCTCGGGTCATGAGCACGGTCATCACCGACACCGCCCAACTGCCGGTCGCCGCGCCGGCACGCCGCACCGCGAGCACCTGGGACAACTGGGGCAGGCTGCTGGTGCTGCCCTACCTGCTGGTGTTCGTGGTGTTCGTGCTCTACCCCGTGGGCTACGGCCTCTGGCTGGCCCGCCATCCGGTGAGCTATGAGCACCTGTTCGCCGACCCGATCTTCTTCCGCACGGCGATCAACACGGTGATCTTCCTGGTGGTGGCGATCAACATCAAGATGATGATCGCGCTGCTGCTCTCCGGCTTCTTCGTGCAGACGCGCTGGTGGATCAAGGCGCTGTCGGCGCTGTTCATCCTGCCCTGGGCGGTGCCTTCGATCCCCACCATCCTTTCGGTCCGCTTCATGCTCAATCCCGAGTGGGGCGTGATCAATTCGCTGATCTTCCGCTTCACCGGCATGGACGGCCCCAACTGGCTCAACGAGCCGGCGCTGGCGCTGTCCTTCTCGATGGTGATGCACGTGTGGAAGTCGCTGCCGTTCTGGACGCTGATCCTGGTGGCGGGGCGCATGGCCATCCCCGCGGAGCAGTACGAAGCAGCGGCGGTCGACGGCGCCACCAGCTGGCAGAAGTTCAAGTTCATCACCTGGCCGTCGATGCGCACCCTGTACCTGACGTCCCTCATCCTGTCGATGATCTGGACGCTGGGCGACTTCAACAGCGTCTACCTGCTCACCGGCGGCGGTCCCGCGGACCTCACGCACGTGCTCGCCACGCTGGGCATCCGCTACTTGCGCCTCGACCAGGTCGACCTGGCGATGGCAGCGATCGTGGTGGCACTGCCGTTCGTGCTGCCCCTCGTCTACTTCATGATGAAGAGGCTCAGCAAATGAAACGGGTCACGTGGCGTGCCGTCACCACCGAGGCGAAGCTGCTGCTGATCGGCATCCCGGTGTTCATCTGGACGATGATCCCGATCTACCACCTGTTCCTGTTCGCGATCTCCGGCAAGGACTCGGCGACCTCGGGCCGCATCTGGCCCAAGGACCCGACGCTGCAGAACTTCCGCATCGTCTTCCAGGAGCAGCACCACTACCTGAACCACTTCTGGCTGCAGATGTGGAACTCGGTGGTGATCGCGGTGTCCGTCGGCGCGATCACGTTGTTCGTCGCCACCTGCGCCGCCTTCGCCATCTCGCGCCTGCGCGTGCCCGGCGGCCGCACGGTCATGAACCTCGCGCTTCTCACGTACTTCATTCCCGCCGCCTTCCTGGCGGTGCCGATGTACAAGGCGATGGGCAACTACGGGCTGCTGAACAACCAGTGGGCGCTGATCCTAGCGATGGTGACGATCGCCTCGCCCTACTGCATCTGGGTGCTCAAGCAGGCCTCGGACAAGCTGCCCTACGAGCTGGACGAGGCGGCACGCATGGACGGCGCCACGCCCATGCAGCTGTTCCGGCTGGTTTACCTGCCGTTGATGGTGCCGTCGCTGGTCGCGGTCGGAACCTACGCGCTGCTGCTCGCCTGGAACGAATACCTCTATGCCTTCCTGCTGCTGTCCGACGACCGCAGTACCACGCTGGGCGTGGCGCTGGGCAGCTTCCTGTCGGCGGACGATTCGCCGTGGGAGCTGCTGATGGCCACCGGCCTCATCTACGCGCTGCCGCCGGCGGCGATCTATTACGCGTTCAAGCGCTACATGGTGGGCGGCCTCACGGCCGGCGCCGTGAAGAGCTGATTCTGGAGTTTCCCGCATGGCATCCGTTTCCTTTCGCGGAGTGGAGAAGAACTTCGGCCGCTTCAAGGTGATCCACGGCATCAGCTTCGACATCGCCGACGGCGAGTTCGTGGTGCTGGTCGGGCCCTCCGGCTGCGGCAAGTCGACGCTGCTGCGCATGCTCGCCGGCCTGGAGCCCATCAGCGGCGGCGAGATCGACATCGACCGGCGCGTGGTCAACGACCTGGACTCCAAGGACCGCGACATCGCGATGGTGTTCCAGAGCTACGCGTTGTACCCGCACATGACCGTGCGCGACAACATGGCGTTCAGCCTCAAGCTGCGCAAGGCGGATGCCTCCGTGACCGGCCAGCGCGTGGACGACGCCGCGCGCATCCTCAACCTCACGCAGCTGCTCGATCGCTATCCGCGCGAGCTCTCCGGTGGCCAGCGGCAGCGCGTCGCGATGGGCCGCGCGATCGTGCGCGACCCCAAGGTCTTCCTGTTCGACGAGCCGCTGTCCAACCTCGACGCCAAGCTGCGCGTGGCGATGCGGGCGGAAATCAAGGCGCTGCACCAGCGGCTGAAGACCACCACCGTCTACGTCACGCACGACCAGATCGAGGCCATGACCATGGCCGACCGCATCGTGGTGATGCACGACGGCATCGTCGAGCAGATCGGCACGCCGCTGGAGCTGTTCGACCGGCCCGGCAACCTGTTCGTCGCGCAGTTCATCGGCTCGCCCGCCATGAACATCCTGTCCGGCACGCTGCGCCAGGGCGAGGGCGGCAGCTGGGTGGAGGCCGAGGGCCAGCGCTGGCCCACCGTGCCGCAGGCCCAGGGCCAGGACGGCCAGGCGGTTCAGTACGGCGTGCGTCCGGGTGACATGCTGCTGTCGACGACGGGCCAGGGCATCCCCGCCAAGGTGGTCGTGGTGGAGCCCACCGGCGCGGAAACCGAGCTGCTGCTGCGCGTCGGCGAAGCGGACATCGTCGTGGTGCTGCACGGCCGCACCGCGGTGAAGCCGGACGAGACGGTGTTCCTCGAGGTCGCGGCCGACAAGACCCACGTGTTCGACACCGCGGGCGGCCAGCGCCTGGACACGGTGCCGCAACGCCTGCAATGATCAAGAACGTCCACGGCAACACGCTGGACCACCTGGGCCACGCGATCGTCTCCGGGCGCTACCCGCCGGGCACGTCGGTCCCGCCCGAGCCCTTGCTGTGCGCGGAGCTGGGCGTGAGCCGGACGGTCGTGCGTGAAACGGTCAAATCGCTGGTCGCCAAGGGCCTGCTGTCCACGGGCCCGAAGGTGGGCACCCGCGTGCTGCCGGCGCAGGAGTGGAACTGGTTCGACCCCGACGTGATCGTCTGGCAGTCGCGCGCCGGCCTCACGCGCGACTTCCTGCGCGACCTGCAGGAGCTGCGCCGGGTGGTCGAGCCGGCGGCCGTGCGCATGGCGGCGCAGCGCGCCACGCCGGAAGACATCGCGGCCATCGAGGCCGCCTTCGCCGGCATGACCCGGGCGGTGGAGGAGGGCGGCGATTACGTGCTGTACGACCTGCGCTTCCACCAGGGCCTGCTGCGCGCCTGCCACAACCGCATGCTGGTGCAAATGAGCAAGGCCCTGTCGGCGCTGCTGCGCACCAGCTTCGAGGTGTCCACGACCCGGCAGGACGGCCCGCGCAACTCGCTGCCCTTGCACCGGGCGGTGCTCGATGCGGTGGTCGCCCGCGAGCCGGACCGGGCCGAGCGGGCCATCCTCGTCCTGATCGACGGCGCCCGCGAGGACATCGACGCCGTCCTGGCCAGCCTCCGGCCCCTGCCCAGGCTGGACAGCCCCGCGCGTCGCCTGCGCGCGGCCTGAGGCTTCACTCCTTCACCGCACCCGTCAGCCCCGACACGTAGTACTCCACGAAGAAGGAGTAGATGATCGCCACCGGCAGCGAGCCGAGCAGGGCGCCGGCCATCAGCGCGCCCCAGTGGTACACGTCGCCTTCCACCAGTTCGGTCACCACGCCCACCGGCACCGTCTTCACCTCGGAAGAAGACACGAAGGTGAGCGCGTAGATGAACTCGTTCCACGACAGCGTGAAGGCGAAGATGCCCGCCGAGATCAGGCCGGGAACGGCCAGCGGCAGGATGATCTTGACCAGGATCTGCAGCCGCGTCGCGCCGTCGATCAGCGCGCACTCCTCCAGTTCGTAGGGGATCGAGCGGAAGTACCCCATGAGCAGCCAGGTGCAGAACGGGATCAGGAAGGTGGGGTAGGTGAGGATCAGCGCCCAGCGCGTGTCGAACAGCCCCAGCTGGAACACGATGGCAGCCAGCGGGATGAACAGGATCGACGGCGGCACCAGGTAGGCCAGGAAGATGGAAAGGCCCACGTGGCGCGAGCCGCGAAAGCGCAGCCGCTCGATCGCATACGCCGCCAGCACCGAGGCGAACAGCGAGACGAAGGTGGAGACCACGGAGATGATCACCGTGTTCCACAACCACTCCGGGTAGGCCGTCTGGAACAGCAGCTTGTGGATGTGCGCCAGCGTGGGCTTGAGCACCCAGAAGGGATTGCCCTCGCGTGACAGCAGCTCGGCGTCCGGCTTGAAGGCCGTGATGGCCATCCAGTAGAAGGGGAACAGCAGCACGAACACGAAGATGCCCAGCGGGATGTAGACCGTCACCACGCGGCGCGGCAGCGTGCTCAGGTAGGCCATGCCCTGGCTGTCGTCCGGGGACTCCTTCATGCGTCGCTGCCTCCCTGTTGCCACTTGCGCCGCTGCAGGCCGAAATAGCTGAAGAGGATGGAGGCGAGCAGGAACGGCACCATGGCGATCGCGATCGCCGCCCCCTCGCCGAGCGCGCCACCGGGAATGGCGCGCTGGAAGGACAAGGTCGCCATCAGGTGCGTCGCGTTCAGGGGCCCGCCGCGCGTCAGCACGTAGATCAGCTGGAAGTCGGTGAAGGTGAAGAGCACCGAGAAGGTCATGACCACCGCGATGATCGGCGTGAGCAGCGGCAGGGTGATGTAGCGAAAGCGCTGCCAGCCGGTGGCGCCGTCGATCGCGCCGGCCTCGTACAGCGAAGGCGAAATGGTCTGCAGGCCCGCCAGCAGCGTGATCGCGACGAAGGGCACGCCGCGCCAGATGTTGGCCGCGATGGTGGAAAGGCGCGCGTTCCACGGTTCGCCCAGGAAGTCGATGTAGCGGTCGATCAGGCCCATCTTCATCAGCGTCCAGCTGATGATCGAGAACTGCGCGTCGTAGATCCACCAGAAGGCGATCGCCGACAGCGCGGTCGGCACGATGTAGGGCAGCAGGATGACGGTGCGGAAGAAGGTCTTGAAGGGGATGTGCTCGTTGAGCAGGATCGCCAGCCACAGTCCCAGCGCGAACTTGATGACGCTGGCCACCACCGTGTAGAAGAGCGTGTTGAACAGCGCCAGGCGCGTGACGCTGTCGCCCCAGAGGAAGACGTAGTTGGACAGCCCGATCCAGTCGCCGCCGCGGCCGATCTTGGTGTCGGTGAACCCGAGCCAGACCCCGAGGCCGAGCGGGTAGGTGAGGAACAGCAGCAGCAACGCTGCCGCGGGCAGCATGAATAGCAGCCCGAGCAGGTTGCGGCTGTTCTGCAGTGCGCGCAGCATGCGCCGCGCTCAGACCTTGTAGTAGCGCTCGGCGCGCTGGGCCGCGCGCTGTGCGGCTTCCTTCGGGGTCTTGGAGCCGCTCACGGCCTCGGCCACCATGTCCTGGACGATGAAGTCGGCCAGCGCACCCGCGGACGCATAGCCCAGGCGGCCCTGGTAGCCGGCGGGACGCATGTTCTTGACGCAGTCGCGGTAGGGCGTGTGCTTGGGATCCACCGTCCACACCGGGTTCTTCTCGTAGGCGCGCAGCGGCTGCGAGATGTAGCCGCCGGCGGCCTGCATCCAGGGGCCGTACTGCTCCTCCTCCATCATGAAGCGCACGAACTCCTTGGCCGCCTTGGGGAACTTGCTGTGCTTGAACACCATCTGGTTGAAGAACAGGTGGTATTCGGTGGGCACGCCCACCGGGCCGACGGGGAAGTTCGCGTGCTGGATGTCGGCCGCGAGCTCCTTGACCTTGGGGTCGGTCGCGTTCTTGGCCGCGTAGTAGATCGAGATGCCGTTGTTGGTCACCGAGATCTGGCTGTCCAGGAAGGCCTTGTTGTTGTTCGGGTCCAGCCAGGACAGCGTGCCCGGGGCGAAGTTGGCGTACAGCTCCTTGCCGTACTCCAGCGCCTTGAGCGTCTCGGGGCTGTCGATGATCACCTTGTTGTTCTTGTCCACCAGCGCGGCGCCGAAGGCCCAGATCAGCCACTGCGTCCAGCCGCTGTCGCCGGTGGCGTGGCCCAGCGCCATGCCGCCCGGCGTGCCCTTGGCCTTGAGCGCCTGGAACATCTTGAGGAAGCCGTCGGTGTCGCGCGGGAAGGCGTTCACGCCGGCGGCCTTGAGCATGCTGTCCCGGTAGACCATCATGCTGCCGGTGCCGCCCAGGGGGATGCCGATCCAGCGGCGGCCATCGGGGCGCAGGTAGGCTTCGCAGGCGGGATACCAGCCGCCGTACTTGGTGCCCAGGTAGGTCGCCAGGTCGGTCATGTCGACCAGCTTGTCGGGGTAGAGGTTGGCGTCGTCGTTGGTCGACAGGATGATGTCCGGTCCCGCCCCGGTGTTCGCCGCCACGGCTGCCTTGGGGCGCACGTCCTCCCAGCCTTCGTGGTCCACCCGCACCTCGATGCCGTACTTGTCGCTGAATTTCTTCACGTTGGCGAGGTAGGTGTCCTCGTCGCCCTGCACGAAGCGCTTCCAGCGCAGCACGCGCAGCTTGGCGCCCTTTTCCGGCTGGTTGCTCCATTGCGCCTGGGCGCTGGCCGGCCACATCAGCGGCAGCGACACCGCGGCCGCGCCGGCGGAGGCCTTCTTCAGAAACTTGCGACGGTTGGTCATGGCTTGTCTCCTGGTCTTGTGGTGAACGCAAAGGGAACGCAAGGACTCTTGGCCGCCGGCCCGCTAGTGGACCAGCCGCACGCCGCTGGCGGCGTCGAACAGGTGGGCGCGCGCCGGGTCGGGGCGCAGCCGGATGACTTCCCCGGGGCGGAACGCGTGCCGGTCGCGGAAGACGCTGGTGACCTCCACGCCCGCGATCTTGGTGAACACCTGGGTGTCCGCGCCGGTCGGCTCCACGACCACGACCTCGGTGGCGACGCCGTCGTCACCGTCGGCCAGTTGCATGTGCTCGGGACGCGTGCCGTAGAGGACTTTCTGGCCGTCCTGCGCCGCGCCGGCGTGCGGCGGCGCGGGCAGCCACGAGCCGTCGCCGAATTCCACCCGGGCGCCGATGTCGAAGCGCCGCAGCACGCCGGGCAGGAAGTTCATGGCCGGCGAGCCGATGAAGCCGGCGACGAACTGGTTGACGGGGCGGTCGTACAGCTCCAGCGGCGAGCCGGTCTGCTCCACGATGCCGTCGCGCATCACCACGATCTTGTCCGCCATCGTCATGGCCTCGATCTGGTCGTGCGTGACGTAGATCGAGGTGGTCTGCAGGCGCTGGTGCAGCTCCTTGATCTCCGTGCGCATCTGCACGCGCAGCTTGGCGTCCAGGTTGGACAGCGGCTCGTCGAACAGGAACACCTGCGGGTCGCGCACGATGCAGCGGCCCATGGCGACGCGCTGGCGCTGGCCGCCCGAGAGCTGGCGGGGATAGCGCTCCAGCAGCGCGTCCAGCCCCAGGATGTCGGCCGCCTTGCGCACGCGCGCGTCCACCTCCGCCTTCGACTGCTTGGCCAGCATGAGGCTGAACGCCATGTTGTCCCGCACGGTCATGTGCGGGTAGAGCGCGTAGTTCTGGAACACCATGGCGATGTCCCGCTCCCTCGGCATCAGCTTGTTGACGACGCGGCCGCCGATGGCGATCTCGCCGCGCGTGATTTCCTCCAGCCCCGCGATCATGCGCAGCAAGGTGGACTTGCCGCAGCCCGACGGACCCACCAGCACCGTGAACTGTGCGTCCTCGATGGCGATGTCCACGCCGCGGATGATGCGCGCGGCGCCGAAGTCCTTTTCCACCCTCCTGATGTCGACCGTGGCCATGGTCTCCCGAAGTGAGTTGCGAGGCGACGGCCCTTGTAGCATGGAAAAAATGGGGCGTCATCAGCAGCGAACCCGTTGGCAGCCGGCTGCCGCGTGACGCGCAACCCGGACTTTTGCCCGCGACGGATGCCACGCGCCGCACCGCCCGACCCCCCGCGGACACCGCCGGTATCCCCTGAACAACGCTTAGGGCACTCTCCTAGCCGCGGCCTCCTGCTTGCGCATACACTTTGACACAAATCCCGGGCTGCACCGGCACCGGGGGAAGTACGACGTTGGGAAGAAGGTAGTAGCCGTGGCATTGCCCACCCATTGCGGCCCGCACGAGGGCATCGACGATCCCGAGCGCTGGCTCGGATCCTCGCCGCTGCTGGATCTCGAGGATCCCAAGCTGCGGCTGCGGGTGCGCTCCCTGGTGCAGTTGTGCAAGAACGACCGGGAGAAGGCCCTGGCCGTGTACGGCTACGTGAAGCGGCTGCCGCTGACGCGCCGCCTCAAACTGCGGGCACTGACCGCCCGCGAAGTCCACGACGCGGGCCGCGGCGACGCCCCGGACAAGGCCACGCTGCTCGTTGCCATGCTGCGCATCGCCAGGGTGCCGGCGCGGCTGCGCATGGTGGGCCTCTCGGGGGAGATCCTGCGCGGCGTGGCCCCCGGCCTGAAGGAGGCCTACCGGCCGGTGCTCGAGGTGTTCCTGCAGGGCCGCTGGCTGCGCACCGACACCTACATCTACGACGCGGCGTGCATGGCTGCCGCGCGGCAGCGCCTGAAGGACCTGGGCTGGGAATGGGGCTACGGCATCCACGTCAACGGCAACATGGTCTGGGACGGCCACGAGGATGCCTTCCTGGGCGGCGTGCCGACCGAGTGCGACCTGATGGTGACCGCCGACCTCGGCCTGTTCAACGACGCCGGCCACTTCAACTCCTCGCGCAGCTACCGCCGCCAGTTCACCGTGTGGCAGTCCCTGCGCTGGATCCTGATCGCCCCGCTGGTGGACTGGGGCCTGCGCAACCTGCGCAACGAGATCGTGCGGCCGGTGCCGCAGACGAGCAGGTTCAACTGATTCGTCCGCCTCCAGGCTGCATCGCCCCCGACAGCAGCACCTGCTGCCCCCGCGCCACCGGCACCGTGCGCAGCAGCGCCCGTGCGACGTCCGCAGCCTGGATCGAGCGGTAGTTGCGGGGAATCAGGGGCGCCAGCCAGCGGCTCACGTGCAGCGCCAGTTTCTCGCCGCCGCGCTCGGGCTGGCCCAGTGCAATGCGGTCGCCCGCCAGCATGGACGGGCGCGCCACGACGAGGCCTTCGTACCCCAGGCGAGCCAGCTCCGCCTCGAGTTCACCCTTGACGCGGCTGTAGAACAGCGAGGATCGCGGGTCCGCCCCCATCGCGCTGACCACGCCCAGGCGGCGCGCGCCGGCTGCGAGGCCGGCACGGGCGACGGCGAGGTTGGCGTCATGGTCGACAGCGCGAAAGGCCTCCTGGCTGCCTGCGGCCTTGATGGTGGTGCCCAGCGCGAGGTAGACCTCGTCGATGCGCGGCAGCGGCGGCACTGCGGGGAAGTCCACCCGATGGACCGTCAGCTTGCCATGCTGCACGTCCAGCGGCCGGCGGGCCAGCACGTGCACGGCCGCGACGCTGTCGTCGGCGAGCAGCCCGCGCAGGATTTCCCGCCCCACAAGACCGGTCGCGCCCGCGAGCAGGGCGGAGCGAAGGTCTGTGGCTTGGGCGGAGGCTGGCATGTCCGCCTAGCTTAACCAAGACGAAAAAAAACCGCCCCAGGGGGCGGTTCTTCGCGGGGCTGGCGATCAGCGCCCGTAGTTGCGGCTGGGATTGCCGCCGCGGCCGCGGTTGCCGCCGCCGTTGCCGTTGCGCCGGTTGCCGGCGCCCATGCTGTCGATGCTGGTGCGGGTGGGATCCGGCTGGCCATTCGCGTTGACCCGCTTCACGCCGGTCATGTCGCGCCGGCCGGGCATGTTGGTGCGCAAGGGATCGACGTTGCGCGGCATCCGCTCCTCGCCGTCCTCGTCACGCTCCTGGCGCGGCGGCTGCGGTTGCGGCGCACGCTGCTGCTGCGGCGGACGCTGGCCATTGCCGTTGTTGCCGTTGTAGCCGTTGCTGCCATTGTGGCCGTTGGCACCGTTGCTGCCGTTGCGCGCATGCTGGGGCCTGGGACCGCGCGGCTGCTGCGCCCTGGACTGGCCGTTGCCGGCTCCATTGCCATTGCCGCTGCCGTTGCGCGCCTGCTGGCCGTTGCCGCCTTCGGGCTTGCGCCGGGCCGGCTGGCCCTGCTTGTCCTTGTTCTCGCGCATGCGCTGCATCATCTCGCTGCGCGCCGCCTTGGCCGCCGCATTGAGCACTTCGCGCGAAGGCGGGCGGCCCTTGCCGCCCCACAGCACCTGGCGGCCCATGGCGATCGGCTCGGCCTGCTCGCCGGGCTCCGGGCCGAAGCCCTCGACCACCTGCACCGGGATGTCCTGCTTGGTGAAGCGCTCGATCTCCTGCATGAAGCCTTCCTCGTCCAGGCAGACGAGGGACACGGCCTGGCCCTCCTTGCCGGCGCGGCCGGTGCGGCCGATGCGGTGCACGTAGTCTTCCGGCACGTTGGGGATCTCGTAGTTCACCACGTGCGGCAGGTCGTCGATGTCGATGCCGCGCGCGGCGATGTCGGTGGCCACGAGCGCACGGATGTCGCCGCTCTTGAAGCCGGCCAGCGCCTGGGTGCGGGCGGTCTGGCTCTTGTTGCCGTGCAGCGCCATCGCGGTGATGCCCTGCTTGTTCAGGTAGTCGGCCACGTGGTTGGCGCCGAACTTCGTGCGCGTGAAGACCAGCACCTGCGACCAGTCGTGTTCCTGGATCACGTGCGCCAGCACTTCCTTCTTGCGGTTGCGGCCCACGGGGTGCACGACCTGGGTGATGCGCTGCACCGTGGTGTTGCGCGGCGTCACCTGGATGCTCTGCGGGTTGCGCAGCAGCGTGTGGGCCAGGTCGCGGATCTCGTCGCTGAAGGTGGCCGAGAACAGCAGGCTCTGCTTTTCCTTGGGCACCAGGGCCAGCACCTTCTTCACGTCGGGCAGGAAGCCCATGTCCAGCATGCGGTCGGCTTCGTCGAGCACGAGGATCTCGACGGTGGACAGGTCGAGATGGCCCTGCTGCTGCAGGTCGAGCAGGCGGCCCGGCGTGGCCACCAGGATGTCCACGCCCTTCTTGATGCGGTCGATCTGCGGGTTCATGCCGACGCCGCCGAAAATGACCGTGGAGGTGAGCGGCAGGTACTTGCCGTAGGTGCGGATGGACTCCTCGACCTGCGCGGCGAGTTCACGCGTGGGCGTGAGCACCAGGGCGGCGATGCCGTCCTTGCCGAACTTGTTGGTCTTGCCGCGGCCCTTGCTGAGCTTGTGCAGCATGGGCAGCGTGAAGCCGGCGGTCTTGCCGGTGCCGGTCTGGGCGCCGGCGAGCAGGTCATGGCCCTCGAGGACGGCCGGGATGGCCTGGGCCTGGATGGGGGTGGGGATTTCGTAGCCTTGCTCGTGGACGGCCTTGAGGATGGCCGGGGCAAGATTCAGTTCGTCAAACGTCATTAAGTAGAGAGCGCCCTCCCGGGCGCTGGGGCATCGGCCGTTCCGGGCCACGCAGGCCGGATCCAGTCAAAGGCAGATGAGGTTTCAAGGGGGTGGGAGCCGGCAGGCGCTGCGAAAGGCCTGAAGGGTCCCCAGCGGAAAAGCTGGACCCGCAGGCAACTGGAGGCGCCGCGGGAAGCTGCATTGTCGCATGGTTCGCGATTTCCCGCCGGGCAGGGTGCCGGCTGTTGCGCGGAGGCACCGGCTGTCGCGCGCAAAGTGTCACCCGTCCTGACAAAAAGGGCCCAGCGCAACTGCAGACCCATAATCGTCCGCAGTAGTCCTTACGACAAATGGCCAAGACGATGAAGCTCCGCCTCGGTGTGGCGGACGATCCGACCCAGCTGCAGCCTTCGCTCAGCGACTGCCTGGCGGCCATGCTGCAGCAGGCGGACTCGCTCATGGGCGAGGTGCTCGAGGGTCTGACGGCCGGCGTCGCGGGCACGGGGGCGCGCCGCATGTCGGGCTTCCAGCTGCCCAACGTCAAGGGCGCGGTGCTGGCCCTGCAGACGGCTTCCAGGACGGTCAAGACCACGTTCGTGAACGAACTCACGCGCCTGGTCTACGAAGGCGGGGGCAAGGACCAGACCACCGCCGAGGTTCTGCGCTTCGAGGACCTGCAGCTGTTCGCCGACGAACAGCTCGACCAGAGCATCGAGATCGCCCGCGCCCAGCAGGAGGTCGCCATGTCGGTGGACGACACGCTGCCGGCGCTGGACGCCCTCATCAGCACCATGCTGGGCTGGCGCACGATCCAGCCGGGATTGAACCCGGTGCGGCCCGACGTCTTCGTGCGCGCGCTGCAGTTCACGCTGCAGGAGCACGTGCCGGAGGGGGGCGTGCGCGAAGCGCTCATCACGCCGGCGGCTGGCCTGCTGGGCGTGAACCTGCGACGCGTCTACAAGGAAATGTCCGAGTGGCTGCGCTCCACCGGCATCGAGCCCGCCGTCCCGCTGGGCGGACGCATCGACCGGGCCACCGGGGCCAGCGGCAAGACCGTCACCGATGCCGCCGCCAAGACGCTGCTGACCCTGGACCGCCTGCGCAAGCTGCTCACCGGCGACTTCGACCAGCCGCGCAAGGCCGAATTCCTGCATACCGTGCCCGCGTCGATGGCCATGCTGCAGGACATGAAGAAGACCGACGAACTGGTCAAGCGCCTGGAGCAGCGGCCCAAGGCGACGCCCGCCCCGGCGCAGCCGGTGGACATGCTCGCCGACCTCGGTCTTCCCGCCACCGCGCCGGCGCGCATCGGCCAGCAGCTGGGCGAGGAAGTGGTGCACATGATGTTCGAGCACCTCATGGAAGACCGCCGCCTGCTGCCTGCGCTCAAGCGCCAGCTGCGGACCATGGAGCCGGCGGTGCACCGTCTCGCCAAGGAAGATTCGCGCTTCTTCGCCGACCGCACGCACCCGGCGCGCCTGGTGCTCGATCGCATCGTCCAGCGCAGCCTGGCCTTCACCTCCGAGCAGGAGCCCGGCTGGGGCCGCTTCATCGCTTCGGTCGAGTCGGCCGGCCAGTGGCTGGAGAGCAAGGTCATCGACGCGGACACCTTCAAGGAGCTGCTGCAGAACCTGCAGGAGCAGTGGAAGGAGCAGGACCACGGCAGCAAGCAGAAGCGCGAAGAGGCCGCGCGGGCCCTGCTGCACGCGGAGCAGCGCAACCTGCTCGCGCAGAAGCTGGGCGCCGAGTTCCTGGAGCTCGTCGCCGCCATCGACGTGGCCGACTTCGTGCGCGATTTCCTGCGCAACGCGTGGGCGCAGGTGGTGGCGGAAGCGCAGCTGAGCTGCGTCGACGGCTCCTCGGACCCCTTCGGCTACCGCGCGCTGGTGGACGACCTGATCTGGAGCATCCAGAAGACCTCGGCCCAGCGCGGGCGGGCGCGCCGCCTGGTGCAGATGATCCCCTCGCTGCTGCAGCGCATGCGCGAGGGCCTGGCGCGCATCGGCTATCCGCCGGAGCTCACGCAGCGCTTCTTCGACCACCTGATCACGCTGCACCAGGCGGCGGCGCAGGAAGGGCGGGACCCCAAGCTGCAGAAGGCGGCGGACCAGGCCTGGGAAGAGGAATCGCAGTTCAGCGAAAGCGCCGTGGACATGTGGCTCGACGGCGTGGAGGTCCAGGAGTCCGGCTACGTCGACTTCCCCGGCGTGGAGACCGACTTCGAGCACGTGGCGTCGGCCGAGGCGGCGCAGCAGGAGGCTGCCGCCCAGGAGCAGGAGACGCGGCGCGCGGAGGAGGATGCCCCCGGCGAGGTCACCCAGGCGGCGGCCCGGCCGGAAGACCTGCGGGTGGGCACCTGGGTGGAGATCCTGATCAAGTCCGAGTGGGTGCGCGCGCAGCTCACGTGGTGCAGCCCGCACGCGACCCTGTTCATGTTCACGGCGGTGGGCGGCACGGCGCACTCCATGTCGAGGCGCACGCTGGACCGCCTGCGTGCCGCCGACCAGGTGCGCATCGTCGCCGACCGGCCGGTGGTGGACGAGGCCCTGGACCAGGTGGCCCAGGCGGCGCTGAAGAACAGCCTGAAGCCCTGAGCGTCACGGGCCGGCCCCGAGCCGGTCCCGGCGGGCATTTGCCGCGCCGCCCGCCCGATTCCCGGCCCTCAACGATAATGTGCGGTTTCCTCGCAGAACCGCCATGGCCCAGTACGTCTATACGATGAACCGTGTCTCCAAGATCGTGCCGCCCAAGCGGCAGATCCTGAAGGACATCTCGCTCAGCTTCTTCCCCGGCGCCAAGATCGGCGTCCTCGGCCTGAACGGCTCCGGCAAGTCCACGCTGCTGAAGATCATGGCCGGCATCGACACGGAGATCGAGGGCGAGGCGCAGGCCATGCCGGGCCTGAAGATCGGCTACCTGCCGCAGGAGCCGCAGCTCGATCCCGAGCAGACGGTGCGCGAGGCGGTGGAAGGCGGCATGGGCGAGGTCATGGGCGCCAAGGCCCGCCTGGAGGAGGTCTACGCCGCGTATGCCGAGCCGGATGCGGACTTCGACAAGCTCTCCGAGGAACAGCAGAAGCTCGAAGCGATCATCGCCGCGGCCGGCGCCGAGAACGACACGGGCCACCAGCTGGAGATCGCCGCCGACGCGCTGCGCCTGCCGCCGTGGGAAGCCACCATCAAGAACCTCTCCGGCGGCGAGAAGCGCCGCGTGGCGCTGTGCCGCCTGCTGCTGTCCAAGCCGGACATGCTGCTGCTCGACGAGCCCACCAACCACCTGGACGCGGAATCGGTGGAGTGGCTGGAGCAGTTCCTGGCCCGCTTCCCCGGGACGGTGGTGGGCATCACCCACGATCGCTACTTCCTGGACAACGCCGCCGAGTGGATCCTGGAGCTGGATCGCGGCCGCGGCATTCCGTACAAGGGCAACTACTCCACCTGGCTGGAGCAGAAGGAAGCGCGCCTGGAGACCGAGCAGCGCACCGAGGACGCCCGCACCAAGGCGATGAAGAAGGAACTGGAGTGGGCGCGCTCCAACCCGAAGGGCCGCCAGGCCAAGAGCAAGGCGCGCCTGGCCCGCTTCGAGGAACTTTCGGACTACGAATACCAGAAGCGCAACGAGACCAACGAGATCTTCATCCCGGTGGGCGAGCGCCTGGGCCACGAGGTGATCGAGTTCGTGAACGTCAGCAAGTCCTTCGGGGACCGCATGCTGATCGACAACCTGAGCTTCAAGGTGCCCGCGGGCGCCATCGTCGGCATCATCGGTCCCAACGGCGCCGGCAAGTCCACGCTGTTCAAGATGATCGCCGGCAAGGAGAAGCCCGATTCCGGCGAGGTGAAGATCGGCAAGACGGTGCAGATGGCCTTCGTCGACCAGCACCGCGACGAACTCGCCAACGACAAGACCGTGTGGGAGGACGTCTCGGGCGGCCTCGACATGATCAACATCGGCAAGTTCACCATGGCCAGCCGCGCCTACTGCGGCCGCTTCAACTTCAACGGCAGCGACCAGCAGAAGAAGGTGGGCATGCTCTCCGGCGGCGAGCGCGGCCGCCTGCACCTGGCCAAGACCCTGCTGCAGGGCGGCAACGTGCTGCTGCTGGACGAACCCTCCAACGACCTGGACGTCGAAACGCTGCGCGCGCTGGAAGACGCGCTGCTGGAGTTCGCCGGCAGCGTCATGGTGATCAGCCACGACCGCTGGTTCCTGGACCGCATCGCCACCCACATCCTGGCCGCGGAAGACGAAGGCAAGTGGGTCTTCTTCGACGGCAACTACCAGGAATACGAGGCGGACAAGAAGAAGCGCCTCGGCGAAGAAGGTGCAAGACCGCACCGGGTGCGCTATAAAGCGCTGAAGTAGAGCGCCAGCTCTGCGAAGCGTCCCCCGCGCAGGCGGAGGGTCCACACGATCGCCAGGAGGGGCGTCTCCGTTGTCCGGCGCCACGCCACAACCGCAGTACCACTCGCTGTATCGCGCCTGCATCAAGGACGCCGCCATCGCCGGCGGCGACCTGATGCGGGCGACGCTCGTGCGGGCGTTGTCGGCGCTGCCCCTGCAGGCCGCGGCGATCGCGGACGTGGTGGACCGCAACCTCCTGCTGGAGGCGATCGGCGTTCTGAAGGACCAGCAGACGGCCATCGCCGCGGCCTTTCCGCAGGCCTTGCTGGCCGAATTCGCCCAGGCCATCGCCGGCGACCGCAGCTCCAGCCTCAGCTTCGAAACGCTGCCCCTGCTGGGGGACGAGCAGCTGCAGGAGAACGCGGACCTGGTGCAGGGCGCCCGCGCGCTGGAAGAGGCGGTGCGGCCGCAGCTCACCGCGCTGGAGACCGCGCTGGCCGCTGCGCAGCTCACGACCCAGGGCGGCGAGCACCGGCATCCGCTGCGCCCCGAGGTCTACGCGCGCAGCATCTACCGCCTCGCCCGCCAGAGCCCGGTTTCGCCGGCGGTGCGCCGCCGCTGGCTGCGCTACCTCCCGCCGCTCATGGCGCCCGAGCTGGTGCACACCTATGCGGCCATGGCGCAGCGGCTGCAGCCGCCTGCGCTGTCGCAGCCGATGGCGCTGGAGCCCGAGGTGCCGCAGGAGGCGCGGGACAGCGCCACGCAGCTCACCATCCGCGAGCTGCGCAAGCTCCTCGCGGGAGACGCGGGCGACATGGGGGGCGCCGACGACGGCACGATCGCCTTTTCCGATTCCGACTTCTCGCACACGGTGCCCGCGGCGCTGGAGATGGTGCAGGACATGCGCAAGGTGGACCAGTTGCTGCTGCAGCTGCGCCAGCGCCAGGCGGCCATGCCCGGACGCGGCCTGGACAGCCTCGCGGCCTTCCGCGAGGCGCTGCGGCAGGAGGCGAGGCGGCCGGCGCAGGCGCTGGGCCTGGAGGTCGTGCATCTCATGATCGACCACCTCGCGAGCGACCCGCGCCTGCTGCCGGCCGTGCGCGACATCGTGCGCGACCTCGAGCCGCCGCTGCTGCGCCTCGCGCTGGTGGACGCGCGTTTTTTCAGCGACCGCGAACACGCGGCGCGCCGGCTGCTGGAGCAGATCACGCAGCGCAGCCTCGCCTGGTCCTCGGCCGACGACGAGGGCTTCTCCACCTTCATGGAGGGCCTGCAGCAGGCCACCGAAGCGCTCCTGGACGCCGGCGGCACCGGCCCCGAGAGCTTCGAGATCGCCTTGTCCGCGCTGCAGGACGCCTGGGAGGAAGCGCAGCCCAAGGGGCGGCGCAACCGCGAGCGCGCGGTGCGGGCGCTGCTGCGCGCCGAGCAGCGCAACCTGCTCGCCGGCCGCATCGCGCAGCAGATCCTGGACCGTCCCGACGCGGCCAAGGCGCCGCCCGAGGCGCTGGCCTTCCTCACGGGCCCCTGGGCGCAGGTGATGGCGCAGGCGCGCCTGACCGACTCTTCCGGCGGCGAGGACCCGGGCAACGGCTGGTGGGTGGTGCAGGCCGTGCTGTGGAGCGTGCAGCCGGCGCTGGCCGGGCGCATCGCCGGCCAGAACCGCATGCTCGTCGCGCGCATCGACGCGGGGCTGGTGAGCATCGACCACATGCCGGCCGACACCGATCGCTGGCAGAACCTGCTGTCGGCGCTGCGCGACCTGGCGCTGTCCACCGCCACCGGCAGCTCGCTGCGCGCCCACGAGCCCGAGCCCGCGCCGGAGACCAGCAACACCTGGCTCGCACCGATCGAGATGCACGAGTCCGGCTTCGTGCCCGATCCGGTCCATGCGCCCGGCGCGACGGCGCCCGACTCGCTGCCGCCGCAGGACCTGGAGGTCGGCGCCTACGTGGACCTGGTGGGCGACGGCTGGGAGCGCTGGCAGCTCACGTGGGCCAGCCCGCATGGCCTGCTGTTCATGTTCACCCATGCCGGCGGCACGACGCGCTCGATGACGCGGCGCAAGCTCAACGCGATGATGGCGCAAGGCACCTTGCGCCTGGTGTCGGCGCATCCGGTCGTCGACGGCGCGCTCGATGCGGTTGCGCGTGCGGCGTGGCGCAACAGTTCGAGCTTGTGATCGCTTCGGTGGGGTTCGCTGGCCCTGACCACCACCCTGCGCATGCAGGGCGTCACGCCTGCCACACCCCGTACCCTTTCTCCCGCAACGCGATCCCCAGTTCCACTTCCATCTCCACCGCCGCGCGGTAGGGCATCGGGTTGTAGACCGCATAGAGATCGGGCCGCAGCCGCACGCCGTAGGCCTGCACGTAGTTGTTCGCCTGGATGCCGGCCTTGTGCCGGTCGAAGCGAAGGTCCGGATCGAGCCCCGTCATGCCCACGTACACGAAGGGCATGCCGAGGCGGTAGTCGGGATTGCAGCGGCGAAAGCGCGCGTTGTTCCACACCGCGTCGCTGAGTTCCACCACGTAGACGTGGTAATGGTGGCGCCCGCCGCGCGCCATCTCAGGCGGGACGCCAGCTGCCTTCGACGCGCACGGCGCTGCGCAGCGAGTTGGCGATGTAGCAGCGCTCGTGCGCGACCTGGTGCAGCGCGTCGACCGCGGCGTCGTCCGGCCGGCGGGCGCCGGAGAACACGACCTGCGGGCGCAGCACGATGTCGGTGATCGCCTGGCGCCCGAACCCGATCGGGCCCATCTGCGCTTCGGCCGTGTCGCTGTAGCTGTCGACCACATAGCCTTCCGCTGCCGCCAGCGAGAGGAACCACAGCATGTGGCAGCTCGACACGGACGCCACGAGTGCCTCTTCCGGATCGACGGCCGAGGGATCGGAAAAGGGCAGGCGCACCGAGTGCGGCGAGCTCGAGCCCGGCACGACCGCGCCGCCGTCGAAGCGCCAGCTGTGCGCGCGCTTGTATTGCAGGTCGGTGAACACGGCACCCTCGCGCTTCCACTCGACCGTGCAGCCGTAGTTGGCCATGCGTCTTCCCTCAGCGGGCTGCCTCATCGTTTTGCAAGCCCAGGTTTATACGTGCAGCAAGACTCAGCGGCAAGCCTTGCGCGCCCCTCGCGCGGGAGCGAAAAGGCCCTGTGAATTTTCACGCGCAGAGCCAGCGCGCACGCCTTGTTGCATGAGTTTTTCACGTCTGACAGCAATGTAGGACAAGACGCTGTAACAGCCCGAACTTTCACCGACAGCGGCCCTCAGTCACCACTCGTTCGCAAAAAACCAAGCAGGGGACCCAGGCATGAGAGAACGTGTTGCCACGCAACTCACTTCGATCCGCAATGTCGCGATGCTGGCCGGCCTCGTGGCCGTGGGCCTGACCGGCTCGATGGGCACGGACCGCGCGCCGACCTCGGACACGCTGGCTCAGCGGATGCAGACCGGCAAGGTGGTGGACGCGATGCCGGCCGCATCGCAGCTTGCCTTTGCGGGCGCAGCCGGCCATGCCGGCTCGCCCTTCGGCCTGAAGGTCGACGGCTACTACGAGCAGCTGCGCACGAAGATGCACTGGCTGCCCGTCAAGTACGCGGGCAATGTGCTGCAGACGCCGGACGTGCCTTCGCGCCTGCTGCTCGCCCGGTCCGCCGCGCAACGCGCCGGCCTGGAACAGGTGGGGCTGAGCTACCGCGACGTCTACGGCATCATCAACGCCGAAACGTCCTGGATCCCGCGCCTGGGCGCCAGCAAGGACGGCACGCCCAACCTCGGCATCGCGCAGTTCGAGCCGGCCACCGCCAAGGCCGTGGGCCTCACCGATCCCACCGACCCCGTGCAGGCGGTGCATGCGATGGCCGTCCACCTGAAGGAAGCGGCCGTGTGGAGCGCCAAGCGCATCGCGGGGCTCAAGCTCACGCCGGAGCAGCACGCGCTCAAGCTGCGCGAAGGCGTCTCGATCTACTACAACCTCTCCAGCAAGGGCCGCAGCGTGTGGGACGGCACGAACACCGCCAAGCTGCCGGTGGAGACCCGCCGCCACATCGCCAATGCGCGCGTCGGCGCGATGGAAGCCGGGGAACTGGAAGAACAGTTGCGCCAGGTGAAGGCACGCGTCGGCGCGCCGGGCATGATGACCGCGTCCTACGGCAACTGAGGCCCGGCCTCGCACCCGACACGCCGGCCGGCTCCTCGCCCGCCGGCGTTTTTCATGCGGCTGTCGCCACGGCTGCGGGTGCCGGCTGGCCTAGTGCGCGGCGCCGCACGGCGTCGATGTTGTTGCGCAGCGCATAGAGCTCGTCGGCATACGACAGCGGCACGGTGATGCGGCCGACGCGTTCGTCGAGCGCCTCGAGCTCGCGCACCGCGTTGCCCGACTCGTCCGGGTCGGCCTGCAGCCGGTTCTCGATGTCGCGCAGTTGCCCGTACCAGCGGAACACGCGCGAGCGGATGCGGAACTGGTACAGCGGCGGCACGATGCGCGACAGCGGCAGCAACACCGCCAGGATGATGCCCAGCGCCAGCCACATGCGTTCCACCAGGTTCGCGAGCCAGAAGGGCAGCCAGCGCTGCAGGAAAGGCTTGCCGACGCGGATGGTCCGTTCTGCCTCCTGCGCGACCGGGTACTCGCTGTGCTCGATGTTGGGGAAGCTGCCCGCCTTGTTGAACCAGCCCGCCGGCCCGTGCAGGTCGCGCGCGGCCTGCGCGAAGAGCTGCAGCAGGGCGGGATGCGTGCCTTCGCGCGCGAGCAGCCCCGTCGTCGTCGCCACCAGCCGCACGTCCTGCGGCGGCAGGTCGTGCGCGAGGTCCACCACGCCGCGCGGAAGCTCCACGGGCGTGAGGAAAGGCATGCGGCGCGAATAGGCCTCGCTCTGGCTGAAGTCCATCAGGCGCACGCCGGGCGTCTGCAGCAGCATCTGCACCATGAGCGATTCCGGCGCCGAGGCGAAGACGATCAGGTCCAGGTCGCCGTTGAGGAAGGCCACCGTGGCGGCGGTCTGGTCCAGGCGCGAGATCTTCATCTGCGTCGGATCCAGGTTGTTGGCTTCCAGCAGCCGCCGCATGATTCCCGGCGAGCCGCTGCCGCGTCCGCCGACGTTCAGGCGCAGGTCCTTCACCTGCGTCAGCGAGGTGAGCGCGCCCCCCGGCACCTTCTTCGCCACGTCCTCGCGGTAGAACAGCCACAGCGGCTCCACGAACAGGCTGCCGAGCGAGACGATGCCGCTGTCCTCGTTGGCGCTCGGGTCGCCGCTGCCGCCTTGCACGAAGGCCAGGTCGGTCTTGCCTTCCTTGAGCAGCCGCAGGTTGGCGCGCGAGCCTTCGCTGGGCAGCAGCACCACGTCGATGCCGTAGCGCTTGAGTGCCTGCTGGTAGCGCTTGCCGAATTCGTCGTACGCGCTCTGCGCCGGGCCGGTGGCGAGCGTGACCTTCTTGGGCGGGTTGGGATTGAGCCACCAGTACGCCAGCACCAGCAAGCCGACCGCCAGCACCGTGACCGGGCCGGCGGAGATCAGCAGGTCACGCAGCGACAGCAGGCTGTGGCGCAGGAGCTTGACCGGCTTCTTCATGCGAGGTCGCCCGCGGCCGGCAGGTGGATCCCGGGCAGCGTCACGGCGCGCGCGGCACGCACGGCGCGTACGACGGCCTGCGCGCAAGCCTCCGCCGCCATCGCGCCCAGCGTCATCATGCCCAGCGTGCGGCCGCTGGCGCCGGTGGCCAATGCGAACAGGGCGTCGCCGTCGGACAGGGTGTGCACCGGGCGAATGGTGCGGGCGAGGCCGTCGTGGCCCTGGGTCGCGAGCCGGCCGGCCTGCACCTTGGTGAGCACCGCGTCGGTGGCGATGATGCCGATGGTGGTGTTGCTGCCGGCCAGCATGGGACGCGCTTCCTCGCCGCGCAGCAAGGCCGCGTGCGCATCGAGCAGGCCGGCGCCGTCGGCGGTGCGCGCGCCGGCGACGATGCGGCCCGTGCCGGGATCCACCACGTCGCCCAGCGCATTGCACGCCACGATGGCACCCACCGTCACGCCGTCCACGCGGACCGAGGCGGTGCCTATGCCGCCCTTCATGGCACGCGCGAACCCGAAGATCTTGCCGACCGCGGCGCCCGCGCCTGCGCCTGCATTGCCTTCCGCGGGCGCCGCGCGCGAGGCGGCCTCGCAGGCGGCGTAGCCCGCCGCCGCATCGGGGCGGATGCGCGCATCGCCCAGCGCCAGGTCGAACAGGACCGCGGCCGGCACGATGGGCACGCGCGCAGGCCCGACTTCCAGCCCGATGCCGCGTTCGTCGAGCCAGCGCATGACGCCGCCGGCCGCATCCAGCCCGAAGGCGCTGCCGCCGGAAAGCAGCACGGCATGCACGCGCTCCACCACGTTGTGCGGCGCCAGCAGGTCGGTTTCGCGCGTTCCGGGCGCGGCCCCGCGCACGTCGACGGCGCCCACCGCGCCCGCGCGGGCCAGCACCACGGTGCAGCCGGTGGGCCGGCGCGCGTCCGTGAAGTGGCCGGCCTCGATGCCGCCCACGTCGCAGATGGAAGAACTCATGAAACGATCATATGCGGGGCGGAAGGCGGCACCGCATTCCTGCGGGCCGATCGCGGGCAAGGTGTCAGGTCCGCGCATCGCCGGCGCCGCCTGGCGTCGGATGGGCGGCAGCGCCGCTCTGCGGCCTACTTGGCCGCAGGTTCGATCGCGGTGAGGATGTACTCGCCAGCCGCATCCTTGTCGGCGGCGAAGCGCACCTGGTCGCCGGCCTTCACGTCCTTCAGCAAGGACTTGTCCCTGGCCGTGAACACCATGGTCATCGGAGGCATGTCGAGGTTGCGGATCTCGCCGTGCTTGAGCGTGATCTTGCCGGTCGCGCGGTCCACCTTGCGCACCAAGGCCTCGGTCAGCACCGGCTGCGCCAGGGCGGCCGCGGCAAGAAACAGGGCGGGCAGGGCAATGGAAATGCGTCGGATCATGGGGCCCTCCGGGAAGTGCGGGACTTGTTGTACGAGGCGTAGACGCGGTGCTCGCCGCCCTTGCCCACCAGCAGCACGTCGTAGGGATCGCGGCGGCCGTCGTAGGCCGGGCCGTCCATGCCGGGCGAGCCCACGACCATGCCGGGCACCGCGAGGCCGACGGCCTGCGGTTTTTCCCGCAGCAGGCGGCGGATCTCCTGCGCGGGCACGTGCCCTTCGACGGCGTAGCCGCCGACGAGCGCCGTGTGGCAGGAGCCCAGCTTGGCCGGGATCCCGAGCCTCGCGCGCATGGCGCTGTTGCCGGTGTCGTCCACTTTCGTCGCGAATCCCTGGTCCTGAAGATGCTGCACCCAGTCTTGGCAGCAGCCGCAGTTCGGGTCCTTCCAGACTTCCACGAGCACCTTCGCGGGCGCCTGCGCCAGGCCTGCCAGCGGTAGGGCGGCGGCCGCGAGCAGCAGGACGCGGCGGGTGGTGGCGGTGCTCATGCCTTCTTCTCCTTCGGGGTGACGACGATCGTGCCCTTCATCCCGGCTTCGAAGTGGCCGGGGACCAGGCATGCGAATTGGAACGTGCCCGGCCGGTTGAAGTTCCAGACCATCTCGCCCCTGGCCGCCGGCCCGACGTGCGCCATGTACGGCTCGTCGTGCTGCATCGTCGGGAATTTCTTCATCAGGGTGGCGTGCTGCGCGAGTTCCGCCTCGCTGCCGATCACCATCTCGTGCAGCACCTGCCCGCCGTTGCGGATCACGAAGCGGATGATCTCGCCCTCGCGCACCTCGATGCGCTCCGGCTTGAAGCGCATGTCGTCGCCCATCGCGATCTCGATGGTGCGCGCGCGCTTGGCGTCGCCGGCGATGCCCCAGGGCTTCTGTTCCTTCACGACCTGGCCGGCCCGGCCGGCGTGCTCCGCGGCGCCGTGCGGCCAGGCCGGCGGTGCCGCGAGCAGCGCGGCGAGGGCGATGGCTTTCAATGGCTTCATGGGCAATCCTTGCTCAATGGTGTCCTTCGTGGCCGCCGGGCTTGCGCACTTCCAGCGGCGGGGATGTGGTCTTCGGCGCGGGGGACGATGTGCGTGCGGGCGCCGGCACTTCGCCGGTCCACTCGCGCGCCACCGTGCCCGCCGGATGCCGGTACCAGCCCGGATCCGAATAGTCGAAGCGCTTCTGGTCGCGCCGCACCTTCAGCAGCGTGAACATGCCGCCCATTTCCGCGGCGCCGAAGGGGCCGCGCCCGGTCATCATGGGCAGCGTGTTGTCCGGCAGCGGCATCTCCATCGCGCCCATGTCTGCCATGCCGCGCTCGCCCATGACCATGTAGTCGGGCACGATCTTCTGCATCTTCCTGACCAGGCCCGCATGGTCCACGCCGATCATCGTCGGCACCGCGTGGCCCATGGCGTTCATGGTGTGGTGGCTCTTGTGGCAATGCAGCGCCCAGTCTCCTTCCGCGTCCGCGACGAACTCCATCTGGCGCATCTGGCCGACGGCCACGTCCACGCTCACCTCGGGCCAGCGGGCGCTGCGCGGAATGGGTCCGCCGTCGGTTCCCGTGACAGTGAACTCGTGGCCGTGCACGTGGATCGGATGGTTGGTCATCGTGAGGTTGCCCACCCGGATGCGCACCTTGTCGCCCTGGCGCACGGCCAGGGGATGGATGCCGGGGAACACGCGCGTGTTGAAGGTCCAGAGGTTGAAATCCAGCATCGTGTTCACGCGCGGCGTGGCGCTGCCGGGGTCGATGTCGTAGGCCGCGAGCAGGAAGCAGAAGTCGCGGTCCACTTTGTCGATCAGCGGATGGGCGGCGCGCGGATGCGTGATCCACAGGCCCATCATGCCCATGGCCATCTGCACCATCTCGTCGGCGTGCGGGTGGTACATGAAGGTGCCGGGCCGCTTCGCCTCGAACTCGTAGACGAAGGTCTTGCCGGGCGGAATCTGCGGCTGCGTGATGCCGCCGACTCCGTCCATGCCGTTGGGCAGGCGCTGCCCGTGCCAGTGCACGGCCGTGTGCTCGGGCAGCCGGTTCGTCACGAAGATGCGCACGCGATCGCCCTCGACCACTTCGATCGTCGGCCCCGGGGACTGGCCGTTGTAGCCCCAGAGGCGGGCCGTCATGCCCGGCGCGAGTTCGCGCTCCACCGGCTCGGCCACGAGGTGGAACTCCTTGACGCCGGCGTTCATGCGCCAGGGCAGGGTCCAGCCGTTGAGCGTGACCACGGGGTTGTAGGGCCGCCCGCTGGGCGGCTGCAGGGGCGGGGCGGTATCCGGCTTGTCCTGGCTCACCGCCTCGGGCAGCGCGGCGAGCGCCGCCTTGCCCACGGAAGCGGCGGCCACGCCCGCGAGGGCCGCGCCGCCAAAGAAGGTGCGTCTTTGCATCGTCAATGTCCTGGGGAGGCGCCCTCGGCGCTGCGGCTCGCCGCGGCGGGGGTGGCGAGGGCACCGGGCGAGGTGCCGGTGAGCGCGGTGCGCAGGTCGGTGTCGGCGATCCAGAAGTCGCGCTGCGCCTCGATCGCGCCGTTCACCGCCGCGATGTGGTTGCGGGTCTCGGCCAGCAGGTCCCACACGCTGGCGAGCATGCCGTTGTAGCGCAGTTGCATCTCGTCGGCGATGTGGCGGCGCAGCGGCACGATCTCGTCGCGGTAGTGGCGCGCGAGCTCGTAGGCGGTGCGCCAGCCGTGCCCCGCTTCGCGGGCTTCGCTGCGGGCACGGACGGCGGTCTCGCGCACGCGGGCGACCGACTGCAGGTAGCTCGCCTGCGCGCGGGCGTTGCGGGCCTGGCCCCAGTCGAAGAGGGGGATGGGCACTTCCAGCGCGAAGCCGTTCTTGTTCTCGCGCGTGCCGGATGCGTCGTCGAAGATCGTGTCGTGCACGGCCCCCACGGTGAGCGCATCGACGAACCCCGTGGCGCGCGTGAAGCCCAGCCGGTCGGCCACGTAGGTCGACTCGTCGCGCGCCGCGCGCACGTCGAGGCGCTCGCGCAGCGCGGTTGCCTCGATGTCCGCGCGCTCGGGCAGCGCCTGGGGCAAGTCGGGCAGGCGATCGGGCAGGCCGTAGCCCGCGTCCGCGCCCCACAGCCCGAGCAGCCGGGTGAGCTTCTCGCGGGCGGCGACCGCTCCCTGTTCCGCGCGTGCCTGCTGCGCCGCCACGTCGGCGAGCAAGGCCTGCTCGCGCGCCTGCTGCAGTTTGCTGAAGTTGCCCACGCGTGCCATGCGCCGCGCGAGTTCCGCGCCGGCTTCGGCCGCTTCACGCGCATCGCGCAGGTAGTCCGCCGTCTGGCGCGCGGCGACTGCCTGCACCCAGGCCTTGCGCGTGTCGGCGGCGGTGCGGATCACCTCCTGCGCCGCACGCAGCCGCGCGAGCTGCAGCGACTGGTTCGCATGCTGCGCGCGCCAGGGCAGCGTGAGGAGATGCAGCACATTGAAGCTCAACATCCGCTCGATCTCCAGCACCTGGCCTTCGCGCAGGCGCGAGAAGGCGAACTGCGGGTTGGGCAGCTGCGAGGCCGCGACGCGGTCCGCGTCGTCGATGGACAACGCGGCGAGGCTTGCATCCAGCCCGGGATTGTTCAGCAGCGCGATGCGAACGGCCGTGTCCGCGTCCAGCGTCTGGCGGGCTAGCAGCTGCTGCACGGTGGCGTGCGGATCGGAGGGCGTCCCACCCGTCGCCGGCGCGGCGAGTGCGCCCACCTCGGACCGCAGCGCCTCGGGCGGAGTCACGCTCGCGCAGCCCGCGAGCACCAGCGCGGCGCACAGGAGCAGGGGCCGCATCAGCGCTGCTCCGGCGTCGCGGGGGCGGAGGCGGCGGGCTGCGCCGGCGCTGCCTGGCCGTTCTCCCACTTCACGATGTCCGCGTGGCCGCGGGGGAATCGCGCCACGGCCTCGTTGGCGGCGCGCCAGGGAAGGTCCTGCTCGGCCACGCCCGCGGGAGCGGCAGGCAGCACGGAGTGGTAACTCGGCGGCGGCACGGGGGCCGCGGGATCGTCGGCACCGGCGGCTGCGGACAAGGATAGGGCGGCCAGCGCGGCCGCGAGACAAGTCGTTTTCAAGGCGATCTCCAGCAAAAGACGGAGCGCCGCGCTGGGCGCGGACGCACTTCGGGCTTGGAGATCAGTCCCGGGGTGGCTTGAAGGCGAGCACGGGCTCGGCGCTGCTGAAAGCGCGCTGCACGTGCATGGGTGGCGGGTGGTGGAAGCCGGCCATCGCCAGCGGCCGCACCGGCGTCGAGAGGGCCACGGAAGTGCAGACCTGGCAAGCCGCGCAGGTCGGGCAGTGCTCGGCCGCGGGCGGGTGCGCCTGCGCGTCCTGCCCGGCCTCCATTCCATGGTCCTGGTGCTCGCAGTCATGCGCAGCGCCGGCGGCCACGCCCGCGTGGTGCTCCTGCTGGACGGCGAATTGCTGCCGGAGCATCTCGCCGGCCATGGCCTCTCCGACCCACCCGCGCAGGGGCAGCAGCACGACCATGACGAGGAGCAACCAGCGGCGCATGGTGCGATCATACGTCCGGTCCCGCCGCAGTTCCCAGTGGGGGCAGGACAAGTCCTACAGGCGGCTCTGGGCGTTCTCCGACAGGGGCGAATCGCTGGGCTTCCTACAGTGTCTGCTTCGGCCGGCATCTGCCGGCATTTTCTTCAGCAACGACCCGCCGAGAGAGGAACACATGAACGCCGAAACCGCTTCCACCAACCCCTTCCCAACCAGCGCCGAACAATCGGGCACCAGCGGCAGCGGCGGCCTCAATGGCGACGCCAACCGCGTGCGCCGCATCGCCCAGACCCTGCACGAGGCCGTGGATTCGCTGGAGCAGAAGATCGGCGAGGGCAGCGAGCGCGTGATGGGCCTGCAGGAAGAGTACGGCACGATGGCGCGCGAGCAGGTGCGCAGCAATCCGCTGGCTGCCCTGGGCGTCGCCTTCGCTGCCGGCTTCATCATCGCCAAGATCCTGCGCTGATGCCCGCGGGGCACCGTAGCCCCGCCTTCCTCGCAGCAGGCGTGCCGGCCAGCCTGTGCGCGGCGCTGCTCTTCGGAGCCGCCGCGCCGCTCGCGAAGCTGCTGCTCGCGCGCATCGACCCCTGGCTGCTCGCAGCCTTCCTCTATCTCGGTTCGGGCCTGGGCCTGTTCCTGCTGCGCCGTGCGCGCCGGCAGCCGCCGGTGCGCCTGCCCGCCGGTGAAGGGCGCTGGCTCGCCGGCGCCGTGCTGGCCGGCGGCGTGGCGGGCCCGGTGCTGCTGATGGACGGCCTGGCGCGCCTGCCCGCAACGCAGGCCTCGCTGCTGCTCAATGGCGAGGCCGTGCTCACGGCCTTGCTGGCCTGGCTGGTCTTCCGCGAGAACGTCGACCGGCGCGTGGCGCTGGGCATGCTGGCCATCGTGGCGGGCGGCGTGGTGCTGGCCTGGCCTGCCCAAGGCAGCGGCGGCATTGCATTGGCGCCGGTGGCGCTCGTCCTTGCCGCCTGCCTGGCCTGGGCGGTCGACAACAACCTCACCCGCAAGGTCTCGCTGGCCGACGCGTCCTGGCTGGCGATGGTCAAGGGGCTGGCGGCGGGCTGCACCAACCTCGTGCTCGCGCTGGTGCTCGGCGCTTCCTGGCCGCCGGCCACCGCGACGATCGCTGCGATGACGCTGGGCTTCTTCAGCTATGGCGTGAGCCTCGTGCTGTTCGTGCGCGGCCTGCGCGCGCTGGGCACGGCGCGCACCGGCGCGTACTTCTCCGTGGCGCCCTTCTTCGGCGCGGGCCTGGCCGTGCTGGTGCTGGGAGAGCCCGCGGGCTGGCCGCTGCTGGCGGCCGCGGCGCTCATGGCGATGGGCGTGTGGCTGCACCTGACGGAGCGCCACGAGCACCTGCACGCGCACGAAGCGCTGGAACACGCGCACGAACACGTGCACGGCATGGGCGACGAGCACCACGCGCACGAGCACGAGCCGCCCGTGCCGCCGGGCACCCGCCACAGCCATCCGCATGGACACGCGCCGCTGGTGCACACGCATCCGCACTACCCGGACGCCCACCACCGGCACGGGCACCCGTAGCCTAGCTGTGAAGTGTCAACAGGTTCTTTCGAGGAATCGGGAGCCGAGACCCGGGTGACACCAGGTTGATGCCGTGGTGGGGGCGGTGCCAGTTGTAGAAGTGAGTCCAGGCCGGCAAGGCCTGGCGGCGCTGCTCTGAGTTCTCGTAGGCCCGACCGTAGGCCCATTCGCGCAGTGCCGACTGGATGAATCGCTCGGCCTTGCCATTGGTCTGAGGGCGGTAGGCCCGGGTGAATTTCTGGGTGATGCCCAGCTCCAGGCAAGCCTCAGAGAACAGCGCCGAGTGAAACGACATCCCGTTGTCGGTGAGCACGCGCTGGATCGGCACCCCCCAGTTATTGAATTGGCACACGGCTGCGCGCAAGAAGGCCGCGGCACTGTGCCGACTCTCGTCCGGATAGACCTGGGTGAAGGCCGTGCGGCTATGGTCGTCCACGGCCACGAACACATACTCCCAGCCGATGCGGCGGGCGCGCTGCGTACGGTCGCCGGTAATTCTGTGGCCCACCTTGTCAAAGCGTCCAAGCTTCTTGATGTCGATGTGCAGCAGCTCCCCGGGATGTTCACGCTCGTAGCGCTGCACGGGTTCGGCAGGACCCAGATCACTCAGGCGGGACAGGCCGGCACGTCGCAGCACCCGGCTGACGGTGGCCTTGGACACGCCCATGTAAGAGGCGATGCGTGCTTGCAGGAACAGCTTGCGGCGCAACTCCACGATAGCCAGAGCCACATGAGGGGCGATCGAGCGAGGAGACCTCTCGGGCTTGGAAGACTTGTCCAGCAAGCCGACTGCGCCATCGGCCAGGTAGCGGCCCAGCCACTTACGTGCCGTCACGGCACTGACGCCCTGCTTGGCAGCGGCCTCCGAGGCAGAAAAGCCGCTCTCGACGATGTCTTGAACCATCTCCAGGCGACGAAGGTACGTCAATCGGGCATTCTTATGGGTGTTCATCCGGTTTGGAAATCTTGGTTGACGGGGGGTTTGGCGATTCCCAGTCTCTCAAAACCTCTCCGGGTGAACACCCGCAATAACCTATTGAACCTTCACACCTAGCGCTCGGGAACCGGTGACGGAAGGGCGATGCCGCGCCGCTGCAACACGGTGCGCAGGCGGTCGGGATAGTCCGTGATGAGGCCGTCCACGCCCCAGCCCACGAAGCGCTCCATGGTGTCGGGATCGTTGACGGTCCAGGGCAGCACGCGCAAGCCGAGCCCATGCGCCTCTTCGACCAGCGCCTGCGTCACCGCCCCTGCGTTGGGCGACCAGGTCGCGCATCCGGCGGCCTTCGCCATGCGCGGCACGCTGCCGTGGTCCGCGAGCCGCAGGCCGGCCGTCCAGCTGCCGTCGCGCGTGCTGTCGTTGTTCGCCGTCTGCACGGTGAGACAGGCCGTGGGGATGTCGGGTGCCAGCTGCTGCGCGCGGCGCAGGCTGCGCCAGTCGAAACTCTGGAGGGTGACGCGCTCGCGCATGCCGGCGTCCGTGATCACCTTGAGCACCGCGTCGACCATGGCCTCCAGCGGCACGGTGTCCTGCGGCGTGTCGGGCGCGAGTTTCAGCTCCACGTTGAAGCGCACCTGGTCCGCATGCAGCGCGCGCACCCGCTCGAACAGCGCGGCCAGCGTGGGGATGCGCGTGCCGTCCACCGGCTGCTGGCCGGGGAAGCCGCGCGCATAGGTCGAGGCCGGGTCCAGGCGGCCGACGTCGTAAGCCTGCAGCTGCGCGAAGGTGAGGTCCTTGATGCGCGGGCCGCGCGCGGCGAGCCAGCGGCCGCCGGCGTCGCGCGTGAGCGCCGGCGTGAGCGCGGGGTCGTGCGAGATCACGACGACGCCATCGGCGGTGACGGCGACATCGAGTTCCAGCGTGCTGACGCCGGTGGCGAGGGCGCGCTCGAAGGCCGGCAGCGTGTTCTCCGGCGCGAGGCCGCGCGCGCCGCGGTGGCCTTGCAGGTCGAAGCCGGCGCAGGTGAAGGACAGCAAGGCCCCGAGCGCCGCGAGGAGCGCTTGCCGCATCGCCATCAGTCCATCCTCGCGCCGGACTTCTTCACCGCATCGGCCCAGCGCGGCATCTCCGCCGCCAGGTACTTGGCGAAATCGTCGGCGCCCAGGAAGGCGGGGTCGGCGCCTTGCGTGATCATGCGGTTGCGGATGTCGGGACTCGCCAGCACCTGCCGGAAGGCGTCGCTCAATTTCGCGGTCACGTCGCGCGGCAGGTTGGCCGGGGCGAGGAAGCCGTAGAAACCGACCACCTCGAAGTCCTTCAGGCCGCTCTCGATCGCGGTCGGGATGTCCGGCAGCGCCGGATTGCGCTCGCGGCTGGTGACGGCCAGCGCTTTTACCTTGCCCTGCTTGTGATACGCCGCGGCCTGCGGGATGGACTCGGCCATGAACTGCACCTGCCCGCCCATGAGGTCGGTGAAGGCCGGCGCGCTGCCGCGGTACGGGATGTGGACCATGAACAGGCCGGTGCTGTTCTTGAACATCTCCGGCACCAGGTGGCTGATGCCGCCGTTGCCCGCCGAGCCGTAGTTCACCTGTCCGGGGCGCGCCTTGGCATAGGCGATGAAATCCTGCAGCGTGTTCGCCGGGACCTGGGGGTTCACCAGCAGCGCCAGCGGCTGCATGGCGGTCCGCGCGATGGGCGTGAAGTCGCGCAGGGTCTGGTACGGCAACTTCGCGTAGAGCGCCGGGTTGATCACCATCACGCCGGTGTTGGCGAGCATCAGCGTGTAGCCGTCGGCCGGCGCCTTCATCACTTCCTGCGCACCGACGGTGCCGCCCGCGCCCGACTTGTAGTCGATCACCAGGGGCTGGCCGAGCACGGCCTGCAGCCGCTCGGACAGCAGCCGCGCATGCTGGTCGAGCGGACCGCCGGCCGGGAAACCGATAACCAGCCGGATGGGCTTTTCGGGGAAGGCGGCGTGGGCGGCAGCGGCGAGGCCGGCGAGCAGGCAGGCGGCGGCCAGTTGGCGAAACTTCATGCGGTCTCCTTTTCTTCGCGCGATGATAGGCGAGCCGGACGCGTCGCCTGTGCGACGCGCGTGGGGCTTCCCCCATGCCGGCCCGCGCGTGCCTGCCTTATGGTGCGGGCCAGGAGAACCGTCTCGCCATGGACCGCCCGCACCACAAGTTCTGGCCCAAGCGCCTGCCGCACGCCCTCACCGTGCCGGCCACCTCGCTCTGGGACAACCTCGCCATCAGCGCGCGCCGCTATCCCGACAAGCTGGCCATCGTGTTCTTCGGCCGCACGATGTCCTATGCGGAGCTGCAGCGCCAGGCCGAGCGGCTCGCCGCGCGCCTGCATGCGCTGGGCGTGCGCAAGGGCGACCGCGTCATCCTCGACATGCAGAACTGCCCGCAGCTCGTGGTCGCGCACTTCGCGATCCTGCGGGCGAACGCGGTGGTGGTGCCGGTCAATCCGATGAACCGGGCGGAGGAGCTGAAGCACTACATCGTGGACCCGGATGCCAGGGTGGCCATCACCACGGGCGACCTCGCCGGGGAGATCGCGCGCGCCGACGCGCAGCTGCCCGACGCACAGCGCCTCGCGCACCTGGTGGTCACGCAGTTCACCGATGCCTTCGATCCGCAGGCGCCCGCCGCCGGGCCGCTGCCTGCCGCCTGGAAGGACTGGCTGCTGGCGCGCCATGCGCTGCCGCAGCTCGCCAGCGGACAGGTGCTCGCCTGGACCGAGGCGCTCGCCAACGAGCTGCCCTTGCCGGCGCTCGAGGTCGGGCCGGAGGACCTCGCGCTGCTGCCTTACACCAGCGGCACCACCGGCCAGCCCAAGGGCTGCATGCATCCGCACCGCAGCGTGCTGCACAACGCGATGTCCAGCAGCGTGTGGGGCAATGCCACGCAGGAGACGGTGACGCTCGCGGTCGTGCCCATGTTCCACATCACGGGCATGGTGAGCATGATGCACGCCAACATCTACTGTGGCGCGACGCTGGTGATGATGCCGCGCTGGGACCGCGACCTCGCGGGCTGGCTGATCTCCAACTGGAAGGTCACGTCGTGGACCAACATCCCCACCATGGTGATCGACCTGCTGGCCAGCCCGAACTTCGCGAACTACGACCTCTCCAGCCTGGTGCACATCGGCGGCGGCGGCGCCGCGATGCCGCAGGCCGTGGCCCAGCGCCTGTTCGAGCAGTTCGGCCTGCGCTACGTCGAAGGCTACGGGCTCACCGAAACGGCGGCGCCCTCGCACAGCAACCCGCCGGATGCCCCCAAGCAGCAGTGCCTGGGCATCCCCTTCATGGGGTGCGATGCGCGCGTGATCGATCCCGACACCCTGCGCGAGCTGCCGCCCGGCGAGCAGGGCGAGATCATCGTGCACGGGCCCATGGTGTTCGATGGCTACTGGAAACGGCCCGAGGCGAGCGCGGCGGCCTTCATCCAGTTCGAAGGCAAGCGCTTCTTCCGCACCGGCGACCTGGGCCGCACCGACGAGGACGGCTACTTTTTTCTGACCGACCGCCTCAAGCGGATGATCAACGCGTCGGGCTTCAAGGTGTGGCCCGCGGAGGTCGAGGCGCTGATGTTCCGCCATCCCGCGATCCAGGAAGCCTGCGTCATCTCGGCGCGTGATCCCTACCGGGGCGAGACCGTCAAGGCCGTCGTCGTGCTGCGCCCGGCCTTCCAGGGCCAGGTGCGCGAGCAGGACGTCGTGGACTGGTGCCGCGAGAACATGGCCGTGTACAAGGTGCCGCGCATCGTCCAGTTCGTCGATGCCCTGCCCAAGAGCGGCAGCGGCAAGGTGATGTGGCGGACCTTGCAGGAAGCGGAGACCCCACAGCCCTGAAGCCGGACTGCGGCTGACCCCGATGTCGGACTGAACCTACAGCCGCGTTGTCGCGCAGCGGCTAGGATGGCGGCGCCGCGATGTCGTGGCTACCGGTACCGGATGAGACGCACGCAACCCACAAAACAACTTCCCCTGCAAGAGCGTGCCTCGAGCGGCATCCCCGGGCTCGACGACGTCCTCGGTGGCGGCCTGCCCGCGCGCCATGTCTACCTGGTGGAAGGCGATCCTGGTTCGGGCAAGACCACCCTGGGCCTGCACTTCCTGCGCCAGGGCGTGGCGCAGGGGGAGAAGGGCCTGTACGTGACCCTCTCCGAGACCGGCACCGAACTGCGCACGGTGGCGGCCTCGCATGGCTGGGACCTCGAGGGAATCGAGCTCTTCGAACTGGTGAGCGAGGAGGGCCTGAGCCCGGAGCTCGAACAATCCATCCTCCATCCTTCGCAGGTGGAACTGGGCGAGACGGTGCGCGGCGTGATCGCCGCCGTCGAACGGCTGCGCCCGCAACGCGTCGTGTTCGACAGTCTGTCGGAGATGCGCCTGCTGGCGCAGGACCCGCTGCGGTACCGGCGCCAGGTCCTGGCGCTGAAGAAATTCTTTTCCGACCAGGGCTGCACCGTGCTGCTGCTGGACGACCGCTCCAGCGCGGACACCGACCAGCAGCTGCACAGCATCGCCCACGGCGTGATCAGCCTGGAGCAGGCGATCGACCAGTACGGCCCGGAACGCCGCCGCCTGCGCGTGATGAAGATGCGCGGCATCAAGTTCCGCGGCGGGGAACACGATTTCGTGCTGGATACCGGAGGCCTGGCCGTGTTTCCGCGCCTCGTCGCGGCGGAGCACCGGATCGAGGCGGACCACACGGTTGTCAGCACCGGGGTGTCCCGCCTCGACGGGCTCATGGGCGGTGGGCTGCCGCGCGGAAGCAACGTGCTGTTCACCGGGCCGTCGGGCGTGGGCAAGACGACCACGGCCATGGCGGTGACGCTGGCGGCGCTCAAGCGCGGCGAGAAGGCCGCGTTCTACCTGTTCGACGAGGGATTGTCGACCATGCTCGACCGGGGCAGGTCGCTGGGCATGGAGCTGGCGCCTTACCTCAAGAGCGGCCAGCTGCACGTGGTCCCGCTCGACCCCGCGGAGATGTCGGCCGGGGAATTCGCGCACATGGTGCGGCATGCCGTCGAAACGGACGGTGCGCAGCTGGTGGTGATCGACAGCCTCAACGCCTACCTGCAGGCCATGCCGGGGAGCAAGTACCTGCTGCTGCAGATGCACGAGCTGCTCACCTTCCTGAACCACCTGAACGTGGTCAGCATCCTGATCCTCGGGCAGCACGGGCTGCTGGGCGACATCGAGTCCGACGTGGACATCAGCTACCTGGCGGACGCCATCCTGCTGTTCCGTTACTTCGAGGCACGGGGCAAGCTGCTCAAAGCGGTGTCGATGGTGAAGAGCCGCACGAAGCATCACGAGCAGACCATCCGCCAGTTCCGGCTGGGCCGCGAGGGCATCGAGGTCGGCGAGGAAATGACCGATTTCGAAGGCGTGCTGGCGGGCATCACCGCCTATCGCGGGCGCGTCGGGCTGCTCGGCGACGGCCCGGAGAAGCCCTGATGGACCTTCGCGTCCTCATTCATGCACCGCGTGGCCGTGACGCCGCCGTGGTGCAGTCCGTGCTGGCGATGCAGAAGATCGCCGCGCACGTCTGCATGACGGACGACGAGTTGCTCGCGGCACTGGACGAAGGCGCCGCGGCGGCCATCCTCACCGAGGAGGCCCTGCCGCACCTGCTCGCCGACGACCGCCTGATCCGGTGGCTGGACAACCAGCCCTCGTGGTCGGACTTCCCCTTCGTCGTGCTCGCGACCAAGCGCGAGGGGCGGCGGCCCGAAAAGGACTTCCGCTCGCTGCACAGCCTGGGCAACCTGGTGGTGCTGGAGCGGCCGCTCAACGCCGAGACGCTGGCCAGTGCCGCGGACTCCGCCGTCCGCGCGCGCCGCCGCCAGTACGCCGCGCGCGAACACCTGGAGGAGCTCAAGCGCACGCGCAGCGAGCTCGAGCGCCTCAACCGCGAACTCGAGGAACGCATCCTGATGCGCACGCGCGAGCTGTCCAGCGCCAACGACCGGCTGATGAAGGAGATCAACGAGCGCGAGCGGGCGCAGAACGCGCTGACGCAGGTGCAGAAGATGGAGGCGATCGGCCGGCTCACCGGCGGCATCGCGCACGACTTCAACAACCTGCTGCACGTGGTCAACATGAACCTGGAGCTGGTCTCCCTCTATGCCAAGGAGGAGAAGGTCAAGCCCGTGGTGGACCGCGCCAAGAGCGCCGCGCGCCGGGGCGCGCGCCTGACCAACCAGCTGCTGTCCTTCGCGCGCAGCCAGTCGCTGCTGCCCAAGCTCACGCGCGTCAACCAGTTGATCAACGGCATGAAGGACCTGCTGGAGATTTCCGTGGGCTCCGGCGTCGAGGTCGAATTCGACCTCTGCGAGGAAGACGCGAGCGTGGTGCTGGACCCGAGCCAGCTGGAAATGGCCATCCTGAATCTCGCCGTGAACTCGCGCGACGCCATGCCGGAGGGCGGCAAGCTGAAGATCACGACCGGCACGCGCTACCTCGACGACGACCGCGACCTGCCGCCGGGCGACTACGTGCTCCTGTCCGTGAGCGACGCGGGCAGCGGCATCCCCGCCGGCATCCTGGCCAAGGTCTTCGATCCCTTCTTCACCACCAAGCCGGTGGGCCGCGGCACCGGCCTGGGCCTGAGCCAGGTCTACGGCTTCGCGCGCCAGTCCGGCGGCACCGCGCGCATCCGCAGCACCGAAGGCGTGGGCACGACGGTGGAGATGTGGTTTCCCGAAGCGGACGCCGAGGCCGAGGAGGAGGTGGTGGATCGGCAGGCGCCCGCCATTCCGGCGCTCGCCGGCGCCTGCCACATCCTGGTGGTGGAGGACGACCCCGACGTGCGCCGCGTGATCGTCGAGTGCCTGAGCCTGATCGGCTACAAGGTGACCGAGGCGGCCAACGGCAGCGAGGCGCTCGCGCATCTCGCGGCGGTCAAGCCGGACCTGCTGGTGGTCGACTACGCGATGCCGGACATGACTGGCGCCGAAGTGATCTCCGAAGCGCGCAAGGTGATCGGCGACGTGCCGGTCATCCTGGCGACCGGTTACGCGGACATGGCCGCCGTCGAACGCCTGGCCGGCCGCCCGCGCATCCTGCGCAAGCCTTTCGACATCGCGCAGCTCGGGGACGCGGTCAACAGCGTGCTCGATGCGGCGCGCGAGAAGGCAGAGGCGGCGCCTTAACGCCGCTTCTTCATCAGCAGGCTGCCCGCCATCAGGCCGATGGCAAAGCACGCGTAGACCGCGGTCATCTCCGGACGCGCGAGGCGGTGCTCGAAGCCGGGCGTCAGGCGCCTGGGCGTGAGCTGGTAGTCCACGAAGCTGGCGACGCTCGCCGCTGCCACGGCACCGGCGGCAGCGGGCAGGGGGCTCTTCGCCTCGGGGCGCGTTCCCCAGGCCTTGGCATGCAGCACCGCCCAGAAGATGGCCGCGGCATGGTGGGTGAGGTAGCCGGTGGCGGTGTACATCGCGCTGGGCTTGTCCTCGCGCAGCGAACGGTCGCCGAAGAACCAATGGCTCACCGCATTCACCGGCGCGGCCGGGGTGCCGTGGCGCCAGCCGGAATAGGCGAGGTAGGCAGCGGAGAACAGGCTCGCCAGGCTGCCGGAGACCAGGCCCTCGCGGGCCGCTTCTTTCCAGGTGCTCATGCCCGGCAGTGTAGGCAAGACCGCGCGCTTCGTGGGGTGACGTTCTCAAAGGGTAACGGGCCGGCCCCTGCGCATGCCGCCGCTGGCTAGACTGGCCCATTCGATGCGAATCCTGCTCACGGGTGCCAACGGCTTCATCGGCCGCGCTGTTGCGCAGGCCCTGCGCGAGCGCGGCCACACGGTGGTGCGCGCGCTGCGCCACCCGCCTGCCGACGCGGGCGACGCCATCGCCGCGGACTTCGCGGGCGTGCCGCGGCGCGGCTGGTGGGTCACGCAACTGGCCGGCATCGATGCCGTCGTCAACGCGGTCGGCATCCTGCGCGAACAGCCCGGGCAGGCTTTCCGCGCCTTGCACACCGACGCGCCGGTCGAGCTTTTCCAGGCCTGCGCGGCCGCCGGCGTGCGCACGGTGGTGCAGGTGTCCGCCCTGGGCGCCGACGCGCAGGCAAGCTCGGCCTACCACCGCAGCAAGAAGGCCGCGGACGACGTGCTGCGTGCCTTGCCCCTGGCCGGCGCCGTGGTGCAGCCTTCGCTCGTGTACGGTCCCGGCGGGACCAGCGCGGCCCTGTTCAACCAGCTGGCCGTGGCGCCCGTGCTGCCCTTCCCGCAGGGCGGGCGCATGGCGGTGCAGCCGGTGCACGTGGAAGACGTGGTGCAAGGCATCGTGCGGGTGGTGGAAGAGCCGCCGCTGTCGATCGCGACGCTGGCCTTCGCCGGCCCGCAGTCCATGCCGCTGCGCGAGTACCTCGCCGCATTGCGCGAGGCGCTGGGCGAGTCGCATCGCCAGTGGGTGCTGCCCGTGCCGGAAGCCCTGTTCCGCCGCGGCGCCGCCATCGCCGGCCACCTGCCGGGCAGCATGCTCGACGAGGAGACGGCCGCCATGCTGCTGGCCGGCAACGCGACGCAGCACAACGCGCTGCCGGAACTGCTGGGCCGGCAGCCGCGTCCACCGCGCGAATTCGTTCCGGCGGCGCAGCGCGAGCAGCAGCGCCGCGCAGCGGTCCTCGACCTCTGGCACCCCGTCCTGCGCGCGGCGCTGGCCCTGCTGTGGATCTGGACGGCGATCGTCTCCTTCGGCCTGTACCCGGTGCAGGACAGCTACGCACTGCTGGCGCGCGTGGGGCTGCACGGCGCCTGGGCCAGCCTCGCCCTGTACGGCGCGGCGGCCCTCGACCTGGCACTGGGCGTGCTCACGCTGGCGGCGCCCGCGCGCTGGCGCCGTCCCATGTGGCTGGCGCAGATGGCGCTGATCGCCGGGTACACGCTGTTGATCACTGCCTTCCTGCCCGAGTACTGGCTGCACCCGTACGGGCCCATCGCCAAGAACCTGCCGCTGCTCGCGCTGGTCGCCCTGCTCTGGGCGCTGGAGCCGCCCGTGCGGCAGGAAGGCCGGTGCTGATGGACTACCTGCTGCTCAAGTGGGTGCACATCCTGTCGTCGACCATCCTGTTCGGGGCGGGCGTGGGTTCCGCCTTCCACCTGTTCGCCGCCAGCCTGCGCCGGCGCATCGGCGGTGTCGCGAGCAGCGCGCGCAACGTGGTGCTCGCCGACTGGCTGCTCACCACGCCGGCGGCCATCGTCCAGCCGGTGACGGGCATCGCGCTCGCGCACCAGCTGGGACTGCCGCTGTCCACGCCCTGGGTTGCCTGGTCGCTGGGGCTGTACGCCGTGGCCATCGCATGCTGGCTGCCCGTGGTGGTGATCCAGATCCGCATGCGCCGCATTGCGGAGGCGGCGGAGGGGCAGGGCGCGCCCGTGCCCGCCGGCTACGACCGGCTCTTCCGCTGGTGGACGGTGCTGGGCATCGCCGCATTCTTCGCCTTCCTCCTGATCTTCTGGCTGATGGTCGGCAAGCAGCTGCCCTGGGCCCCTTGAAACGATGCCGGACGACATCCTCGATTGCCTGATCGTCGGCGGCGGCGCCGCCGGCCTCACCGCGGCCGTCTATCTGGGGCGCTACAAGCGGCGCGCCCTCATCCTCGATGCCGGAGAAAGCCGGCTGCAGCGGATCCCGCGCACGCGCAACGTGCCCGGTTTTCCCGACGGCATCGAAGGCCCCGAACTGCTGGCGCGCATGCGCGAGCACGCGCAGCGCTATGGCGTGCTGACCGAGCACGTGCGGGTGGAGCGGCTGCAGCAGCAGGAGGGCGGCGCCTTTCGCGCCGAAGCGGGCGACCGCGCCTGGACCGCGCGCTTCCTGCTGCTGGCCACCGGCGCGCGCGACGTGGAACCCGAGATCGACGGCCTGCCCCTGGCGCTGAAGGCCGGGCAGGTGCGCTATTGCCCCGTGTGCGACGGCTACGAGACCCAGGGCCAGCGCGTGGCGGTGCTCGGGCGCGCGGGGCACGGCCTGCGCGAGTCGCTTTTCGTGGCCAACTTTGGCAACCAGGTGACCTGGCTGGCGATGGCTTCGCAGGAGGAGGTGGCCGCCGCCGACCTCGCGCAACTGCGCGCCGCGGGCGTGCGCATCGCCGACAGCCCGCCGCACGAGATCGCCTGCGGCGTCGACGACGTCGGCGTGCGGGTGAAACTGCAGAACGGCCAGGTGCTGGAGTTCGACACGCTCTATCCCGCCCTGGGCCTGCACCACGCGTGCGAGCTGGCGACGGTGCTGGGCGCGCGTGCCCGCGAGAACGGGCAGCTGGAAGTCGACGCGCACCAGCAGACGAGCGTCGACGGCCTCTACGTCGCGGGCGACGTGGCGCTGGACCTGAACCAGATCGCGGTGGCGGCGGGGCACGCGGCGATCGCGGCCACCGCCATCCACAACCGGCTGTAGCATCGCGGGCATGTTGCCGGGCACGCAAGCGGAACTGGGGCGCCCCGAGAGCGGCTGGCGCCGCCGTCTCTACGAGATCGTCTTCGAGTCGGAGACGACGGAAGGGCGCGTCTTCGACAAGGTGCTGGTGCTCGCCATCCTGGTGAGCATCGTGGTGGTGATCGCCGACAGCGTGCCGGCCGTGCACCAGCGGCACCGCACGGCGCTGGACGTGACGGAGTGGTTCTTCACCCTGCTGTTCACGGCCGAATACGTGGCGCGCCTGCTGAGCGTCGAACGGCCCCTGCGCTATGCGCGCAGCTTCTTCGGCATCGTCGACCTGCTCGCGGTGCTGCCGACCTACCTGGCCTTCTTCCTGCCGGAGACGCATGCGCTGATCGACGTGCGCATCCTGCGGCTGCTGCGCGTGTTCCGGATCTTCAAGCTGACCGACTACATGGTCGAATACCAGATGCTGGGGGAGGCGCTGGCCGCCAGCCGGCGCAAGATCCTGGTGTTCCTGTCGGCGGTGCTCATGGTGGTGCTGATCCTGGGCACGCTGCTGTACGTGGTCGAAGGGCCGGAGCACGGCTTCAAGGACATCCCCACCTCCGTGTACTGGGCGATCACCACCATCACCACGGTGGGCTTCGGCGACATCACGCCCAAGACGGACCTCGGCCGCCTGATCGCCTCGGTGATGATGTTGATCGGCTGGGGCACGCTGGCCGTGCCCACGGGCATCGTCACGGCGGAGATGACGGTGCGCCGGCAGCGGCCGCTGTTCCTGCCGCGCGTGTGCGCCCACTGCGGCGCGAGCGCGGCCACTGCCGATGCGGCGTATTGCCACCTTTGCGGCACGGCGTTGTCGGCGGGGGAGGGGACGGCGCCGCGTGTGTGACCCGCGTGCGGTCGGCGCCAACGGTGGGGCCAGTCGCCGCGCGGCCTCACCGCCGCCCTATGTGAGCGCCGCGCCGCGTTCGGCGAGGAGCTCGCGCAGCAGCGAGCGATGGCAGCGCTGCTCGTTCTCGCAGTAGCAGCCCACCGCGAACGCCGTCTGGTGCGACAGCGCCGCCAGCGCGTCGAGCAGGTGGCTGGGGTCGGGCTGCTTCATTTCGGCGAGGTAGCGCCTGCGGAAGGCGGCCCAGTCCTTGTCGTCCACGGCGGCCCGGCCTTCGGCCATCAGCTCGGCGCTCGGTGCCAGGTTGGGCAGCCAGACGTCGTAGAAGTCGCGCCGGGCGAACTCCTCCCTGGGCACGCCGCGCGGCGGCCGGCGCACGGTGCCCAGGCGCAGGCCTTCGCCCGGGGCGCGCGGGGAACCGAGTTGGACGATGCGGATGGGCATGGCTTTGCAGCGTAGCAGGCGCGCAGTATCCTGTCCTGCATGAAGGTCCTGATGTTCTACGAGCTCGCCGAGGACGGCCTCGGCAAGGTCCACGCGAACATGCCCGGCCACCAGGCCCGGCTGCGCGAGTTCCACGGCCGCGGGGTCCTGCTGATGGCCGGGCCCTACGGCGCACCCCCGGTGGGTGCCCTGGGCGTCTTCACCTCGCGCGCGGCAGCCGAGGAGTTCGCCCGCGACGACCCGTTCATGCTCAATGGGGTGGTGGGGCGCTGCAACATCCACGACTGGAACGAAGGGCTCGCCTGAGCCTGCGTAAGGACTTGCCCGGCGGGGCGCGCGCCGGTGCGCCGGTGTGCCCAGAATCGCGGCATGTCGCGTCCCCTCCAACTCTCGGTCCTCGACCAGTCCGTTGCCTGTGTCGGGCGGCCGCAGGACCAATCCATCCGCAACACGGTCACGCTCGCCGAACTCTGCGAGCGCCTGGGCTACCGGCGCTTCTGGATGAGCGAGCACCACAGCCTGCCGGCCATCGTGGGCACGGCGCCGGAGGTGCTCATGGCGGCCGTGGCCGCCCGCACCCAGCGCATCCGCATCGGCAGCGCCGGCGTGATGCTGCCGCATTACTCGCCCTTCAAGGTCGCGGAGCAGTTCCGCGTGCTGGACGCGCTGGCGCCTGGCCGCATCGACCTGGGCGTCGGCCGCGCGCCCGGCAGCGACCACCGCACCGCCATGCTGCTCAACCCGGACCCGCGCGCCGCGGACAGCTTCCCGCAGCAGGTGCGCGAACTGCAGGCCTGGGTGCGCGGGGAGGACATGCCCGAAGGGCATCCCGGCCGCGGCATCCAGGCCTTTCCGCGCGGCAGCACCTCGCCGGACCTCTGGATGCTGGGCAGCTCGGGCTATGGCGCCCAGCTGGCCGCGCACTTCGGGCTGCCGTATTCCTTTGCCCACTTCATCACCGACGGCGAAGGCTGCGCCGAGGCGCTGGAGCTGTACCGGCACCTGTTCAAGCCGGGCGCGATCGGCAAGCCGCACGCCAACATCTGCGTGTGGGCGCTGGCGGCAGACACCGAGGACGAAGCCTGGCGCCTGTTCGCCAGCCGCGAGCGCGCCCGCGTGGACCGGCAGACCGGACGCTTCGGACCGCTGTTGCCACCCGAGGACGCGGTGCGTGCGTATTCCGAGTCCGAAGAGGCCTACCGGCGCGAGCTGCGGCGCAAGGCGATGGTGGGGACCGGAGAGCAAGTGGCGCAGAAGCTGCGCGACCTGGCCGAGGAACTGCAGGTGGACGAACTGGTCGTGATCACCTGGACCTGGGACCCGCAGGCGCAGCGCCGTTCCTACGAGCTGCTGGCGCAGGCCTGCGCGCTGCAGCCCGGGTGATTCAGTCTTCCTCGGGCAGGCCCAGGGCGGAGGCGACGATATCCCGCAGCTCCGCGGTCGTCGCGCTCTTGGAGATGGTCGGGTAGTCGCCGAACACGCCCTCGAAGTCCGGGTGCTCCTCCGGCCCGACCAGGGCGGTGAGGTAGATCAGGGGCACGGTGGCCGTGCGCGGGTCCTGCGACAGGGCGAAGGCCACGTCGTCGCCGCGCATGCCCGGCATGTCGATGTCGCACAGGATCAGGCCCGGCTTCTCCATGCGCGCGCGCTCCACCGCACGCGAGGGATCGCTCAGGCCGACGACGCGGAAGTCCTTGCCCAGGCGGCCGGCGATCGCCCACGCCACGGCCTCGTCGTCGTCGATCACCAGGACGCAGGGCTTGGCTCTTTCCGGGTCGGGCAGGGAACGCATCGTTGAAGGCAGGAATGCTTCTGCTGTAAGGTGCCATGATAGGCGTCCAGGCGCCATCCCCCGGAGAGGAGACGACAAGCATGTTCGCCACGACGATCGCCGGTAGCCTGCCCAAGCCCGGCTGGCTGGCCGAGACCCGGAAACTGTGGCCGCGCTGGCGGGCGGAAGGCGAGGAACTGCGCCAGGCCAAGGCGGACGCGACGCTGCTGTGGCTCAAGGCCCAGGAAGACGCCGGGCTGGACATCGTCACCGACGGCGAGCAATCGCGGCAGCACTTCGTGCACGGCTTCCTGGAGCAGGTCGAGGGCATCGACTTCGCGCACAAGGTGGAGATAGGCATCCGCGACAACCGCTACAAGGCCATGGTGCCGCAGGTGGTTGGGCCGCTGCGCCTGAAAGGACGCGTGCATGCACAGGAGGCGCGGCTGGCCCGTGCGCACACGACCCGCAAGCTCAAGTTCACCATGCCGGGGCCGATGACCATCGTCGACACGGTGGCGGACCGCTTCTACGGCGACCGCGTGAAGCTGGCCTTCGCCTTCGCCGAGCTCCTCAACCAGGAGGCGCTCGCGCTGCAGGCCGACGGCGTCGACATCGTCCAGTTCGACGAACCGGCCTTCAACGTGTACATGAAGGAGGCAGCGGACTGGGGCGTCAAGGCACTGGAACGCGCCGCGCAGGGCCTCACCTGCACCACCGCCGTCCACATCTGCTACGGCTACGGGATCCAGGCCAACAACGACTGGAAGAAGACGCTGGGCGAGGAGTGGCGCCAGTACGAGCTGGTCTTTCCGGCGCTGGCGGCCAGCAGCATCCGGCAGGTGAGCCTGGAGTGCTTCCACTCGCACGTGCCGCCGGACCTGATGGCGCTGCTCGAAGGCAAGGACGTGCTGGTCGGGGTCATCGACGTGGCAAGCGACCAGGTCGAGACGCCGGAGCAGGTGGCCGAGACCATCGGCCGCGCGCTGCAGTTCGTGCCGCGCGAACGCCTGTTTCCCTGCACCAACTGCGGCATGGCACCCATGGACCGCGAGATCGCGCTGAAGAAGCTCGAGGCGCTGGCCCAGGGCGCGGCGCTGGCGCGCCGCCAGTTCGGCTAGAAGGCTTCAGCCCTGGGGCCGCGGTGGCAGGCTGCGCAGGTACAGGTGCAGCGCCCGCACGTCCGTGTCGCTCAGCGCCTTGAGCGACTCGAAGGGCATGACCTGGATCTTCGAGCCGTCCGGCCGCTGGCCGGTCTTGAGCATCTTCGCGAACGCGTCGGCATCGGCGTAGTGCGCCGCCATCGGTGACGCGGCCACCGGCGTGAGGTTGGCGGCGGCGGGCCAGTCCGGCGGGCCGCCGGGGATGCGGCCGCCGGTGAGCTGCGGCCCATGGCAGCCGAGGCACATGTTGGCCACGTAGGCGCCGTGCTGCACGTTGACGCCTTCGCTCACGGGGGCCGCGGGCGGCAGGCTGTGGTCGATCTTGGCGGCCGCGTCCTGGATCGCGCCGAAGCCATAGAGCACGCGGGCGGGCAGCGGCAGCAGCACTTCGGCGCCGGAGCCGGCTGCGGGCGGCAGCGAGCGCACGTAGGCGACCAGCGCGGCCAGGTCGCCGTCGGTGAGCCGGTTGTAGTCCTCGCTGGGCATCACCATCAGCGGCCGCCCGTCGGGCGCGACGCCGTGGCGGATGGCGCGCACCCAGTCCGCGGGCTGGTAGCCAGCCACCACGCCACCGGCGCCCGTCGTGATGTTGGGGCCCTTGATGCGCAGGTCGCTGCCGTTGTCGACGAACACCTTGCCGGCGCCGCTGGCGCCATGGCAGTCGACGCAGCCGCGCGAGGAGAACAGGTACCTGCCGCGCTCCACCGTCGCCGCGTCCGCGTTGTAGGCAACCGGGCGCACGTCCACCGCCACCCGGCGCGCCATGCGGCGCTCGGCCAGTTGCAGCCCGCCGAACACGCCGGCCGCCGCCAGCAGCGCCAGCACCCCGAGCGCCAGCGCGCCCCGCTTCACCCACCTGTGCGTCATTTGGTCTCCTTGTATAAAATTGGATAGGACGACAAAATTTGATGCTATAACCAGAAATGGCTGGCGTCTCTCCTCCCAATGGCCTATCCCCCTTGCCGGCGCCGCTGGCGGCCGCCTTCGCCGCGGCCACGGCCGGCGGCGGCAAGCGCGAGCGCACGCAGGGCGCGCTGGTGCGGGCGGCGGTCGAGGTGTTCGGCGCGCGCGGCGTGGCCGCGGCCACCATCCAGGAAGTCGCGCAACTGGCGGGCGTGACCGCCGCGACCGTCTACAACCACTTCGCGTCCAAGGAGGAACTGCTCGAGCGCGTGGTGGTGGTCCTGGCGCAGAGCCTGTGCCGGGCCATCGCCGAAAGCGAGGAGCAGGTCGCCGACGGCGCGGAGCGCGTGGCGATCGGCCAGCGCCGCTACGTGCTCCTGGCGCAGGAAAGTCCGGGCTGGGCCCTGCTGCTGCTGGACATCGCCGCGGCGAGCCCTTCGCTGCTCGCGCAGATCGAGGACTACCCGCTCGCGGACCTGCGCCTGGCGGTCAAGCAGAAGCGGCTGAAGGTGCCCAACGAGACCGTCGGCCTGGACGTGATGCAAGGCATCTGCATGGTGGCGATGCGGCGGGTCGCGCTGGGGCTGACGGCGCCGCGCCACGACATCGCCGTTGCCACGGTCGTGCTGCGGGCCCTGGGGATGGAAGCCGGCGAGGCCGCGGAAGTGGCCCGGCGGCCTTTACCGCGGCTGGGCGGCGCCGCGCCCGCCGGCGCAGCGCGCGCGGCTTCGCCGCGGTCCCGCAAGCGCGCCATCTCCCGCTGACGAGCAGGACGCGTGTCGGACACGTCCGACGTCGCGCAGGGAGAATCCGCTCCCAGGCGGCGCCCGCTCCTACAGCGCCCTGCGCACCCCCATGGGTAGAACCACGGCCGTACAGGAGTTCGTCATGGCCAAGCGCACCTCGTCCACCCGCTGGATTCCCGCCCTCTGCGTGAGCGCCGTCTGCGTGGCCGCCCTGGGCGCTGCAATCTTTGGCGCGTCCGAGGCGCCGGCGCCGGCGGCCGCCGCGCGTCCCACGGCCGATGCGCCGGTGCGCGTCGTGCGCGCCCCCGCTTCCGCGATGCCGGAGGGCAGTGCCGTCTGCCGCACCTGCATGGCGGGTGCCGCAAAAGGCTGGTTGTGAAGGCACGGGATTGAGCGCCCGGCACCTGCGCCGCTGTGCTGTAATCGCTCGGCAGGGGACAGCATCGAACGCAGCGACGGCGCAGGAGGCACGCTGCACCACCTGGAGGCGGCACGCATGTCCGTGAACCCATCCGCGGCGCTAGTCGGCCCGGCGCCCGGCGCGCGCGCTGCGCTGGCCGAGCGCTTGGCCCGCGTGCGCGCGCGCACCCTCGCGCTGGCCGACCCCTTGTCGCCCGAAGACCAGTGCGTGCAGTCCATGCCGGACACAAGCCCGACCAAGTGGCACCTGGCGCACACCAGCTGGTTCTTCGAGGCCGTGGTGCTCCAGCCCAGGGTGGCCGGCTACGAACCATTCGAGCCGCGCTGGCACCACCTGTTCAACTCCTATTACGAGTCGCTGGGACCGCGCCACCCCCGTCCGCAACGGGGCCTGCTCACGCGCCCGCTGCTGGCCTCGGTGCACCGCTACCGCGCGCACGTCGAGACGGCCCTCGAGCAGTTCATGGGCACCGCCGACGATGCGACCTGGGAGGCCGTGCATCCGCTGATCGAACTGGGCCTGCAGCACGAGGAGCAGCACCAGGAGCTGATCCTGACCGACATCCTGCACGCCTTGTCCTGCAACCCGCTGCTCCCCGCCTATGAGCCGCTCGAGCAGCCGGCGCTGCGCCTGGCGTCCAGCACGCCGCCGGTCGCCTGGCTGCACGGACCGGCCGGGCCCGTGCGCATCGGCCACACGGGGGAGGGCTTTGCGTTCGACAACGAGACGCCGCGCCATACCGTGTGGCTGCAGCCGTACCGCATCGCCGACCGCCTGGTGACCTGCGGCGAGTACGCCGATTTCGTCGAGGACGGCGGCTACCGCACGGCCTCGCTGTGGCTGTCCGACGCCTGGGCGCTGCTGCAGTCGCAGCAGTGGCAGGCCCCGCTGTACTGGATCGCGCCGGAGGATCCGCGCGCGCCTTCGTCGCAGTGGCAGGTGTTCGGCCTGGACGGCGTCAAGCCGCTGGATCCCACTGCGCCGGTGAGCCACCTGAGTTTCTACGAGGCCGCGGCCTACGCCGAATGGTCGGGGGCCCGCTTGCCGACGGAAGCCGAGTGGGAAGCCGCGCACGACCTGCCCGGCATCCAGCAGATGAGCGGGCACGCGTGGCAGTGGACGCGCTCCTCCTACGATCCTTACCCGGGCTACCGGCCGTGGAGCGGCGCCATCGCGGAATACAACGGCAAGTTCATGGTGGGGCAGATGGTGCTGCGCGGCGGCAGCGTCGCCACGCCGCCGGGGCACGCCCGCCGCAGCTACCGCAACTTCTTCCCGCCGGCCGCGCGCTGGCAGTTCAGCGGGCTGCGCCTGGCGAAGGACGGGGCATGAGACACCCTGTGTCAACCCCCTGCTGCGGCGAGCTGCAACATGGCGCCTGTGTGACGCTGGACGTCGTATGGCTGGCGGTCTCTCCAAGCGCGCCAGATGACGCGCAGCCAAGCGCGG